>DASXQY010000087.1:0-3774 GCA_036506915.1 Gaiellaceae bacterium | reverse complement strand
GCCCGAGGCTCGCTGGCAACGGGTCGACGGAACGATGGCGTTCATCGACATCTCCGGTTTCACCCGGATGTCCGAGCTGCTCGCTGCAAAGGGCCGCGCCGGGGCCGAGGAGGTCACCGAGATCATCAACGCGACCTTCGCGAGGCTGCTCGACGTCGCCTACGCGGACGGCGGTGGACTGCTGAAGTTCGGCGGAGACGCTCTGCTCCTGTTCTTCTCAGGGCCGGAACACGAGGCGCGCGCTGCACGGGCGGCCTTTGCGATGCGGCGGACGCTTCGAACGCTCGGGCGGCCCAGGACCTCGGCGGGCGCGGTGACGCTGAAGATGCATGCGGGTCTCCACTGCGGCGCCTTCGACTTCTTCCTCGTGGGCGACGCCCATCGCGAGCTGATCGTGACCGGCCCCGCGGCGACCGCCACCGTGGAGATGGAATCGATCTCGGAGGCGGGTGAGATCATCGTCAGCGCCAAGGTCGCCGAACGGCTTGACCCCGGCGTTCTCGGCGAGCCGCGGCACGGAGGACGGCTGCTTCGAGGCGAGGCCGCGGCGAAGGGGCGTGTCGAACCAGTTCCGGACGTGTCGGAGCTCGACCTGGAGGCGTTGGTGCCGGCTGCGATCCGTGCGACGCTCGTCGAGGAGGCGACGGAAGGCGAACACCGGCAGGCGACCGTTGCCTTCCTCGCGTTCTCGGGCACCGACGGGCTGCTCGCCCACTCCGGCCCGGAGGAGGTCGCCGCGGCACTCGACCGACTCGTCGTCTCCATCCAGACGGCCGCGGCCGCACACCGGATTTGCTTCCTCGAGAGCGACATCGACATAGACGGCGGCCGGATCATCCTCGTCGCCGGCGTCCCCGAGACCGCAGGCGACGACGAGGAGCGCATGCTCCGGGCCCTGCGGGCGATCGTCGAGGCGCAGCCCGGCCTATCGCTCCGCATCGGCGTCAACCGCGGTCGGGTCTTCGCCGGCGGGATCGGCGCGCCCTTCCGCCGCACGTACACCATCCTCGGCGACACGGCTGCGCTCGCGGCCCGCCTGATGGCACGCGCGCACTCCGGGCAGATCCTGGCGGCGGCAGACGTCATCGACCGGTCGGCCACGCGCTTCGAGTCGGCAAAGCTCGAGCCCTTCCGCGTCAAGGGGAAGGCCGAGCCGGTGAGCGCCTACGAGGTCGGGGCCATCGCCGCCGACGCCGGGCCGGTCACCATCCGCGAGCAGAAGCTGCCGCTGGTCGGACGGGAGCGAGAGATGACCGTCCTCACCGCCTCGCTGACGCCGGCTCGGGCGGGGTTCGGCACGCTCGTCGAGCTGATCGGCGAGCCGGGGATCGGCAAGACGCGCGTCGTCGACGAGCTCAAGCTCCAGGCGTCGGACATGGTGATCGAGACGGCGCACTGCAGCCAGTACGAGTCCTCGACCGCGTACTTCCCGTTTCGTGACCTGCTCCGAGGCCTGCTCGATCTCCCACTGAACGGCGGCCCGAAGCACAACTCCGAGCTTCTCGCAGGGCGTCTCCAGGAGCTCGACCTGGAACTCGCCGCTTGGATTCCCCTGCTCGCCATGCCGCTCGACGTCGCCGCTCTCCCGACGAAGGAAGCCGACGAGCTGCAGCCTGCCTTCAGGCGGGCCCGACTGCACGGAGTCGTCGAACTGCTCCTGCGAGCGATCCTCCCCGATCCGAGCCTGCTCGTCTTCGAGGACGTGCACTGGATGGACGAGGCCTCCAGCGACCTCCTGCGCCACCTGGGCAGCCGCGTCGCCCAGGCGCCGTGGGTGCTCTGCACGACCCGCCGGCCATCCGACGAGGGATTCCTCGCCGCCCAGGGCGTACCCCCCGTCCCGGCGCTCACGCTCAGGCTCGAACCGCTCAGCGGCGCGGCGGCGGCAGACCTGATCGCTGCGGCGGCCGACGGCGGCATTCCCCACGAGGAGGTCGAAGTGATCACCGAGCGGGCCGGCGGCAACCCGCTCTTCCTTCAGGAGCTCATCGCCGCGGCGATCCGGATCGAGGAAATGGAGGAGCTGCCGGAGAATGTCGAGGCGGTCGTCACGACTCGAATCGACGAGCTGGCACCGCGGGACAAGCTCCTCCTCCGCTGGGCGTCGGTTCTCGGCGTCAGCTTCAGCTCCCAGGTCATCACCGAGGTGCTCGCCGGCGATCCGTCGGCCGCCCCAGACTCCGAGAGCTGGGACCGGCTCGTCGAGTTCGTCGAGCGGGACCCCTACGTTCCCGAGGGATTCCGGTTCCGTCACGCCCTGTTCAGGGACGCGGCCTACCAGGGTCTCTCCTTCAATCGGCGCCGCGAGCTCCACGCCCGCGTCGGGGAGACGCTCGAACACCTCTATGCGGGGCGGCTGGACGACGTGGTCGAGCTGCTGTCCCTTCACTTCCACGCGGCGCACCGTTTCGATGCCGCGTGGCGGTACGCGATCGCCGCCGGGCGCCGCGCACAGGACAAGTTCGCCAACGTCGAGGCCGCCGAGTTCTACCGGCGTGCGCTCTCGGCCGCGCGCCACCTGCCCGAGCTGTCGCCGGAGAGCATCTCCGAGGTCTGGGAGGCGCTCGGGGACGTCTCCCGGCTGGCCGGAAAGTACGAGGGGGCGGCAGAGGCATTTCGAAGCGCCCGCCGGTTGAGCGCGAAGGATTCGGCCCGACAGCCAGGACTGTTCCTGAAGGAGGGTCGCCTACGGGAGGAGATGGGAGAGTACTCGCTCGCGCTCAGGTCGTATGGCAAGGGGTTCCAGGCCGTAGAGCTTCTGCCCGAGCCGGATCGGGTGCCTCATCTGATCGAGCTCACACTCGCTCAAGGAGCGGCGCGCTTCCGGCAGGGCAGGTTCCGGGAGTGTGTCGAACGGTGCAAGGAGGGCGTCGACATCGCCCTCACCGTGCAAGACCTGCGCGGCCTGGCACACGGGTACTACCTGCTCCACCTTGCCTACACCGCCCTGGGCAGTCCCGAGCGAATCGCGTTCCGCGGGCTTGCCCTTCCGATTTACGAGGATCTCGACGACTTGTTGGGACAGTCGAACGTGCTGAACAACCTGGGGCTCGACGCGTACCACGAAGGCCGTTGGGATCAGGCGCTCGACCTCTACGGGCGGGCCAAGGCGTTGCGCGAGCGAGTCGGTGACGTCGTGGGGATCGCCACTATCACGAACAACATCGGCCAGCTGCTCTCCGACCAGGGCCGTCTCGACGAGGCCGAGCCCCTGCTCGCAGAGGCCCTCGACACGGCCCGCGTCGCCGGGGCGCGTTACATCATAGGACTGGCCCAGGAGGGGCTCGGCCGGCTCGCGATGCGCGCCGGTGACTTGGAGAAAGCCGAGCGCGTCCTCAACGCGGCCCTTGCGGAGCTCGGCGAGATCCACGCGACCAGCTTCGTGCTCGAATGCCGGGCCTACGTGGCCGAGATCGCCCTCTTTCGGGGGGACCGCCCGGAAGAGGCCTACCGCCTGGCCGACGAGACGCTGGCCGACATCCCCGAGAGCGCGGCCGGCCTGCCGCTGCGCCCCGTGCTCGAGCGGTTGATGGGTTACGCCCTGCTACAGGCCGGAGACGCTGCTGCGGCCCTCGAGAAGCTCGCCCAGAGCCTCGACCACGCGCGTGAGACCGAGCAGGCGTACGAGGTCGCGCTCGCGCTTCAGGCCATGGCCGACGCCGGCGGAGAGGACGCGGCCCAGTTGCGGGCCGAGAGTCAGAGCATCTTCGAGCGGCTCGGTGTCGTGAGCGTCCCGAGCGTCCCGCTGAGCTGATCGGCGCGCCGGCGGCTGCG
>DASXQY010000086.1:0-12682 GCA_036506915.1 Gaiellaceae bacterium | reverse complement strand
CTCGCGGGCCGCGCAGAGGCCGCAAAGCCTTAGAATCCACCCGTGGCCGAGGCACCAGTCGAGCTCCTCCAGCGCGTCCCGCTCTTCGCCGATTTCGCGCGGCGCGATCTCGAGCGGCTCGCGCGCTCGTTCAAGGAGCGGACGTTCGGAGCCGGCAGCACGATCGCGAGCGAGGGCAAGGGCGGGGCCGGCTTCTTCGTGATCGAGGACGGCGAGGCGACTGTGAGCGTCCACGGCGCAGACCGTGGCAAGCTCGGCCCCGGCGACTACTTCGGAGAGATCGCGCTGATCGACGACGGCAGCCGCAGCGCGACCGTCACCGCCGATACCGAGCTGCGCTGTTATGGACTGACAGCGTGGGAGTTCCGCCCCCTCGTCGAGGGAAACGCAGCGATCGCATGGAAGCTGCTCGAGACGATGGCGAAACGGCTCCGCGCCGCGCAGCAGACCTGACCGCCGAGCTCAGCGACGCCGAGCTTGTCGCCCGCTGCCGGGACGGGGACGAGGCCGCCTGGCGCGAGCTGGTCGACCGCTTCTCGCGCTACGTCTACGCGATCGCGGTGCAGGCCTTCCGCCTGCCGCTGCACGATGCCGAGGATGTCTTCCAGGACGTCTTCGCCCGGGTGTACGAGCGGCTCGACTCGCTTCGCGACGACGATGCGCTCCGCCCCTGGATCGCCCAGCTCACGCGGCGGCTCTGCATCGACCGCCTCCGAGCGGGCACCCGTGAGCAACCGTCCGAGGAAGAGCTCCCCGACCGGCCGGGCGACGACGTGCTCGGCGAGCTCGACGATGCGTTCGACGTCCACGTTGCGCTGGCCGGCCTCCCGAACAACTGCCGTGACATCCTCGACCGCTTCTTCGCCCAGGACGAGAGCTACCGCACGATCGGCGATGCGCTCAGCCTCCCGGCCGGGACGATCGCCAGCCGCATCTCCCGCTGCCTCGACAAGCTCCGCACCGCCTTCGAAGGCGAAAACCCCGGTCCCGAGGGAAGAAATCCCGGCCCGGGGCCGTCCGGTGAACAGGTGACGCGATGAGCGGATACGACATTCAGCGGCTTGCGCGACTGATCGGGATGCTCCCGCCGGCCCCGCAGGGCTGGGTCGAAGCGGCCCAGGAGCTGCCCAGAGCCCGCCGCGAGGTGGGCCAGATCGTCGCCCGGGCGGAGGCCGACGCCGAGTTCCGCCGCGCGCTCATGGCCGACCTCGAAGCCGCTCTCGACGCCGAGGGCGTCGAGCCGACGCGGGCGCTGCTCGACCAGCTCCGCCGCCATCTGCCCAGGTAGCCCCGGTCCCGTTCTCTAGGATCGCCTCATGGCCCAGCAGGAGCCAGCCCGCTACACCGGCGAGACTCTTCCGGCCTGGAGCCTCCCCGCGGACGCCGCCGAGCAGATCGCGCTCGGTGTCGAATGGCCCGAGCAGGTCACGCGCGAGTGGGCCTGGGGCGGCTCGACCGGCGAGGGCGTGCGCGTCTGCATCCTCGACAGCGGCGTTGAGCCGGACCATCCGCTGGTCGGCGAGCTCGAGGGCGCAGTGGCGATCAGCAAGGGCGAGGACGAAGAGATCGTGGTCTCGGAGGACGAGGAGGGCGACCTCTGCGGCCACGGCACCGGCTGTGCCGGCATCGTCCGCTCGATCGCCCCCGACTGCCGCCTCTTCAGCGTCCGCGTTCTCGGCGCGGGTTTCACGGGCAGCGGCCCGATCCTGCTCGGCGGCCTGCGCTGGGCGGTCGAGCAGGGCTTCGACGTGATCAACATGAGCCTCTCGACCACGAAGGCCAAGTTCGCCGGCCTCCTTCACGAGCTGGCCGACACCGCCTACTTCCGCCGGACCGTGCTCGTCGCCTCGGCACACAACATGCCGGTGGAGAGCTATCCCTGGCGGTTCTCGTCCGTCCTCTCGGTCGGGAGTCACGAGGAGCCCGACCCGCTGACGTTTTTCTACAACCCCTCGCCCCCGGTCGAGTTCTTCGCGCGCGGCGTCGGCGTCGAGGTCGCCTGGATCGGCGGCGGGACCATCCGCTCGAGCGGGAACAGCTTCGCGACGCCGCACATGAGCGGGATCTGCGCACTCGTCCTCGCGAAGCATCCGGAGCTGACACCCTTCCAGCTCAAGAGCGTGCTCTACCTGACCGCAAACAACCTCGGGCCGAACCGGTGACCGACGACCTGAGAGCCGCCGTCGCGGCGGGGTCCCTCGGCGCGGAGGAGTCCTACCGCGAGCTGCTCCAGGCGATCGTTGAGGTTGCGCGGGCGATCTTCGCCGCCAAGGCATCGTCGGTCTTCCTCCACGACGAGGCGACGGACGAGCTCGTCTTCGAGGCGGTCGCCGGCGAGGGCGCGGGCGAGCTGGTCGGCAAGCGCTTCCCCTCCAGCACCGGAATCGCCGGCTGGGTGCTCGTCACGCGCCAGCCGCTCGTGGTCGAGGAGCTTTCTCAGGATCCGCGCTTCGCGCGCGAGGCGGCGGAGTCGACCGGCTATGTGCCGAAGGGCCTCATGGCCGTGCCCTTGCTGCACGAAGAGCGCGCACTCGGCGTGCTCAACGTGCTCGACCGGCCGCAGCAGGCAGCGTTCTCGCTGGCGGAGATGGAGCTGCTCGGCCTGTTCGCCAACGAGGCCGCAATCGCGCTCGACCTACTCCAGAAAGCGCGCGAGGCGCGGGCAGTGCTGGACGACCAGGGCGGCCAGGCCGCAGTCGTCGCCCGCTTCGTGGAACGGCTGGCCGACGCGGAACCCGAACGGCGCGAGGCGGCGCTGCGATTGCTCGCCGCGCTCGAAGAATTGCTTGCCGACGAGAATCTCTAGGAACGCCGAGGGAGCCGCTCGGGCTCCCTCGGTGGTTCTGCTTGTCTCGAGACGGAAGTTCTAGCCCGCCTTCGGTGCGCCTGACTTCGGCGCGTAGGCGTGCGCCTCGACGTCATCGCCTGGCTCGTCCGCGCGAGGGACGCCTGGCGCAGGAACGCCGGGGGCCGGGACGCCAGGGGCGTGGGCCTCGACGTCATCGCCTGGCTCGTCTGCGCGAGGGACGCCTGGCGCAGGCACACCGGGCCGGGGGACGCCAGGGGCGTGGGCCTCGACGTCGGTCTCCTCGACCTGCTCCTCGTCCGTTCGCTTCTTGTCGGTCATCTCTCCTCCTTCCAAGGAGATCGAATTTCAGTCAATAGACGGTCGTTACCTTCGAAATCTTCCCTGGCATCCTTCAAAAACGCAATCGGGGCTGACATCCTCTCGCCATGAAGCGACTGCGGGAGCGCCTCGAAGAGTCGTTTGGCGCCCTCCGCGAGGTGTACAGGAACCCGGCCTTGCGGCGCCTCGAGCTTGCTTGGGCCGGCTCGATCATCGGCAGCTGGGCGTACTCCGTAGCGATCGTCGTCTATGCCTACCGTCACGGCGGGGCCTCGGCAGTCGGGCTCATGGGACTGATCCGCTGGCTCCCGGCCGCGGCTGCCTCGCCACTCGCGTCGATCCTCGGCGACCGCTATCCGCGTGTGCGCGTGATGCTCGGCACGGACGTCCTTCGCGCCGTCGCCCTCGCGGGCATGTCCGCCTGCGTGCTCACGGGCGCACCGGCCGCGCTCGTCTACGCCCTCGCTTCGGCGGTGGCCGTGATCACGACCGCATTCCAGCCCGCGCAGGCCGCACTGCTGCCGTCGCTGGCGCGAACGCCAGAGGAGCTCACGGCCGCCAACGTCAGCTCGAGCACGATCGAGAGCCTCGGGTTTTGCGTCGGGCCCGCGCTCGGCGGTGTGCTGCTCGCGGTCTCCAACGTCTGGGTCGTCTTCGCAGTGACGAGCGGATTGTTCATCTGGTCGGCGCTCCAGCTGACATGGCTGCTGCGGGCGACCGAGCCGCCGCTTCGGCGCGCGCGGACACGGCTCGTCGAGGAGGCGACCGCCGGCTTCCGCACCATCGCGCGCGACCCACACCTGCGCCTCGTTGTCGGCCTCTTCTCCGCGCAGACGCTCATTTACGGCGCCTTCAGCGTCCTGGTCGCCGTATCGGCGCTCGAGCTGTTGCACATCGGTGCCAGTGGCGTCGGCTACCTCAACGCAGCGGTCGGCGTCGGCGGTCTCGCCGGCGGCTTCATCTCGCTCACGCTGGTCGGGCGCAAGCGTTTGGCATCGACCTTCGGAATTGCTCTCGCAGGCGCGGGCGGGCCGCTGCTCCTCGTGGGCGTTTGGCCGCACACCGGCGTCGCGCTCGTGGTCTTCGCTCTGATCGGCCTCTCGGTGGTCGTCGGCGACGTCTCGGGCTACACGATCCTCCAGCGGAGTACGCCGGGCGACGTGCTCGCGCGGGTCTTCGGCGTCCTCCACAGCCTCTTCTACGCGACGGTCGCAGTGGGAGCGATCCTCGCACCGGTGCTGATCAACGCCATCGGCGTCCGCTGGGCGCTCGTCAGCGTTGGCGCCCTTCTCCCCCTCATCTCGGTGCTCGCGCGTACGAGCCTGGTCGACCTCGACGCAGCGCCGATGCACCCCCGCGAGCTCGAGCTGCTGCGTGGGATCCCGCTCTTCGCCCCGCTGCCGGCCCCGGTGCTCGAGCGTCTAGCCGCGCGGATGGCGTCCGTCCACGCGCACGCCGGGGAGGAGATCATCCGCCGGGGCGAGCACGGAGACCGGTTCTACGTCGTCGGGGCGGGAGAGGTCGAGATCGCCCTCGACAGCGGACCGCCGCGGGTCGAGGGGCCGGGCTCGTATTTCGGCGAAATCGCGCTCCTCCGGGACGTCCCCCGCACCGCGACCGTCTCGGCCCGCACCGACGTCGAGCTCTACGCGCTCGAGCGCGACGATTTCCTGGGCGCGGTCACCGGGCATTCGGCCAGCGCCGAGGCGGCGGATGCCGTGGTCGGCTCGCGGCTCGGCGTCGCAGCCGTGTGACCATCACGAACCTCCGCGTCTCGGCACGCCCGTTTAGAATCGACGGCGTGGCCGGGCCGTCCGTCGAGTTGCTCCAGAGGATCCCGCTCTTCGCGGACCTCGAGCCGCGCGAGCTCGAGCGCCTGAGCGGCTCGTTCAAGGAACGAACCTTCGACGCAGGCCACCCGGTCGCGACCGAGGGCGAGGGCGGCGCCGGCTTCTTCGTGATCGAGAGCGGCGAGGCCGTCGTCACCGTGCAGGGCGAGGAACGCGGCCGGCTGGGCCCCGGCGACTACTTCGGCGACATCGCGCTGATCGACCAGGGCTCGCGCAGCGCCACGATCGTGGCCGACTCCGAGCTCCGCTGCTACGGGCTCACCTTCTGGGACTTCCGGCCGCTCGTCGAGAGCGACGCACGCATCGCCTGGCCGCTGCTCCAGGCGATGGCGAAGCGGCTACGCGCGGCCGAGTCCTAGAGCAAGACCTAGGGCTTCGAGGTCTTCCGCGGCGCGTGCCGGGTCGCCGCTCAGCGCGAGTGCGTCGATCCCGTCCTCGACGCGGCCGCCGAAGAGGACGCACCGCACCCCGAGCTCCTCGCAGACGAGCACGACCTCGCCCGGCGCTTTTCCTTTGAACGTCGTCCGGTCGACGGTCCCCTCGCCGGTGACGACGAGGTCCGCGCGGGCCGCCCGCTCGCGGAAGGCGAGGGCCTCGAGCACGAACTCGGCACCGGATACGAGCTCCGCTCCGAGCGAGGCCAGCGCCGCGCCGAGACCGCCGGCCGCCCCGGCACCCGCGAGCTTGGCATAGGAGCGGAGGTGCTCCGTCGCAGCGAACAGCTGCTCCAGGGTGGCGACGTCCTCGGCGAGCGCTCCCTTCTGCGGCCCGAAGAGCCGCGGCGCGTCCAGCAACCCGGCGCGCGTGTCGTACAGCGCCGTGGTCGGCGCCGGCAGCTCGTCCAGCACCTCGAGCAATCCCTCCCCGCCGTCCATCGTCGCCGTGCCGCCCAGACAGACGAGGAGCCGCGGGCACTCGCCCACCTGGGCGATCAGCTCGCCGAAGCCGCGGCTGGAGGCGGCTAGCACGTCGCGCCGCTCCGGATCGAGCGGGATCGCGTCCGCGCTCTCGACGACGATCGTGCCGTCCGGGAGCGCGTGGATCGGCGCCTCCCGGGGCCACCCGAACGCGTCGTGTACGTGGCACTGCCGCAGCACGCGCGCACCCAGAACCGACGCCGTGCCCTCGCCGCCGTCGGCGACCGGCAGCGCGTCGGCATCCATCCTGGCCCGGGCGAACCCCGCCGCAAGCGCGGCCGCCGCCTCGGCTGCGCTGAGGACGCCCTTGAGGCTAGCCGGGCACGCGAGCGCGCGCACGAGCCTCATCGCCGTCGCGGGCCGGCGCCTCGGCCGCCTCGTCTTCCGGCACCTCCGCCTCCCCCGCGTCCGGCATCCGCCGCAGCATCGCGAACGAGAGCCCTTCGCGCGCGAGGAAGATCAAGCCGACGCCGACGCCGACGGACGCCTCGATCGCCTGGAGCCCGAAGCCGAAGGCGACCGCGCCGGCGGCGGCGACCCCGTAGGAGCGCAGCGGTAGGGCAACCACGGCCTGGAGCAGTCCGATGTTGCCCGGCCAGAGCGGAAAGAGCGTCGCCACGTTCATCAGGAGGAGAACCAGCCCGGCCGCCGGGAGCGGCGCATGAATGTCGAAGGCCCGCATCGCCACGTAGACGGCGAAGAACTGGCAGAGCCAGCCGAGGCACTGGAAGAACGCCGCCACCGCCGCAGGCAACGGCCGGTGCATCACCCCGAGGCCGAACCGGCCCATCTCGACCAGCCGCCGGATGGGCCCGAGCCCCTCCAGTACCGACTGGTTCTGGTGTCGCGCGCTGGCGACCGCGAACGCGAACAGCCCGAACCCGATCACGCCGACGATTACCAGGCTCCCCGCCGCCCAGTGAGGGATCTTCGCGGTGACCAGCACGTAGAGGATCAGGCCGGTCGTGGGTATGAGGTCGAAGAGCCGATGCGCGAAGACCGTCCCCACGAGCGCCGCCCACGTGCCGTCGGCGCGCCCCTGGAGCCGGAGCTTCCGGGTGAGCACCGCGACCCGCGCGAGCTCGCCGATCCGGCCCGGCAGAACGGCGTTGGCGAACAGCCCGACCGAGAACGCGGAAAAGACGAGCGGGAGCCGTGGGTGCGGCGGAGGCAGCGCCTCCGCAATCACCGTGCGCCAGGCGGTCGCGCGCACGACCACCGAGAGCAGGTTCAGGCCGATCGCCGCGACGACCCATTCCCACCTCACGGCGGAGAACGCGTCCGCGACCGCCCCCCAGTTGGGCCCGCGCCACCAGACGAGCGCCACGAGCCCGACGGCGGCTGCCAAGACGAACACGGCGCGGACGAGCACGCTCCGCGGCAGCGCGAACCTCACGCGAGCCTCTCGTAGATCGCGGCCAGCCGGCGTCCGATGTCGTCCCAGGAGTAACGCTCTTGGGCGAGCCGCCGCGCAGCCTCTCCAAGCAGCCGCCGTCCGGGCTCGTCCTCGAGCAGCGCGACAAGCGCGTTCGCCAGCGCGTCGGGATCGCCCGGCGGGACGAGCAAGCCCGTCTCGTCGGTCATGACAGCACGGTACCCGGTGATGTCAGACGCGACTACCGGCGTCGCACACGCGAACGCCCTCGTCAGCACCATCCCGAAGCTCTCGCCGCCGAGCGACGGGGCCACCAGCGCCTTGGCCGAGAGCAGCTCCTCGGTGAGGTCATCCTGGCTGAGGAAGCCGAGGGGGTCGATCCCCTCTGTCGAGGCCTCTCCCCCGTGCAGGCGCGAGAGCGCGAGCCGAACCATCAGCGGATCGGCGCCCACGATGCGCAGGCGCGCCCCGGTGCGCCGGTGGATCTCCGGCCACGCGCGCAGTAGCACCGGCATCCCCTTGCGCGGGTCGTGCCGACCGATGAAGACGACCCGGTTCTCCCGCCCGCCCGCGTCGGCCTCGGGGGGGATCAGGACGCCGTTCGGGATCAGCTCGTACTCGGCCGGGAAGTAGCGCGAGACCGACTCCCGCGCCGCCTCCGAGACCGCGATCCGGTGGTCGATCCGGTCCAGCAGGAAGCCCCAGACGACCTTCCCACCCTTGAGCCAACTCAGGTCGCCCGACGCGTGGAAGGTGGCGACGATCGGGCACGGCGCCCAGGCGAGCGTCGCAACGCAGATCGCGGGCGTCATCGGCTCGTGCAGGTGGAGGACGTCGAAGCGCTCTTCCCTCAAGGCCCGTTTGATCCGCGGGATCGAGGACGGGCTGAGGACGATGTTCGGCAGCGCCCCGTTCGCCGGCACGATGACCGAGCGCCCGACGGGGATCACATCCGCCGGCGGCCTCCCGTGCCGCCCGTGCCGGGGATGCAGCACGCGCGTGAAGCTCCCCGGTGGGTCGTGCCCGATGATCGTCCGCGTCTCGATCCCGCGCCGTTGGAGCGACTGCGCCTGGAGCTCTGCGTGCTCCGGGACGGCGCCCCAGTAGGACCAGGAGTACGGAACGACGATGCCCACCTTCATCGCGCCGCAGATATTGACGGCCGCGACCGACCTGGTGTTGCCCCAGGGGCTTTACAGATCGCGTTTCGTGAAGAGGATGCGAAGTGAGGGAGAGCAACAACGAGGGCGCGTGCGGCCCGCCTGATGGAAGGAGGGGCAGATGGATGTTCGGACACGTGGTCTCGAGGAGCTCCCCAAGGTCCTCGAGAGCGAAGCGATCGTCGCGGAACTGACGGAGACGGTCGAGCTGCAAGCAGGCAAGCTGGAATCGCTCGGCGAAGAGGTCGAGCGCCTGGAGCGGGAACGGGGCGGGCTCGCCGCCGAGCTGCACATGGCGCGGGCCTGGATCCGCGAGCTCGCCGCCGAGCTGCAACGGTCGGATCCCCCCCGGGGGCCGCAGCCCGGAACGCTGCGCGAGCGCATCTACGGCCAGGCGACCTAAGCCGGACGAGCTGAGCTGAGTAAAGGGGGCCGCGCCCGAGGCAGACCCTGCGACGAGGGCCTCGGGCGGAGTGGCGACGAGCAATCGCTGCGGCCCCCGCGCTACTGGTCGGCGCGCTTCGCCGGCTTCTCCTGACCCGTCTGGGTCAACTGTGCTCGAGTACGCCGGCGCGGAGACCCATCAGCACAGCCTCTAGCCTCGAGCGGGCGCCGATCGCTCTGAGCAGAGCGCGAATGTGATTGCGCGCGGTCTCCTCGGCGATCCCCAGGCGCGCCGCGATCTCCTGGGTCTCGAGGCCTTCCCCGAGCAGGCGAAGCACCTCGAGCTGGCGAGGGGTGAGATTCGCGAGCAGCTCCCCACGCGTGTCGAGCGCGACCTCCGTTCGCTCGAGCGGAATCGCGATCCCGAAGATCCCGACGACCTCGTCGTCCCGCCAAAGCGGCGCCGAGGTGACTCTCATCGTGACCGTCTCGCCCCGGTAGTCGAGCCCGCGCACGTCGAAGCTCGTGCTCGCCTTGCCCACGACCTTCCGCGCGAAGTTCGTACGTGCGAGCTGCCGATGCTCCGGCGCGATCACGTCGACGAAGGGGTGGCCCCGTCGGTCTCCGAACAGCTCGACGTAGGCCTGGTTCACCCAGCGAATCCCGCCCTCGCGGTCGACCACGTAGGCCGGCGCGCCGAGGTCCCGCACGGCTCGCGCCAGGTCCAGCGTCGAGCTGATCAGCGAGCCGTCTTGCTTCGTGTACTTCATCTTCCGGCCATTCGCTCCCGTCTTTTCGGACCACCGGCCACCTGGGAGAGCGGGCAGCCGGGTCGAGCTGAGGACTCAGGCCAGAGGGGGTCAGCGTCGCCGGCGACGGCGAAGCTCGGAGGGAGTTCGGGGATCACCCTGGAGCCTGAGGCCGCGACTCTCTCACTCACCGCCCCCGACTGCATGACCCATCTGGGTCAAGTCAAGCCGAGAGTACCTCGACGGCTACCGGCCCTATCGTCAGTGGTGAGGAGCGGGCGACCGGATCGCGAGCACCGTCAGAACGAGGGGCGTCACGGTGACAAGGATGCAGGCGAGCCCCAGGATGACCGTCTGAAGCGGCCCCAACCGCACCGGGCTCTCGAGCCGCACGACCGGTGCGAGCCACCCCGGGTCGGGCAGCAGCCGGCGCGCCCTCTCCGCGAGCTCCGGACAGACGAGCGCCAACTCCGGTGAGAGCGGTTCTTCTAGCGGCAACTCGAGCGAGGACACCTCGTTTCCCTTCCCGGTGGCGAGGATGCCTCCATTCGGGCGCCGAGGCATCCCCCGTTGGAGGGACTCGCCCTCCTCTTGTAACCCTGATGCGGCCTTGGCATCGTCCAATCCGTGGGTTCGAACGTCTCAAGCGGCACAATCGTCGCCGGCTTTCGGCTGGAATCGGTCATCGGCGAGGGCGCGACGGGGGCCGTCTACCTGGCCGAGGATTCCGCCGGTGGGCTCGACGAAGGAGCTCGCGTAGGTCAGGACGGCCTCCTCTACCGGACCAAGCGGTCGAGCGGCAGATCGGCGGCGGGCGTTCGAGCTCCAGCAAACCGATCAGACAGCGGCCAACGCGGACTGGGCCCGGATCGACCCGATGATCGTCGACGGGCGCCTTGTGCCCATGTACAACCTGCGCTGGATCGTCTTTACCTCCGGAAGGGCAACGTCCAATAGAACCCGCTCTGGTTCACGCTGCTCGACCAGCTCTGGCTGCGCTAGGCATCAGCCGTGCGAGAACGGCGGAGATCGGCCAGCTCCCCGTCCGGGATCGTGAACCTGCGCCGCGCGAGACGTTCGAGCCGAGCCCGCCGAACCACCTCACGCAAAGCCTGGTGGATGGTCTCCGTGGCTCCTTTCGTCCCCAGTACCGCTTTCGCCTCATCGACGAGCGCTAGGTCGAGGTCGATCGAAATACGCCTGGTGATGACCCCCATGATGAATCAGTTGGGCCGCCGTCGGTACACGACACACTCTCGATACAGGCGGCGTCATCAACGCTCGCTAGCCTCGGAAGGTGCCCGACACTCTCCATGCAGTCGGCGTTTTCTTGCTTGCCGTCTTGCCAGGGGCGATCTACATCTGGTCGTTCGAGCGAGTCGTCGGCCGCTGGGGAATTGGCCTCTCGGACCGGGTGCTCCGTTTCACTGCCGCGTCTGCGGCTTTCCTCGTATTGTTCCTCGCGCCGCTGTACTACCTGCGGGCCGAGTATGTCCATCATCGGGTAGTAACGGCGACCGGCGAAGTCAGGTATGAAAACCGGCTCAGCGACGCTCGCCCCCTGCCGTGGTGGCTATTCGTGCTTCCCATCGCATACCTGGCGATACCCGCCGCGCTCGGCACAGCTGTCGGGAGAGCCGTTCGATCCCCGTCTGAATTCTGGAGCGCAGTAGGTCGAGTTGCCGCGGGCCGCGACCCAGCGCCGCGGGGCTGGGATTACCTCTTCTCGTCAGAACCAGCTGCGGCCGTTCGGATGAAGTTGAAGGACGACGGGCCGTGGCTCGGAGGCTTTTTCGGAGAGAGCTCCCACGCCGCGGGTTATCCGGAGGAGCCACAGGACCTCTTTCTCGAACGTACCTTCGCCATGAACCAGAGCGACGGGTCGTTTCTGACCGACGAAAATGACGCACCGCAAGAGCTCCAGACTTCGTTGCTCGTTCGTTGGAGCGAGATACAGTTCCTAGAGGTGTTCCCCGAAGAGGAGGCTGCGGATGAGTAAGGCCCGTCCCTCGCAGAAGCGCGGCGGCTACAGCGGGTCAAAGCCGAAGGGGGCCACGATCAAGGTGCCGAAGAGCGCCGGCGCGAGCGTTACTCCGAAGCAGAAACAAGACAAGGCCGCCTAGAACGGGCGGCCGATTTCCTTCGAGCCGGGTCGAGACAGAGTCCGAAGACTGAGCCACCCGAGGTGCTGAGCCGCGGTGCCGGCAGCGCGCTGTAGGTTTCCGCGGTGCAGCGCGACGACGGCTACTTCGACGAGCGCGTCGCCGCGAGGTACGACGAGTCCTCTGCGGAGATGTTCGACCCAGCGGTCGTCGACCCGGCGGTCGACTTTCTCGCCGAGCTCGCCGGGAGCGGACGCGCGCTCGAGCTCGGGATCGGGACGGGCCGGATCGCGCTACCGCTCGCTCAGCGCGGAGTGCGGGTGCACGGGATCGAGTTGTCGAATGCGATGGTCGCGAGGCTGCGCGCGAAGCCGGGCGGCGAAGAGATCGGCGTGACGATCGGCGACTTCTCGACGACGACCGTGGACGGGACGTTCTCCGTGGCCTACCTGGTCTTCAACACGATCTTGAACCTGACGACGCAGGCCGCGCAGGTCGCCTGCTTCCGCAACGTCGCGGAGCACCTCGAGCCCGGCGGCTGCTTCGTCATCGAGGTGGGCGTCCCCGCGCTCCAGTGGCTCCCACCCGGGGAGACCCTCCGCGCCTTCCACGTGAGCGAAACCAGATTTGGAATCGACGAGTACGACGTCGCGAAGCAGGGACTCACGTCCCATCACCTCGAGATCGTCGACGGACGAGTCGAGCGCGTCTCGATTCCGTTCCGGTACACCTGGCCCGCGGAGCTCGACCTGATGGCCGAGCTTGCAGGGATGAGCCTGCGCGAGCGCTGGAGCGGCTGGAAGCGGGAGCCGTTCACGAGCGACAGCCGCACGCACGTCTCGGTCTGGGAGAAGCCGGCAGGCCTCTAGACTGACCGCGTGTTCGAGGACGGCCTCGCCGAGCTGCACACTCACCTCGGCGCCTCGGTCGCCTCCGAGATTCTCTGGAGCCTCGCGCACGAGCAGGGGATCGCGCTTCCGGTCAAGGACTACTGGGAGTTCGACCGGCTCGTCACGAT
>DASXQY010000085.1:0-5984 GCA_036506915.1 Gaiellaceae bacterium | reverse complement strand
CCCGAGCCGACGCAGCGCGGCGCCGGCCCGGTCGAGCGTCCTCGGCGCGGGCACCGGAGTGAACAGGAGGCCGAGCAGCTGCACGGGAACGAGACCGAAGAGATCGCGCGGCATGATCGGTGGCGGCGTTCGAATCGAGATCGCGACGGACGCCGCCGCTTGCTCGACGAGGTCGGTTGCGATCTCCGCGCCGCTGTTGCCGACTCCGACGACGAGCGCCCGCATCCCCGCGAACTCGCGGCCCGACCGGTAGTCGCCGGAGTGGACGATGCGGCCGCGGAACTCGTTCATGCCCGGCCAGCGGGGCATGCGCTTCCGGTTGTACCGGCCAGTGGCGATGACGACGGCGGATGCCTCCCAGTCCTCGACTTGCGTCTCGATGCGCCAGCGCCCGTCGTCCGGGTGCACCCTGCGCACCGGCTCGCCGAGCCGGACGTCGAGCGCGAAGCGGTCGGCGTACTGCTGGAGGTAGCGCGCGAACAGGTCCTTGTGGACGTACCGCGGGTAGTCGGCGGGGATGCCGTAGTGGGCGAGCCCGGAAAAGCGCCGGACGGTGTGGAGGTGGAGTCGCTCGTAACGAGCGGCCCAGCGCGCTCCGACGCGCTCGTCCTGCTCGAGCACGACGGGATCGAGCCCGCGCCGCTTGAGGGCCCCCGCCGCTGACAGGCCGGCGGCACCGCCGCCGACGATCACGACGTCAGTGCGAGGCATGGAAGCTCCCGAGGACGAAGAGGTAGCTCGCGAGCACCCAGTGGAAGACGATCGGGATCGTCCCGCCGAACCAGCGCTGATCCGCCCGCCGGCTCATCCGCACGGCGTAGCGCACGGCCATCACCGACCCGTAGAGGAAGCTGAACCAGAGCACCCCTTCGCCGAGGCCGGGCCGGGTGTCGACCCAGACCCCCTGCTCGCGAGAAAAGTCGGTGTCGATCCAGACCATGAGCGCGAGGATCACGAGCTGAGTCGGCAGCAAAAGCCGGTACGGCGTCAGGTTCCACTGCTCCGTCTCCGGCAGCCAGGCCGGACGGCGCGTCCTCACCAGGACCTGGCCGACGACCCGGAGCAGGAAGAGCGCCGAAAAGAGCCACAGGAACGCGGCCGCGAAGCCGGGGTCGATCGCGCCGCTCGTGCGGTCGAGCGCGAACCATGCAACCGCGCCGGCCGTCACGGCGAGGGTGCCGACGAGTGCCAGCTTGGTCGGCCCCGGGGTCGTGGCCACGGCGATCACGCGGCCGTCGCCAGGCTGCGGAGGACGAAACGATCGAAGCGAGCGAGGTCGCGAAGCCCCTTCAGCGATGCCTTGGGCCGCGTGTGGTCGAGGGTCGTCGTCACCGTCAGGCGCACGTTCGCCAGCGAGTCGGCGAGCAGCTGCGCCTCCGCGAAGGGAAAGTACGGGTCGCGCGGCGGGACGGCGAGCTCGACGGGGGCCGAAAGCGTTCCGACGCTGGCCACGGGTGAGAGCCGGCGTACGACGGCGAGCAGGTCGGGAGAGAGCATCCGGTAGAGCTCGGAAAAACGTGCGGGGTCGCTATTCGTCAACAGCCGGACGAGCGCGTGCGCCTCCGGGCCGTCGAGCTGCACCTGCAGCTCGTCGAGGGGGTCCGAGTCGTCTTCGATCCCTCCCAGGACGGCGAGCAGGCGCTCCCGGTCGTCACATTCGGGCAACGAGGCGACGAGCGACCGGGCGACCGCGCGCCGTAACAGCGGCGTCACGCCGTACTCGACGAATCCACTGGTCTCCTCGTAGCGGCGCGTCGTGGCCAGGCAGACGATCTTCTCCAGGTCGGCGAAAGGCGTGATCGCGGCGACGAGCGAGACTCGGGACTCGAGCTCAGGCCGCGCCGCCGTCAGCAAGGCGATGCTTGCCCCCGCCGACGCACCGACGAGGGCCACGCGCCCGTCGCGCACGTCGGGACGCGCGGCCGTGGCACCGGTGACCGCCACCGCAGCCTCCGTCGTCCGCTGGGTGAGCTCCCCGTCGCCCAGCCCCGGAAGGTCCGGTACGACGGCGAGGTAGCCCGCGCGGGCGAGCGCGCGCGCGAGCCGTTGCACCACCGGCTCGCGGCGGCGGAGCGGATGTGCACCGGTCACGAAGACGAACGCGGGCCACGCCTCACCGCGGGCGGGCAGGCTGATCTCGACCGGCACCCCGTCGATCTCCAGGCTCTCGACCAGCGGCTCGGGCGTCAGCGCCTTCGCCACGCGCGCGAGCACGGGCAGGTCCAGCACGATCGCCAGCAGGACGAGGGAGCGGATCCGCACCGCGAGCCTTGCGCCGAAACGGACATCCTGCATGTCGCGAAGGTACAACCGTCTTCGGGAGAGCGCATCGGGGCAGACCCCGGTTTTTGCCGCCGGAAAAAGTCTCGCGCTTCGCGCATGCAACTTTTTCCGGGTTCTGTTCTCCGACGACCGCAGCGTGCGGAGGCCGGCAAAGCGGCCCTCCGCGGCTAGACTGCGCTCCACCGCGCCTGTAGCTCAGGGGATAGAGCGCGCGCCTCCGTCGCTCGCCGGAAAAAGTCTCGCGCTTCGCGCATGCAACTTTTCCCGGACTCTGCTCATCCGAGAGCGACGGTGAGCGGAGGCCGGCAAAGCCGCCCTCCGCGGCTAGACTGCGCTCCACCGCGCCTGTAGCTCAGGGGATAGAGCGCGCGCCTCCGGAGCGCGAGGTCGCAGGTTCGATTCCTGCCAGGCGCACTCGTCGTTCCCACTCGGGCGTTGGCTTCGACGGCGGGAAGGAGCTGCATGGGCCGGTTCGACCAGAGCTACCGGCGGTCGCTCGACGAGCCGGAGGCCTTCTGGGCCGAGGCGGCTGCCGCGATCGACTGGATCGAGCCCTGGGAGCGCGTGCTGGACGACTCGCGCGCGCCGTTCTACCGGTGGTTCGCCGGCGGCCGGCTGAACAGCTGCCACAACGCTCTCGACCGGCATGTCGACGGCGGCCGGGCAGACCAGCCGGCCCTGATCTACGACTCGCCGGTGGTGGATGCGGTCCACACGTTCACCTACCGCGAGCTACTCGATGCGGTCGCGCGCTTCGCCGGCGTGCTCTCGGCCCAGGGGATCGGGCGCGGCGACCGAGTCGTGCTCTACATGCCGATGGTTCCCGAGGCGGTGATCGCGATGCTCGCCTGCGCGCGGATCGGCGCGGTCCACTCGGTCGTCTTCGGCGGCTTCGCGGCGAACGAGCTCGCCAGCCGGATCGAGGATGCCGAGCCGAAGGTCGTCGTCTCCGCGTCGTGCGGGATCGAGCCGGGCCGCGTGGTCGCCTACAAGCCGTTGCTCGACGCCGCGATCGGGCTGGTCGACGCGAAGCCGGAGCGCTCCATCGTCCTCCAGCGGCCACAACTCGAGGCCGAGCTCGACCCGGCCCGCGATCTCGACTGGCACGACGCGGTCGCGGCGGCGGAACCGGCGCCGTGCGTGCCGGTCGAAGCGACCGACCCGCTCTACATCCTCTACACCTCGGGGACGACCGGGCAGCCGAAGGGGATCGTTCGCGACAACGGCGGTCACGCGGTCGCGCTCGAGTGGACGATGAAGCACGTCTACGACGTCGACCCCGGCGAGGTGTACTGGGCCGCTTCAGACGTCGGCTGGGTTGTCGGCCACTCCTACATCGTCTACGGCCCGCTCTTCCACGGCTGCACGACCGTCCTCTACGAGGGCAAGCCCGTCGGGACGCCCGACGCCGGGGCGTTCTGGCGAGTGATCTCCGAGCACGGCGTCAGCACGCTCTTCACCGCGCCGACGGCCTTTCGTGCCATCCGCCAGCAGGACCCGGACGGCGAGCACATCGGGCGCTACGACCTCTCCGGCTTTCGCGCCCTCTTCCTCGCCGGAGAGCGCTGCGACCCCGAGACCCTCCAATGGGCGGAGCGGAAGCTCGACGTGCCGGTGATCGACCACTGGTGGCAGACCGAGACGGGCTGGCCGATTGCCGCGAACTGCCTCGGTATCGAGCGCCTCCCGGTCGTCCCGGGATCGCCGACCCGCGCCGTACCGGGCTGGGACGTGAGGGTGCTAGACGAGAGCGGCGCCGAGCGGCCGGCCGGCGAGATCGGCGCCCTGGCCGTCAAGCTACCCATGCCGCCCGGCTCGTCGCCCACGCTCTGGAACGCCGACGAGCGCTTCCGCGAGACCTACCTACTCCCCTACCCCGGCTACTACAAGACCGCCGATGCCGGCTACGTCGACGACGCGGGCTATGTGTTCGTGATGGCCCGAACGGACGACATCATCAACGTCGCCGGGCATCGCCTCTCGACCGGCGCGATCGAAGAGGTGCTCGCGGCCCATCCCGACGTCGCCGAGTGCGCCGTGATCGGCGTTGCCGACGAGCTGAAGGGCCAGCTCCCGGTCGGCTTCCTCGTCCTGAAGGCGGGAGTGGAGCGGCCACACGCCGAGATCGTCGCCGAGGTCATACGGCTGGTACGCGAGCGAATCGGCCCGGTCGTCTCGTTCAAGACCGCTGCCGTCGTCGAGCGCCTGCCCAAGACCCGGTCGGGCAAGATCCTGCGCGGCACGATGCGCCGGATCGCGGACGAAGAAGAATACGCCGTACCGGCCACGATCGAGGACCCTGCCACTCTCGACGAGATGCGCGAAGCCCTCCGCGGGATCGGCTACGCCCGGACCGCGGCGGTCGCGCCGTGACCGATGTCCCTCAGTGCACCCAGAGCCGGTCCAGGAGCACGCCCCACTGCGGGTTGTACTGGTAGTCGCCGACCCTCCGGGAGACGAAGTCGACCTGCTTCGGGTTCAGCAGAGGCACCATCGGGGCCCGATCGACGAGCTCGTGGTCGAGCCTCGACCACAGCGAGGTCGCGATCGCCGGATCGGTCGCCTCGAGGTTGAGCGCGCGCTCGATCTGCCCGTCGATACCGCGGTCGCAGAACTGTGACGGGTTCGTGTTTGCGCGCGGGTCTCGCCCGGGGCACTTGAAGAAGAACGCGATGAAGTTCGACGGCCCGGGGAAGTCGGGCTGCCAGGACAGGAGTCCGGCCTGGATCCGTCGCCGCGGGTCCCCGATCCCCGCATAGTACGAGTCCTCGTCGAGGTGCTTTGCCCGGGCCCGGTAGCCCAGTTGTCGCATGAGCGTCACGAAAACCCTGCCTTCCGGGCGCCGGTTGACCGGGATCCAGACAGTCACCTTCGCTCCCCGCGTTCCGGACGCGGCGATCAGCCGGCGGGCCCTCGCCAGACCGGGCGCGCTCCACACGCCGGCCGACCCGGGGCGGATCGTGAACGGGCAGTAGGGCCGGTAGCCCGGGAAGTTCGGCGGAAGGATCTGACACGTGGGCTGGGCTCGATCCGGGCCGCCGACCGCCCGCACGAACTCCCCCCGGTCGGCCGCGTAGTCGACCGCGCGGCGGACGCGCTCGTCGGAGAAGGGCCGAAGGCGCGTGTTTAGGAAGGCAAACGTCGTGCGCGCAAGCGGGTTCTCGCGAAGCTGGCTCGCGTACTGGGTCTCGACCTCGGCAAGACGGCTCGCCGGGACGCCGCCGGAGGCGACGTCCGCCCTTCCGGCCTCGACGGCCGCCACCTGTCCCGCCGGTCTCACACCGAGCCGCCAGACGATCTCGTCGGGGTAGCCCGCCGGCTGGGCCGCGTCGGACCAGACGTGGAAGCGGGGGTTTCTGACCAGCCTCACGAAGCTCCCCGGCTTGTACGCCGCGATCACGTATGGCCCGGTGGCAGCGACCGGGTGCGTGCCGACATTCCGGCTCGGCGTCCCGGCGGGCAACGCGTATGCGAACGGGAGCGCGAGCTTGAAGAGGAAGTCCGGGTCCGGCGCGCGCAGGTGGAACGTGATCGTCCATTCCTTCTCGTCCACGACGATCCCGCGGGTGAGATCGCACCGGCCCGGCCTCGCCGCGCACGCCGCCGCTCCCACGATCGCGCCGTAGTACGCCGGGTCGCGGAAGACCACGAGGGCGCGTCGGAGCGCGCGGCGGAAGTCCGTCGGCCGCACGAGCCGTCCG
>DASXQY010000084.1:0-17184 GCA_036506915.1 Gaiellaceae bacterium | reverse complement strand
GGACGTCGACGGCGTCCCGGTCTTCGACACCGTCGCCGACGCCGTCGCCGAGACCGGCGCGAACACGACGATGGTCTTCGTCCCCGCTCGGTTCGCCGCGGACGCGATCTACGAGGCCGTGGACGCGGGGGTCGGCACGGTCGTCTGCATCGCCGAGGGTCTGCCCGCCCACGAGATGCTTCGGATCTACAACTACATCCGCCCGCGCGGGATCACGATGATCGGCCCCAACTGCCCCGGCGCCCTCTCGCCAGGGAAGGCGAACGTCGGGATCATTCCGGCCGAGATCTTCCGCGAGGGTGCGATCGGGGTCGTCTCGCGCTCGGGCACGCTCACCTACCAGATCGGGCACGAGCTGACCCAGCGCGGGCTCGGTAACTCGACGATCGTCGGGATCGGGGGCGACCCCGTGGTCGGCTCGTCCTTCACCGACGTGCTCGCGCGCTTCGAGGTGGACGACGAGACGGAGCTCGTCGTGCTCGTGGGCGAGATCGGCGGCGACGACGAGGAGAAGGCGGCCGCCTTCATCGAAGCCGAGATGACGAAGCCGGTCGTCGCCTACATTGCAGGCTTCACCGCGCCGCCCGGAAAGACAATGGGCCACGCGGGCGCGATCATCTCGGGCTCGTCCGGGACGGCGCAGGCGAAGAAGGAAGCGCTCGAAGAGCGTGGCGTTCGGGTCGGGACGACGCCGACCGAGGTCGCGGACCTCGCCGCCGAAGCCGCCGGCGCCCGTGCCTAGCGGACGGTGATCGCGGCGCAGGCGGCGGCGCTGTTGCCGGCCGCGTCGGCCGCGCGGACGCAGAAGCGGAACCTCCCGGCCCGTTGCGGCGCCCGCCAGGCGACCCCGTACGCAACGGCGCTGTCCGTCGTCCGCAGCGCCCGGGAGAACTTCTTCAGCACCCGCGTCCGCCGGTAGACGGTGAGCCGCTCGCTCGTGTGCCCTCGGTCGTCGCTGACGCGGTAGCGCAGCCGTAGCAGCGCCCCGCGGGGGCCCCGGGTCGGGTAGAGCCTGACGACCGGCGCCTTCGTGTCCGGGCCCGTCGCGGCCGGCGGAGGCGGCGGTGGCGGAGGCGGTGGGGGAGGAGGCGGAGGCGGCGGGGGCGGCGGCGGATCGGGAAGAGGCGCGGCGAGCGCGCGCTGGACGTTGATCCGGCCGTAGCCGAAATGGGCCTCCCAGGTGCAGCTTGCACAGAAGCCGTACGGATCGGCGCCGTAGGCGGAGCTTCCGACCTTGTCGGAGTTCTGGGCGAGCACCTGCTTGACCTGCCAGACCGACGCCTCGGGGTGCTCGCTCATGATCAGCGCCGCTAGACCGGTCACGTACGGAGAGGCCATGGAGGTGCCCGAGAGGTGGCAGTAGCCCGAGGGATCAAGGTAGGGGCAGTCCTGGTCGAGGGCCGCCGGCCAGGTCGAGAGGACGTACACGCCGGGGGCCGAGACGAAGACGTTCGGGCTGCCGTAGTTGGAGAAGTAGGCCGGAACGTCGCCCTCGTCGGTGGCGGCGACTCCGACCGCACCGGGGCAGGCGGCGGGATAGGTCGGGGTGGGCACGCTCGAGTTGCCGGCAGCCGCGACCACCACGGCGTGGTAGGAGCTCGTCGCGAGCTCGACCGCGTTGCACTCCGTGAGCGAGTAGCCGCCGCCGAGGCTGAGATTGATCACCTTGGCGCCGTGCTGGGCGGCCCAGGCGATCCCGTCGGCGACGTCGGAGCTGAAGGCGATCGGATTGCCGCTTCCGTCGTCGTGAAACACCCGGACGGGGATGATCGGGGACGAGAAGGCGAGCCCGGCGACCCCGGCGCCGTTGTTCGTCGCGGCGCCCGCGATCCCAGAGACGTGGGTGCCGTGGCCCCACGGGTCGGTCGGGGTGCCGGCGGCGCAACCCCCGCCGAGGCAGGTGGCTCCGGAGGACGCGATCCTGGAAGCGAGGTCGGGATGGGTCGCGTCGACTCCCGTGTCCACGACTCCGATCGGGACGCCCGCCGGCGCAGAGTAGGTGCCGGGGAAGACCGACCAACCGGCGAGGGCAGAGATTGTCGGCAGTGCCCACTGATCGGCGTAGTACGTGTCGTTCGGGTCGGAGAGGCCGAAGAGGTGGACGACCCGGTTCGGCTCGGCGTAGACGACGTCCGAGCGTGAGCGATACGACGCGAGGGCCCCGGCCTCGGTTTCGCGGGGCTCGATCTTGACGACTGTGACGTGCCCGAGCGTCTGCCGGACGAGGTCGTCACCGAGCGCCTCGACCTTCGCGGGCGCCGTCGCTGGGCGGGCGAACTTGACCAGGATGGTCTGGCCGGAGGACGCGGCGGCCGGGCTGGCGCAGGCGAGCGCGAGAGCGCCGGTCGCGGCAGCACGGCGAAGAAGACCCACGGGTTGGTAGTCGGCAGGAACCGCCCGTTTCCTCTCACCCGTTTGGGGAGGCGTGGTCCCTGACGCCTAGACTGGCGGCCGTGAGCACGATCTCCTTCGCGCGCGGGATCCCGGCTCCCGAGTGCCTGCCCGTTGCGGAGCTCGCGGACTGTGCAAAGGCCGCGCTCGAGCGGGACGGGCGGGTGGCGCTGTCGTACGGCAGCACGCTGGGCTACGAGCCGCTGCGCTCGTGGATCGCCGAACGCCATGGCGTCGAGCCGGAGCGCGTGGTGGTGACGAACGGCTCGCTCCAGGCCTTTCACTTCGTGCTCGAGAGCCTCGCCGACGGCGCCCGTGTGATTGTCGAGCGGCCCACCTACGACCGTCCACGCAAGATCCTCGCCGAGACGCGGGGCGACTTCGACGAGGTCGGGATCGACGCCGACGGCCTCGACGTGGACGAGCTCGAGCGGGCTCTCGCCGGCGACGGCAGGCCGGCCCTGCTCTACGCGATCCCCACCTTTCAGAACCCGACCGGCGTCACTCTCGCGGAGGAGCGCCGCCGCCGCCTCGCAGAGCTCGCGCGCGCGGGGGCGCTCTCGATCCTCGAGGACGATCCGTACGGGCTCGTCCGCTTCGAGGGCCGCCCGCTACCGACCATGTTCGAGCTCGCCGGAGGGGAGGGCGTGACATATAGCTCGTCGTTCTCGAAGACGATCGCGCCCGGCGTCCGCGTCGGCTACCTGATCGTCCCGGAGGGGGCGTCCGCGGAGCTCGAGCAACACGTTGCCTCCACGTACATAACGCCCGCGCTTCTCGCGCAGGCGACGGTCTACGAGTTCCTCAGGAGGGGGCTCTTCGAGCCGAATCTCGAGCGCGTGCGCGGGCTGCTGCGGGAGCGCCGGGACGCGATGCTCGCGACGCTGGAGGACGAGCTGGCCGACCGGGCGCGCTGGAACCGGCCCGAGGGCGGCTACTTCCTCTGGCTCGAGCTGCTCCCAGGCCTGGACACGGCAACGCTGCTGGGCTCGGCCGCCGGGGCCGGCGTCACCTTCGTCCCCGGCCCGGATTTCGGCGGGCCTTCGAACACGGCTCGTCTCGCTTTCAGCTTCGTGTCGCCCGCCGAGATCGAGGAGGGCGTTCGCCGACTGGCCCGGCAGGTTGCGGCTGCGCCTGTTACGGCAGAGACGCGCTAGGCGGCTGCCGCGGCCTGCCCGGTCAGCGGGCGCGGTACGAGCCGCGGCTGCTGAGGAGGGACGAGCGACCCGCGGCTGTGGAGCCGGAAGGTCGGGCAAGGAGTCTCGACCATGAGGGCGCAGAGACCCGCGCGGCGAAAGTAGCAATCCTCACAGGTTGGTTTGGTTACCTTGCTCATACTCGTCTGTGCTCCTGTTCTGGGCCGCTCGGACAAGGCAGGACTATAGGGGGCATGAGGAGCGATTCAAGACTTGTCTGTGGAGAAAACACTGCAATTTCCGACGGTTTTGGAATTGCCGAAAACTACGTGTTCTTCACGTTTTTGGGGCCAACGTTGCCAGTGCCCGCAACGCCTGTGGAAAGTTCTTCACAGGGATGATTCGGAGCCCGTCGGCATAGCGCCTCGCCTCTCGGGTGTTCCCTCCCGCCGGGACGAGAAAGACGTCCACACCCGCCTCGCGAGCGCCGAGCGTCTTTTGCTTCACGCCTCCGATCGGCTTGACCGAGCCGTCGCGTTTGAGCTCTCCCGTGGCGGCGACCTTCCGTCCGTGGGCGACGTTTCGTCCGAGCTCCTGGAGGATGTCGAGCGCAAAGGCGAGGCCGGCAGAGGGCCCGCCGATGCTGCCGGTGTCGATCATGACGCGGAAGGGCAGCTTGACCTGGAGCTGATCCTCGGCGGTGACGCCGATGATCGCCCGTTTCGGGTTCTCGGGATCGGCCACCGTCCGCAGCGTCGCCTCGCGCGTTCTGCTCCCGCGCCGATAGCGGATCGTCACGATGTCACCCGGCCGCCGCCGTGCCAGCACCTTGCGGAGCGCTTTCACGCTCGCGACCTTTTGCCCAGCCGCCGCGACGATCACGTCCCCGGGCTGGAGCACCTTCGCGGCCGGAGCGTCGCTCTGCACGAGCAGTACGCTCACGCCGCCGAACTGCGCCTTCACCTTGTAGCCGAGCTGGCCGAGCGCGACCACCGCCGCGATCTTCTGCGAGTCGGTCATGTCCTGCCGGCCGATGCTGCGCTCGAGCGTGGTGCTGATCGGCGGCGAACGGACGAGGGAAGCGCCTTCGGGGCGTGTCCAGGGCAGGAGCCGCTCCAGGAGGTGAGCGGGCCGCTCGCGTATGTCGACGAAGTAGATGGCGCCGCCGCCTCGAACCGGCTTTTCCTTCGCGAGCACAACGAGGGGCGCGACCGGGTGGGCCGGGTCGACGAGGCGGATGTCGTAGCCGTTCGCCGGGGCAAGCCAGAGGATCAGCGTCGCGGCAAAGAGGAGGAAGAGCCCGGCCGCGGCCAGACGCGCCGGGGTTATGGAGCGCATCGTCCCGAGGATAGAGGTCTACTGCTACAGGAGGCCGCGGGTAAGCGCGCCGTCGACGGGGACGACGGTTCCCGAGACGTAGCTCGCAGCGTCCGAGGCGAGGAAGGCGACCACCCGCGCGACCTCCTCCGGTTGGCCGAAGCGCCGTAGCGGAATCTGCTCGAGGTCCTCGGGTCGCGGCTGGGCGGTGTCGTACGCCTCGGCGAGGCGCTCGGTCGCGATCCGGCCCGGTGCGACCGAGTTCACGGTGATCTGTTTCGGGCCGAGCTCGCGCGCCATCGTCTTCGCCCAGCCGATCACCCCGGGCCGGATCGCGTTGGAGAGGGCGAGGCCCTCGATCGGCTCGCGCACCGAGCTGGACGCAATGTTGACGATGCGGCCGTGCTCGCTCCGTTCGAGGTGCGGCAGGCAGAGCCGCGTCAGCCGGATCACCGACAGGAGGAGCAGCTCGACCGCCGCTTCGACCTGGGCGTCGTCGAGCTCGGCCGCGGAGGTGCGTGGCGGGCCGCCGCTGTTGTTGACGAGGATGTCGACCCCGCCGAAGGCCTGGATCGTCCGGTCGACGAGCCGGTTCAGGTCGGCGGGGTTCGTCACGTCGCCGCGGACCGCGAGCGCGCCGAGCCGGTCGGCCTCGCGCTGGAGCAGGTCCCGGCGCCGGGCGAACATCGCGACGTTCGCGCCCTCGGCCGCGAGCACCTCGGCGATCGCGAGCCCGATACCCGCGGAGGCGCCGCAGACAATCGCGGTGCGACCGCTCAGACCGAGATCCACGACCCCGCCTCGAATCCCACATCCCCACCCGGGTGGGGATGAAGGTTCCACCCGCCTCCCGCTGAGAGCGTACTCCGGAAAACGTCACGTGTCTGTGACGCCACGGTGCCTAAGGTGTGGCGATTTCTCGACACCGGGCCTACGCGGCCGTGCCGAGGACGGATACGACCTCTCGCACGGCCTCCGCCGAGGCCTGGAGCGCCGCGCGCTCGTCGTCACCGAGGTCGAGCTCGATGATCTCCTCGATCCCGCCCGCGCCGAGCTTGACGGGTACTCCCATGTAGAGGCCGTCGATCCCGTACTCGCCCTCGAGCAGGGCTGTGCACGGCAGCACCCGGCGCTCGTCGAGCATGATGGCGTTCACCATCTGCGCGGCGGCCGCGCCGGGCGCGTACCACGCAGAGGTTCCCAGCAGCTTCACGAGCTCGCCGCCGCCCTTGGCGGTCCGCTCGACCATCGCCTGGATCCGCTCCTCCGGGACGAGCTTGCGCAACGGGATCCCGCCGACCGTCGTCGCGGACACGACGGGCACCATCTGGTCGCCGTGGCCGCCGAGCACCATTGCGGTCACGTCCTTCACGGAGGCGCCGGTCTCCCACGAGATGAAGGTCGAGAAGCGCGCGGTGTCAAGGATCCCGGCCATTCCGAAGACCCGCTCCTTCGGGTGGCCGGAGACGTTCTTCGCCACGTGGCACATCGCGTCGAGCGGGTTCGAGACCACGATCAGGATCGCGTCCGGGTTCTGCGCCACCACTTCGCGGGTGACCGACCCGACGATCTTCTCGTTCGTCGTCACGAGATCGTCGCGGCTCATGTCCCCAGTCCGCGGAACACCCGCCGTGATCACCACGACCTCGGAGCCGGCCGTCTCTTCGTAGCCGTTCGAGCCGACGACGTTCGGCTCGTAGCCGAGGACGGCGCCCATCTGGTCGATGTCGAGCGCCTTGCCCTGCGGCAGGCCCTCCTTGATGTCGACGAGGACGACGTCCGCGTAGTCGCGCGTTGCGAGCACCTGCGCGCACGTCGCGCCGACGTTCCCTGCGCCGACGACCGTGACCTTGCGCCTGCGGCTCATCGAACGCGCGCGCCCATCGTGTCGATGATCGCGTCGGCTACGTCGCTCGTCCCGACCGCGGTCGGATCGTCGCGCGTCGGCTTCATGTCGTAGGTGACGCTCTTGCCCTCGCGGATCACCTCGGCGATCGCGCCCTCGAGCCGGTCGGCCGCCTCGCCTTCGCCGAGGTGCCTCAGCATCAGCATGCCCGAGAGCATCATCGCCATCGGGTTCACCTTGTTCTGGCCGGCGTACTTCGGCGCCGACCCGTGGGTGGGCTCGAAGACGGCGGCATGCGTGCCGAAGTTCGCGCCGGGCGCCAGCCCGAGCCCGCCGACGAGGCCGGCGGCGAGATCGGAGACGATGTCGCCGTAGAGGTTCGGCAGCACGAGCACGTCGTACTCCTCCGGCCGCTGGACGAGCTGCATGCAGAGGTTGTCCACGATCCGGTCCTCGAACTCGACGTCCGGATTCTCCTCGCCGACCTCGCGCGCGACGCGCAGGAAGAGCCCGTCCGAGAACTTCATGATGTTCGCCTTGTGCACGGCGGTCACCTTGCGGCGGCCGTTGCGGCGCGCGTACTCGAAGGCGAACTCGACGATCCGGCGGCTGCCCCCGACCGAGAGGGGCTTGATCGAGATCCCGGACTCGGGCGGAACCCGCCCGCCGTGGGCCTCGATCCACTCGGCGAGCTCGCCCGCATGTGTGGAGCCCTCCTCGTACTCGATCCCCGCGTACAGGTCTTCGGTCGCCTCCCGGACAATGATCAGGTCGACGTTCTCGTACCGGGAGCGCACCCCCGGGTAGCTCTTGCACGGCCGCACCTGACCGTAGAGGTCGAGCGTCTTCCGGAGGGTTACGTTGACCGAGCGGAAGCCGCCGCCGACCGGGGTCGTGATCGGGCCCTTCAACGCCACGCCGGTGCGCTTGATCGAGTCGAGCACGTGCTCCGGGAGCGGGTTCCCCCCGTACTGCTCCATCACGTCGGCGCCCGCCTCCTGCACGTCCCAGTCGAAATCGGGTCCCGTGGCCTCGAGGACCCGCCGCGTCGCCTCGGCCAGCTCGGGCCCGGTGCCGTCGCCGGGGATCAAGGTCACCTCGTGCACCACGGCGCGTGACTCTAGCGGAGGCCATTCGCCTGGAGCGTTGCCTGTAGATTTCCGGCCGTGAACGAGTTCAAGCCGGGGCTCGAGGGCGTGGTCGCCGTCCAGACCGAGATCGCGGAGCCCGACCGCGAGGGAGGCTCGCTCCGCTACCGCGGAATCGACATCGAGGAGTTGGTCGGGCACGTCCCCTACGAGAACGTCTGGGGCCTGCTCGTCGACGACGACATCAACTCGGCGATGCCGCAGCCGGAGCCGTATCAGCCCCCGGCCCTGACCGGGGATGCGCCGGCCGACCTGCAGACGGAGACCGCCCGCCTGTCCGGAGTCTGGAGGCTCGGGAAGCTCAACGAGATCTCCAGCGAGCAGGCGCGGGACGACCTGGGCCGGCTTTCGGCGCAGATGATGTCGATCGTTGCCCGCTCCGCACGGGTCGCGGACGGCCACCAGGACCCGGTGCCGGATGAGGTCGTCGCGAAGGGCGAGACCGCGGCCGAGAAGTTCCTGCTGCGCTGGCGAGGGGAGGCGGACCCGCGCCACGCGAAGGCGATCGACACCTACTGGATCTGTACCGCCGAGCACGGCCTCAACGCCTCGACCTTCACCGCGCGCATCGTGGCCTCGACCGGAGCCGACTGCGCCGCGTCTCTCTCGTCGGCGGTCGGCGCTCTCTCCGGGCCGCTGCACGGCGGGGCGCCGGCCTACGTGATGCCGATGCTCGAGGAGGTGGCGGCGGCCGGGGACGCCGAGAGGTACGTGAGGGACCTGCTCGACCGCGGCGGGCGGATCATGGGATTCGGGCATCGCATCTACCGGGCCGAGGATCCCCGTTCTCGGATTCTCAAGCGAACTGCGAAGGAGCTCGGCTCGCCGCACGTGGAGGTCGCGGAGGAGCTGGAACAGGCGGCGCTCGCGGCGCTCCAGGAACGTCACCCGGAGCGCGTGCTCGCAACGAACGTCGAGTACTACTCGGCGGTCGTGCTCGACATCGCCGAGATTCCACCCGCGCTCGCGCCCGCCATGTTCGCCTGCTCGCGGGTGGCCGGCTGGTCGGCGCACATCCTCGAGCAGAAGCGCACCGGCCGGCTCTTCCGGCCGTCTGCCGAGTACGTCGGTCCCGCGGAACGTTCGCTCGCCTCCGTTTGACCCTCGCCGGCGCAGCCGCCCAGGCGGACGAGCTCGCCAAGCGGGGCGCCGAACGCGAGCTCGCCGACCTGCGCCGCGAATGGGCCGACGAGCTGGAGCTGGCCGCGCGCTCGGCCGACTACCGGGAGCGGGCCGGCGCCTACCGCGCCGTCGGCCAGTTCCGGTTCCGGCAGAAGGAGGAGCTACTGCGGCGGGGCCTGGAGGACGAAAGCCCGGCCTGCCGCGGCTCGGCGCTCCTGTCGCTGGAGCTGCTCTCACGCGACCATCCGCGGTCGATCAACGCCGTGCGGCCGCTGCTGCACACGCTCGCGAACTCCGACGACAACGCCGCGGTGCGACGGCTCGCGATCATCGCCCTGCGGAACGGCTCGCCGCAACGCGACACGATCGTCCTCCTCCAGGGGATCGCCGACGAGGACGGCCTCGAGCGCGACATCCGCCAGACGGCGGCGAAGGTGGCCGCGGGGCTCGAGAAGCGCGCCCGCGCGCGCTAGCTGCTGCAGGCGCAGCCGTGGCCGCGGCGTTCGCGGCCGCACGAGGGGCAGATCCGGCGCCGGCGCCTCCACTCGAGCGCGTTCTTCTGCAACCCCGCGAGCGCCATCAGCAGTCCGGCTCCGACGGTACCGACGAGCAGCGCCGCGACGTGTGGCTCCGGATTCATCGTGCCTTGATGATTCCTCGTGTTCACTCGCCCGAAACGTGGCGGCGCCGGCGGGCGTGCGGATGGCTGCGGAAGTAGACATCCCTGCGGCGGCGGTCGCTCACGTGCGTGTAGAGCTCGGTGGTGCCGAGGTCGGCGTGGCCCAGCATCTCCTGGACGCTGCGCAGATCGGCGCCGCCCTCGAGAAGATGCGTCGCGAACGAGTGCCGGAGCAGGTGCGGATGGACCCGCTCCGGCTCCAGGCCGGCGCGTCCAGCGAGACGACGGAGGATCAGGAACGCGCCGGCCCTCGTAAGGCCGCCGCCCTGGGCGTTCAGGAACAGCTCGGGCCGGTGGCGGCGGTCGAGGTAGGGACGGCCGTGAGCGAGGTAGCGGCGCAGGGCGTCGGAGGCGTGGCGGCCGATCGGGACGACCCGCTCCTTGCCGCCCTTGCCGATGCAGCGGACGAGTCGCTGCTCGAGGTCGACGCCGGTCCGGTGCAGCCCGACCGCCTCGCTCACGCGCAGGCCGGCGCCGTAGAGCAGCTCGACGAGCGCTCGATCGCGGGTTGCGCGCGGGGTCGAACCGGCGGCGGCTTCGATCAGGCGCTGCGCCTCGGCGGCCGAGAGCGTGCGGGGCAGGCGGCGGCGCCGGCGCGGCAGCTCGAGGGCCGCCGCGGGGCTGTCGGCGCGGGCGCCGAGTAGGACGAGGTGGCGGAAGAACGAACGGACTGCGGCGACGCGGCGGGCGATCGTCGCAGGCGAAAGGCCGGCGGCGCGCAGCTCGGCCAACCAGCGCTCGAGGTCGTCGTGGGTCGCCTTCGAGGGCGGTCCGCCGAGCCAGTCGCCGAGTGCCCGGAGGTCGCGGCGGTACGCATCGACGGTCTTCGGCGCCCGCTGGGCCGCGAGCAGCGCGAGGAAGCCCTCGACCTCGGGATCGGCGGCGGGCGTGGGCATGGGGCTTGAACGTTCGCTCCGGCGGAGCCGACGCCTGCCAAGCCGGCGCTTAGTAACAGTCTGTTACTAGGAACGGGGGTGGGCGCGGTCGTAGACCTTCCGCAGGCGGCGGGCGTCCACGTGGCTGTACATCTGGGTAGTCGAGAGCGAGCTGTGGCCGAGCAGCTCCTGGATCGTGCGCAGGTCGGCTCCGCCCTCGAGGAGGTGGGTCGCGAAGGCGTGACGAAGACGGTGCGGGTGCGGGAGCAGCCGGCGGAGCGTGCTCGTGTCGAGGCGGCGACCGCGGGCGGAGAGGAAGAGCGCGTTCTCGGCCCCGCGCGCGAGCTCCGGGCGGGCGTCGCGAAGGTACACGGCCAGCCGGTGCGAGGCCTCCTCGCCGAGCGGGACGACCCGCTCCTTGCCGCCCTTGCCTCGGACGTGCACGAGCTCCTGGTCGAAATCGACGTCTGCGAGATCGAGGTCGACCGCCTCCCGCGAGCGCAGTCCCGCCGAGTAGACGAGCTCGACGAGAGCGCAGTTACGTAATGCGAGCGGCGTGGAACCGCCGAGCGCGTCCAGCTCGCCGTCGACCTCGCAAGGCCGGGGAGCGTCGGGCAACCGTCGCGGCCGGCGTGGCGCGAAGGAGGCGTCCGGCACCCGCTCCGGCCCGAGGGCGTGGCGGAGGAACGCCCGCACCGCGGCCAGCTTCCGTCCGATCGTCGCCGGCGCCAGCTTGCGCGGTCGCCCGCGCCCGAGCTCGGTCGCGTAGTCGGCGAGCACCCGCACGTCGACGGCGTCCAGGCGTGTCCCGCGCCGGTCGAGCCATCGGGCGAACTCCTCCACGTCCACGCGGTAGGCGCGACGGGTCGCCTCGGCCAGGGCGGGACTGTCGAGGAAACGCTGGATCTCGCGGTCCACGCCGAGGACTTCGCCGTCGCCGCGACGATTCCGCTAAGGCGCTCGCTTGCGACGCCGACCATAAGAGGCCGTGCCTGCTTTGCCGGTGCGGCCGTTTAAGAAACGGCGGCGACGATCTCTTCGCTCAGGCTCGAGAAGCCGCTCAGGAACTCGGCGCGCTCGGCCTTGAACCGCTCGACCAGGGCGCGGTACTCGTCGGCGCGGCCCTGCTCCTCGTACAGGCCCCGCGGCCGGAGCACGTAGGGGTCGTCGATCCCGGGCACTGCGGCGGCGACCAGGTAGCCGAAGTCGGGATCGCGCTCCCACTCGATCGTCCCCTCGGCGATCCCTTTCACCACCGCCGAGGAGTGCTTGATCCGCACCTTGTGCGACCGCTCGTCGCCCTCCGGCCCGCCGACGCGCCCGGTGTTCATCACGTACACCTCGAGCGGGTGCTCCGCGAGCAACTCCAGGAACCGGTTGCCCTGGAGATCGTGCGGCAGCGGGAAGAACGGGTTCGTCCCGGGGACGCGCAGGAACTTGCCGGCCTCGTCCGCGCCGCCCGCGCTGGTGCCGGTCGTCTCGCCGAGCATGAAGAAGGCCGCTGCCTGCGGCCCCTCGAGCTTCGCCACCGCGGGGACGATGTTCTCGTTCTTGTTCAGGATCAGGAGGAAGTCCGCCTGGTCGATCTCGTCGGCCGAGGCGTGCTCGATCACCTCGAACGGGAAGGTCGCGCGCCCGTTCGAGGTGTAGTTGGTGTCGTAGAAGTCGACCTCGTCGCCGTGCTGGGAGACGTTCTCGAGGTACGAGTCCGGCTGCGTGACGGCGCCGTAGATCTGCGGCTCGTCCTCCGGGTTCAGCCCGAACGTCTTCGCGAAGCAGCCGTTCTCCGTCGCGTAGACGCGACCGTCCGGCATCCAGGCGACGAAGTCGTCCTGCACCGGGAGGGAGCCGTTCTGGCGGGTGAACGTGGTGGTCGTCTTGCCGGTCCCCGAGAGGCCGACGATCAGCCCGACCCGCTTGCCCTGCTCGGTGGGGATGATCTTGCAGCCGGCGTGAAGCGGGATCCCGCCGCGGTCGTACACGAGCTTGTTCCACATCCGCAGGCCGCCCTTCTTCGACTCGCCGAAGTAGTCCGAGTTGAAGACCCGCGTCACGCCCTGCTCGAGATCGACGGCGATCAGGCGGTCGTCCGGATACCCCTCGGCCTTCAGGTTCGGCGTGTAGATGACCGTCAGGTCGGGCTCGACCTCCTCGCCCTCGGCGGGCGAGAAGTAGAGCTGCTGTTGCATCCCGGCGATGTTCGCGTTGGCGGCCTCGACGAAGAGGCGGGCCGGAACGCGGAACTCGGCGTCGTTCCCGATGTAGCCGTCGATCTGGACCATCTCCTGTCCGGCGATGAATTCGTCCTGGCCGGCCGCCCAGCGCTCGCCTTCTTCACGAGGGATCGCCTGGTTCTGGCCGTCGGGCTCGTCGGTGACGATGAACGTCGAGCGCGCCGAGCGGCTGACGACGTCGGTCTGGACGTTGAGGTTCCCGTAGCGGGTCCACTGCGCATTGGGCATCTGCGCGGAGAGCTCCTTGAGCTCGTCCTTCCCGGGGTTGTCGATCACGGCGGCCGCATCGGGCGGCCGGAAGGCCATCTTCGCCACGGCCGGGAGCATACCGCGAGCCGTTTTTCGGCACTCCCCACCAGCCGGGGCGCGCCCGGGTACGCCGCGAGCGGGCCGCTCCTCGATAGCGTCCCGCTCAGGTGACGAGACACCCCGGCCTGGATACCCTCCGCCGCGACCGCCTCTGGCTCCTGCTCGTGCTGGGCGCCGTCGCGATCGCGCTCTTCCCCTGGACGGCCTACCTGAGCGCGACGCTGCCGTCTCGCCACGTCACCGACCACTGGGACGTCGCCTGGCCTGTCTTCGACCTCTTCGAGGCGGCGGCTCTTGTCGCCACAGTCGTCGCGCTCGCCCGCTGCTCGAGTCACCTGTCGATGTTCGCATCCGTCGCGGGCACCAGCCTGCTCTGCGATGCCTGGTTCGACACCGTCACGGCCGGAGCCGGGCGGGACCTGGGTTGGGCCTTGCTCGAGGCGCTCGTGGGCGAGCTGCCGCTCGCCGTCCTCTGCTTCTGGATCGCCTTCGAGGCCTCGGTGCGCGTCAGCGCCGGAGTGCCGGCTTCGGGAGCTGACCCTCCGCCAGCAGCGCTGCCAGGCCGGCCCGCGGCAGGCCCAGCAGACCCTCGTACATCAGGTAGCGGGGCTCCCAGCGGGGGAAGAACTTCGCGTTGAAGCGGTAGAGCCGCTCGATCTGGAAGACGGCGTCCGCTACGCAGAGCACCCGGCCCACAAGGCGCTCCGCAGGATTGCGCGGGCTGTGGATCACGCGGGCGAAGGCGGCGAAGTTGAGCGACACCTCCGCGACGCCGCGCTCGCGCAGCAGCTCGATCGCGCGGACGACGAGGAACTCGATAAGCCCGTTCGGCGTCCGCCGGTCGCGTCGCATGGCGGAGAGCGACATGGCCGCGCGCCCGTAGCTCGGCGCGAAGTGGAGGAAGCCGCGGATCTGCCCCTCGCCGTCCCGGGCGAGCACGACCACGCTGTCGCCGTGATCCTCCCGGCGGAGGGCGTCCAGGGACATCACGAAGCCGCGCTCCGGCGCCCCCTCGCGCCAGACCTCGCTCACGCGCTCGAGCTCGGCCACCTCGCGCTCTCCGAGGTGACGGAGCTCGTACAGCTCGGCGGCATAACCCTGCTTGTCCAATCGTGACAGGGACTGGCGCACCTTGCGGATCGCGCGGCCTTCGAGCGAGAACTCGCCCGTCCGGACGATCGCCTCGTCACCCAGGTACAGCGCCCGCAACCCGAGTTGCTCCCACAGCGGCCGCAGCCGCTCGCCCACCCCGAGCGCCGCGATGTGCAGCCCGCGGGTCTGCGCGAAAAGGCTCAGCTCCCGCAGCAGGTCCGGGATGGCGTCGTCCGGGCCGACCGGGTCTCCGGAGACCAGCAGCACCCTGCTCTCGACCCGGTAGCCGAGGAAGGCGAGCCGGTCGGGGCCGAAGAGGTAGTGCTCGTCGCGGCGGAGCTTGAAGTAGGCGAGCGTGTCGGCCCCGTGGCGCCGAACCAGCTCACCGGCCGCGCGGCGCACCTCCCTGTTGGGAAGCGCCCGGGGCGCCGCAAGCGGGCGGAAGAGCAGGTATGCGGACCAGAGGAGCGTGAGCACGCCCACGGCGCCGACCGCCTGGGCGAGCCGTCCGAGCTCGTCGTGGTAGACGAGCGGCCCCGGCTGCCAGAGCAGCGCGTCGCCGGTTTCCCGAACGACGGTTACCAGACTCACGTTCTCCGGCGAACCCAGCCGCACGGCCAGCAGACAGAGTAGGAAGCTGCCGCCGGTGAGCAACGGCACGCGCCACAGCGCCGAGCGCAGCGTGACCGGGTCGGGCCGCACGCTGAACGACCCGCGGCCGAGCCAGAGGATGCCCGCGACCGCGAAGCTGGCGGCTGCCTCCTCGACGGCGAGGCCCTTCAACAGGTTGAGGACGCCGAGCGCGAGCAGGAGCGCGAGGGCCAGGCGGAAAGCGCCCTGCCGGCGGCGCGAGAGGTAGAAGGCGGTCACGAAGAGCACGAAGGAGGCCGGGACGGCGGCGGCGTGCGACAGGCGCAGGGTCTCGAAGGGCTCGACCTGGAGCAGGGCGTGATGTCGCCAGGCGATGTTCGGCCTGGCGGCCGAGGCTAGGTTGACGAGCGCCGCGAGCCCCGCGGCCAGCGCGGCGACCTGAGGCAGCGGGTCGGCCCGGCGGAGGACGCGCAGCGGCGTCGGCCGCAGGTGGAGTCCGAGGCGCCAGAAGGTCGTGTCGCGGCTCGACGGGACCAGGTCGTGCCAGTCCTTTGCGATCAGCCAGAGCCCCGCGAAGGCGACCGCTCCCGTCGTCAGGTTCTCGTGGATCCGCTCGAGCGCCCCCGCGACCGCCAGCGCGATCAGGATGGCCGCGCCGAGGTGCCACTCGTGGATGCGCATGCCCAGCACGAAGACGCGCGGGCCGAGTTGGTGGCGAACGATCCGGAGCACGTCCTACTGATCATCGGCACCCTAGCGGCCGGCGCAAAGCGGAGGTGTCGCCGCATTCGTTACGAGCCGCGGCCCGACGCCGTTTCGATAGCGTCCGTGCCTAGTGGAAGCGAAGCACGACGTGCTCGTCGTCGGAGCCGGCTGCGCGGGAATGCGCGCGGCGATCGAGGCGCACGACGCGGGCGCCGACGTCGCGCTGATCTCGAAGATCCACCCGGTCCGGAGCCACTCGGGCGCGGCCGAGGGCGGCATCAACGCCGCGCTCGGGAACGCCTCCGAGGACGATCCCGAAAAGCATGCGTTCGACACGGTCAAGGGCTCCGACTACCTCGGCGACCAGGACGCGATCGAGATCCTCTGCCAGGAGGCCCCCGACGACGTCTACCAGCTCGAGAACTGGGGTGCCGTCTTCTCGCGCACGGAGGACGGGCGGATCGCGCAGCGTCCCTTCGGCGCCGCCGGGGAGCCCCGCACGGCCTACGCGGCGGACATCACCGGGCACGTGCTCGTGCACGTCCTCTACGAGCAGGTGATGAAGCGCGACCTCCAGGTCTACGAGGAGTTCTTCGTGTGGAAGCTCGTCCTGAACGACGACCGCTGCCAGGGCGTGATCGCCTGGAACCTGCTCGACGGCGGTCTCGTCTCGATCGGCGCCAAGACCGTGATCCTCGCCACCGGCGGCGCGGGCCGCCTCTACACCGGCACGACGAACGCGTACGCCTGCACCGGCGACGGCATGACCCTGGCGCTGCGCGCGGGGGTCGCCCTCGAGGACATGGAGATGATGCAGTTCCACCCGACCACGCTGTCCCCCACCGGCGTCCTGATCACCGAGGGCACCCGCGGCGAGGGCGCCTACCTGCTCAACTCCGAGGGCGAGCGCTTCCTCGAGCGGTACGCGCCCAACGCGATGGAGCTCGCCTCGCGAGACGTGATCTCGCGCGCCGAGCAGACCGAGATCGACGAGGGCCGCGGCGTCGACGGGAACGTCTTGCTCGACCTGCGGCACCTGGGCGCGGAGAAGATCCTCGAGCGGCTGCACGGGACGCGCGAGCTGTCGATGGTGTTCGCGGGAGTCGACCCGATCTACGAGCCGATCCCGGTGCGGCCCGGCGCGCACTACCACATGGGCGGCGTTGACACCGACGTTTGGGGACAGACCTCGCTCGAAGGGCTTTACGCGGCCGGGGAGTGCGCCTGCGTCTCAGTGCACGGCGCCAATCGCCTCGGCGGCAACGCGCTGATGGAGACGATCACCTACGGCAAGCGGGCCGGCGCGCACGCCGCCGACTGGGCCCTCTCGCACACGACGATCGAGGTGCCGCCCTCCGTCGAGGCCGACGCCGAGCGCGAGCTCCAAGTGCTGCTCGACCGCGAAGACGGCGAGCGGCCATGGTCGATCCGGAACGAGCTGGCCGAGACGATGCACGAGAACTTCGGCGTCTTCCGGCGAGAGCGGCAGATGAAGAAACAGGGGAAGTTCGTCGGCGAGCTGCGCGAGCGCTACGAACGCGTCGTCGTCGAGGACAAGGGCAACGTCTTCAACAACGACCTCACCCAGGCGCTCGAGCTTGGCTTCCTGCTCGAGCTGGCGGAGTGCATGGTGGTCAGCGGCCTCGCCCGCAAGGAGAGTCGCGGGGCCCATGCGCGGCCGCACGACTTCCCGGAGCGTGATGACGAGAACTACCTTCGCCACACGATCGTCACCTGGG
>DASXQY010000083.1:0-9100 GCA_036506915.1 Gaiellaceae bacterium | reverse complement strand
GTCCTGTCTGCCTGGCCGGCGGCGATCACCGACCGCTCGTTCGCCGGGAACCCAGCAGCGACTGTGAAGCAGGCCTTCCGATGATCGCCTCCATCGCGACCCCTAACATCGACTGGTTCGCGCTCTCCGCGCCGCTCGCGCTGCTCGGGGCCGGCGCGGTCGACCTGCTCGCGGCCGTGCTGCTCAGGAGGCGCCGCGGCTTGGCGGCCTTCGTGTGTCTGCTCGGCTTCGCCGGCGCGATCGTCGCCGCGGCCCTTCTTTATAGCCACAGCGCCGACGGGCACGGCGTGATCGCCGACGCGATCCAGCGCGACCGCCTCGGCGCGCTCACGCAGATGATCGTCGCGGGCGCTGGGGTGCTGGCCGTCTTCGTCTCCTACTCCGAGCCGATGCCCGACGACCACGTCGCCGAGTACTACGCGCTCCTCGCCTGGGCAGGCGCCGGGATGGCCTTCCTGGCGACTGCGAGCAACCTGATGACGCTCTTCCTCGGCCTGGAGTGGTTCTCGATCAGCCTGTACATCCTCTGCGCGATCGACGTCGACCTCGCCGGCTCGCTCGAGGCGGGCCTCAAGTACCTGATCATCGGCGGCTTCGGCTCGGCGATGCTGCTCTTCGGCTCGGCGCTCGTCTACGGGGCGACGGGGGAGCTCGAGTTCCACCGGATCGCCCAGGCGATCGAGGCTCAGGGGCTGACACACGACGCATTGCTAGTCGCCGGCCTCGCGCTCGTGATCGGCGGCCTCGGCTTCAAGGCCTCGGCCGCGCCGTTCCACATGTGGACGCCGGATGTCTACGAGGGCGCGCCCACGCCGGTGACGTCGTTCATGTCGGCCGCGACGAAGACGGTTGCGCTCGTGCTCATGCTGCGGGTGCTCGTGACCGCCTTCCCGCAGGAGGCTCGGCTCTGGACGGTGACCGTGGCGGTGATCGCATGCGCCTCGCTCGCGGTCGGGAACCTCGCCGCCCTCGTCCAGCGGAACCTGAAGCGGATGCTCGCCTACTCGTCGATCTCGCACGCGGGGTTCATGCTGATCGCCGTCGCCGCGAACAACGCGCTCGGCGGCCGCGCGCTCCTCTACTACCTGATCCCGTACTCGGCGATGTCGGTCGGCTCGTTCGCCGTCGTCGCGGCGCGGGAGCGGGAGCTGAACCGCCCGGTCACGTTCGACAACCTCGCCGGCTTCGGCTGGGAGCGGCCCCTGCTGGGCGTGTCGATGATGGTCTTCATGCTCGGCTTCGCCGGGTTCCCGCTGACCGGCGGCTTCGTCGGGAAGTTCTACGTCTTCTCCGCCGCCTACGACCATGGCTGGATCTGGCTCGTGATCGTCGGGGTCGCCGCGACGGCGGTCAGCCTCTACTACTACCTCGGGGTGATCCGCGCGATGTACATGCGCCCGGCGGAGGAGCTGCAGCTCGCCCCGGTCGTCGGCGGCTCGCCGCCGCGGGAGCTCCTGCTCCAGACGGGCGTCGCGGCCGCGCTCGCCGTCACGGTCGGCTCCTTCTTTGCCGTGCAGCCGCTGATCGACGGCGCGAAGCACGCCGCCGCCGCGCTGCCGTTCTAGCGGCGGCGCAGCTCGGCCGCGAGGGCGAGCACGGCCTGGACGCAGAAGATCGCGAGGCAGGCGAGGAGCGTCGTGCGGGCGATCCCCGGGACGAGGCCCCTGGAGATGTCGGGAGCGCGCGCCGCGGCACCCACCACCGTCAGCGCGAGCACGATCGCCCAGAGCAGCGCGTGGAGGTGGTCGCGCCCACCTTCGAGGAGGCGGCCGAGCTCGTCCAGCGCCACCGCGGCCGCCGCCGGCACGGCCAGGAAGAGCGCGTAGAACGCCACCCCGTGCGCGCCTGCCCCGTCCGCCGCAGCGGCCGCAACCACGAGCCCGACCGGAAGTGCCCGACGAGCCATGGAAACAGGTTCGTCATCCGGTCGGATGGTCCTTCGATACCCTCAGCGCTCTCGTCAGAAAGGAGCTCGCATGCCCGATGTGCCGCTGACCTGGCTCGGCCACGCCAGCTTCCGGCTCGACTCCCCCGGGGGCAAGCGGATCTACGTCGACCCGTGGCTCGGCAACCCGAAGTGCCCCGACTCGGAGAAGGAGCCCGAGCGGATCGACGTGATCGCGCTCACGCACGGCCACGACGACCACGTCGGCGAGACGGTCGAGCTGACGAAGCGCTTCCGGCCCGAGGTGGTGGCGATGGTCGAGCTCAAGGGCTGGCTCGACGCGCAGGGGGCAGAGGTCGGCGGGACGCCGGGGCCGAACAAGGGCGGCACGGTCGAGGCGGCCGGCGTCAAGCTCACGCTCGTCAACGCGTTCCACTCGAGCTCGTCGCAGGACGGCGACTACCTCGGCGAGGCGGCGGGGATCGTGATCGAGCTCGAGAACGGGACGAAGGTCTACTTCGCCGGCGACACCTGCGTCTTCGGCGACATGCAGCTGATCGGCCGGATCTACTCGCCGGACGTCGCGGTCCTGCCGATCGGCGGCCACTTCACGATGGATCCGCGCGAGGCCGGAGTGGCGCTCGAGCTGCTCGGAACGAAGCGCTGCGTCCCCTGCCACTACGGGACGTTCCCGCTGCTCGCCGGCACGCCGGACGAGCTCCGGCAGCACGCGCCGGCGGGCGTCGAGGTGATCGCGCTCGAGCCGGGGGAGACTACGACGATTTGAGGGAGCGCTGGTTCGGGGCGACCGGCCGCCTCGTTCCCGAGGTGGCGGTCGAGGGCGAGCTCGAGCTGGACGACGCGCTCGTCCTGGAGGACGTATCGGACGAGCAGGCGCTGCGCGCCGCGCACGAGGCCGGGCGGCCGGTGGTCGTGCGGGCCGACTCCGCCGAGGCGGTCAAACGCGCCTTGGCCCGGCCGGAGGTGGCGTCGGTGCTCGTGCCGGCGTCGAAGCGCGAGCTGCTCGAGCTCGATCTCACGGAGCTGACCTACGGCTTGTAAGAGCTCCCTCCAGGCTGAAGTGAGCTCGGTCGTCGCGACCTACTCGATCGCGGCCTGCGATCTCGAGGCCGGGCAGTGGGGCGTCGCGACGCAGTCGAAGTTCCTCGGCGTCGGCTCGGTGGTGCCGTGGGCCGAGCCGGGCGTCGGCGCGATCGCGACCCAGGCCTACGCAAACCCGCGCTACGGGCCGGAGGGGCTGGCGCTCCTCCGCGAGGGCCTGGGCGCCGAGGAGGCGGTCGATCGGCTGACCGCCGCCGACGAGGGCCGCGCACACCGGCAGCTCGGGATAGTCGGCGGCGACGGGCGAGCGGCGAGCTACACCGGTGAAGAGTGCATGGAGTGGGCCGGCGGGCGCACGGGCGAGGGCTACGCGGCACAGGGGAACATCCTCATCTCCGGCAAGACGGTCGACGCGATCGCCGAGACCTTCGAGGGGAGCGCGGGAAGGCCGCTCGTCGAGCGTCTGCTCGACTGCCTCGATGCCGCCCAGACGGCCGGGGGCGACCGGCGCGGGCAGCAGTCCGCCGCGCTGCTCGTCGTCGAGCGCGACGGTGGCTACGCGAGTCTCTCCGACGTCGTCTTCGACCTGCGCGTCGACGACCACGAGCATCCGCTCGACGAGCTGCGCCGCATCTTCGGCCTCCACCAGGCGATCTTCGGCGAGACGCCGGAGGAGGGGTGGCTCGGGGTGGACGAGGAGCTCGCGGCCGAGCTGCATGAACGCCTGGCCCGGCTCGGGTACGAGGGCGAGCTCGGAGATGCGTTCTTCCGTTGGGCCGGGAACGAAAATCTCGAGGAGCGCGTTGACGGCGTCGAGCGGGTCGATCCGGTCGTGCTCGAAGAGCTGAGGAGGCAGTCGTGAGCGAAGCGGGCTACGAAGTGGTGCACATCGACGAGCTGGAGTCGTTTCCCCTCCCCAACCAGGACGGCCTGACCTGGCGGCCGATCCGCCGGCGCTTCGACATTCGCGGCTTCGGAGTGAACGCGTACACCGCCGCGGAAGCCGGGCAGCGCGTCGTCGAGGAGCACCGGGAGGGGTCGGGCCACCAGGAGCTCTACGTCGTGATCGCGGGTCGCGCCACGTTCACCCTGGACGGCGAGGAGCACGACGCCCCGCCCGGGACGCTGGTCTTCGTCAGGCCCGGGACGCTGAGGAGCGCCTTCGCGGCGGAGCCGGGCACGACCGTGCTCGGCGTCGGGGCGAAGCCGGGCGAAGTCTTCCAGCCTTCGGCCTGGGAGTGGAGCTTCGCGGCGTTCGGGTACCTCGAGCGGGGCGATCGCGAGCGGGCGCGGGCGGAGCTCGAGCAGGGAATCGCGGCCCGGCCGGACGCGTGGCAGGGCTACTACAACTACGCCTGTCTCGAGGCTCGCGCCGGGGACAACGAGGCGGCGCTCCGCCATCTCGAGCACGCGGCGGAGATCGACTCCGAGCAGGTCGCGAAGATCGCGCCGGACGACGAGGATTTCGCGGCGCTGCGGGACGACCCCCAGTTTCTAGCGATCACCGGGAAGCCGGACCCGGCCCGCACGGGCTCGTAGGTCCGGAACCGGGTCGGCCTCCGACCGCGCCACGAGGAGGACCGCGCCGTGCCCGGGCTCGGCGACGAGCGCGTCGACGAGCAGCTGGAGACCGAGCGCGAGGGCAAACGCCTTGTGCGCCTGCCTCCCGCCGAATGGCACGAGCTCGTTCTCCGAGGCGGTGCCCGCGAGCACGGCGCCGAAGGTGACCCGCCCCATCGAGACGTCGCTGACGAACGGCCGCCCGTCCGAGCTCGGGATCGCGATCGCAAGCGGGTTCGTCCCGGCGAGCTTCGGCCCGCCCTGGGGATGGCCGAGGCGAGGCGGCGAGGTCGCCGTGAGGACGGCCACGAGCCCGCCTTCCGCGAGCTGTCGGGCCCAGTAGCCGAGTACGCCCGTCGGGAAACAGCGCTGCGCGACGACGAGCCTCGCCTCGGCCGGCGGCGCGGCGAGCTGCGACTCGACGATCGCCGCGAGCGTCAGGTAACCGAGGGCGCCGTTCCCGTCCCAGCGCTCGTAGGCGCTCTTACGCACGACGCGCGCCGGCCTCGCGGCCGGGTCGAGGTCCGGCAGCGTCCGGAGCCACTCGACCCGGGAGAAGCCGTGGCCGCGCTTCCCCCTCGCTTCGGCGTCCAGGAAGTGGTCTGCCAGGGCGCGCGCATCCGCCTCGCCGAAACCGAGGTCGCGAAGCCGCTCGATGACGTCCTCCGGGCGCACTTCACGAAATCCTTACCGGCTGGCGCGCCCTTTTCCACCGGCAGTTCGTCGTATCTGTCAGTTTCAGTGGGGCTCCCCCTCGGAAGCCCCGGGGTCCGCTGAGACAAGGGGAGGGCGCTCTTCGGGGCGCCCTTCCGGCGCTATGAGAGCACCGGCAGCGACTTGACGATCCCCACGCCCTGCTCGCGCTTCGTGGCGGCGATCGCCTCGGCGATCTCGGCGATCGCCCGTGCCGGCTCCGACTCCGGATCTCGCTCGACGAGCGGCTCGCCGAGGTCGCCCGCCTCGCGCAGGCGGGGGTCGAGCGGCACGGTTCCCAGCAGGGGCACGCCGAGCTCCGCGGCCAGGCGCTCGCCGCCGCCGGTCCCGAACGTGTCGCCGCTCATGTTCTCGACCACCCCGAGCAGGCGCATGTTCGTCTTCTGCGCCATCAGCGCGGCACGAGCCGCGACCTCCTGAGCCAGCGGCTGCGGCGTCGTTACGATCACCGCTTCGGCGCGGGGCAGGAGCTGGCCGAGCGAGATCGAGACGTCGCCGGTCCCGGGCGGCATGTCCACGACGAGCGTGTCCAGCTCGCCCCAGTGGACGTCGGAGAGGAACTGCTCGAGCGCGCGGTGCAGCATCGGGCCGCGCCACATCACCGGCTGGTTGTCGTCCAGGAAGAAGCCGATCGACATCAGCTTCAGGTCTCCGCGAACGGGGGGCACGATCATCCGATCGACCGCGACAGGCTTCTGGTGGATCCCGAGCAGGTGCGGAATCGAGTGTCCGTAGACATCGGCGTCGAGGATCCCGGTGCGCTGCCCGAGCCGGGAGAAGGACGCGGCGAGGTTCGCGGCGAGCGACGACTTGCCCACGCCGCCCTTGCCGCTGGCGATCGCGAGCACGCGCGTCGAGCGGTCGAGCGATATCCCCTTCGTGCGCTCGGTGACCGAGCCGCGCAGGCGGGCGGTGAGGGCGGAGCGCTCCTCGGGGCTCATCACGTCGAACTCGAGCGCGACCCGCTCGACGCCGGCGACGGGCGCGATGGCGCTCGCGACCTGCTCCTCGAAGCTCGCGCGCAGCGGGCAGCCGGCGACCGTGAGGGCGATCCCGACGGTGACGTCCCCGCCGTCGATGCGGACGTCGCGGACCATGTCGAGCTCGACGACGTTGCGCTTCAGCTCGGGATCGATCACCTGCTCGAGCGCCTTCAGGATCTCTTCGTGCTTGGCTTCCATCCCGTCGGTGAGCGTAGCGAAGATGTGACCGATGACTTGGATCGGCCTGGTCGTGCGGAACCTGTTACGGCGACGCGTGCGGACGGCCCTGACGGCAGCGGGAGTTGCGCTCGGGGTCGGCCTGATCGTGGCGCTGCTCTCGATCGCCAACGGTTCGAAGCGGACTGCCGACGAGCTGATCCACGTCGGGCGGGCCGACTTCGGTCTCTTCCAGGCGGGCACCTCCGACCTGACGCTCTCGCGGCTGCCCGAGGGCCTGGCGGCGCAGGTCGCGCGAGAGCCGGGAGTTGCCGGGACGGCGCGGATCTACCTCTTCAACACGAAGTCGCTGCTCGTCTTCGGCTACGACCCGGGCGGCTTCCCGGCGCGGCGGATGGTGATCGTCGAGGGACACCGCGGCGGCGGGGCGCTCCTCGGCGACGGCGCGGCGAGGCGCCTCCACCTTCGAGCGGGAGAGACCTTGCGGCTGGGCAGGCGCTCGTTCCCGGTCGCCGGCGTCTACCACAGCGGGAATGCGTTCGTCGACAACGGCGCGGTGCTGCCCCTGCCGGTGGTGCAGCGGCTCGCGGGGCGCCCGGACGACGTGACGACTATCGCCGTGACCGTCTCGCTCGGCCGGCGGCCGAAGGACGTCGCGAAGCGGATCGAGCGCGACTTCCCGGGGACGGTGGCCGTGACCGAGCCGGGGCAGGCAGTCAGGATCGACACGAGCTCCCGCCTGATCGTGACGACGGGCTGGATCGTCTCGCTACTCGCGCTGATCGTCGGCGGGGTCGCGGTCACCAACACGATGGCGATGTCGGTCTTCGAGCGGGTGCGCGAGATCGGGATCCTGCGCGCGGTCGGTTGGTCGACCCGGCGGATCGCGGCGCTGCTCGTCGGGGAGGCGCTCGGCATCTGCCTGCCGGCGCTCGCGGTCGGGCTCGCGCTCGGCTACGCGGCGGCGGAGCTGTTCACGGCGGGCGGCGACTCGGGGAGCCTGCTCGAGCCGGACTTCACCGCCGGCGTGTTCGCGTGGGGGCTCGCGTTCGCGCTCGGCGTCGGGCTGATCGGCGCGATCTACCCAACGTGGCGCGCGACCCGTCTCACGCCGATCGAGGCGTTGCGACGGGAATGATCCGGCCGTCGCGAAGCTCGAGCAGCCGGTCGGCGCCCTCCGCGACCGAGCGGTCGTTCGTGACCAGCAGGATCGTCATCCCACGGCTCTCGCGCAGGTGTTGGAGCAGCGCAACGATCTGCGCGCCCGTCTCCGAGTCGAGGGCGCCCGTCGGCTCGTCCGCGAGCAGCAGTCGCGGCCCGTTCGCGAGAGCACGGGCGATCGCCACGCGCTGGCGCTCGCCCCCCGAGAGCGTCGGCGGGTAGGCGTCCGCCCGCTCCGCGAGCCCCACCTCGGCCAGCAGCTCCGTCGCCCGCCGCCCGCGTTCCTCGCGCCCAGGCCCACGTCCCATCATCGGCACCTGAACGTTCTCGGCCGCCGTCAGCACCGGAATCAGGTTGTGGAACTGGAACACGAAGCCGACGGTCGCAGCGCGGTACTCGGTCGCCTCACGCCCGTCGAGCCGACCGCCGTCCACCGAGATCGTTCCGGAGTCGGCCCGATCGAGCGCGCCGATCAGGTTCAGGAGGGTGCTCTTGCCGGAGCCGGACGGGCCGGTCAGGGCGACGAACTCCCCGGGCTCGAGCCGCAAGGAGACGTCCTCGAGCGCCCGGATGCGGCCGTCCTCGAACGCCTTCTGAACGTGCTCGACGGCGACGTCTGCGCCGCTCATCTGACCCTGATCCACCAGTTGGCCTTCTTCGTCTGGCCCTTCGCGGTGACGACCGCCTGGAAGACGAGCGGCTGTCCCCGCGCGCGGGCCGGAAACGGCGGGTTGCCCGGCGCGCCGAGGGTCTCGCGCCAGATTCCGTTCGCGACGCGGTGCCGCCCGACCTGCCCGACCGGAACGCCCCCGAACAGAATCTGGAGGTGGAGGGTCGCGGGCACTGGCTTCCCCGCCGCATCCGTGACGCGGACCTCGTAGCTCCAGTGCTTCCCGACGCGCGGGCGGTGAGACTGGGCGGTCAGGCGGACGTGGATCGATGAGGAGGTCGGTGTCGGTCTCGACGCGGTCGGGGTCTCGCCGTGCCCGCCGCAGCCGGCCACAAAGGCGGCTGCGAGCATTGCCGGGAGCACGGGCCGCACACGGAGATGCTAGACCCCAAGCCGCTTCTTGAGCCAAGAGCCGTTCCGGACGGCATAGCCGTTCCGGTCGTTGTTGAAATACGCGTAGACGTCGGCCCGCTGCGCCCAGCGCTCGATTCGCCGCGCCCACTCCTCCAGCTCCCGCTCGGAGTAGTTCGAGTAGCGGCCGCGCGTGCCGTGGTGGAAGCGGACGAACGTCCAGTCGGCGGTCAGCTCGTGCGTCTGGAACGGCCGCTCCGGCGTGTCCCCGATCACGAGCGCGACCTCATGGCGGCGCAGCAGCTCGTAGACCTCGCCCGCGAACCAGCTCTCATGGCGAAACTCGAAGCAATGCCGACCCGGCGGCAGCGCCTCCAGCGCCTCCGCGAGACGCTCGTCGTCGCGGTGGAAGTTCGCCGGGAGCTGCCAGAGCACCGGCCCGAGCTTGGGCGAACGCGCGAGCGGCCGGATCCGGGAGTAGAAGAGCTCGATGCTCGGCGGCAGGTCGCGGAGCCGCTTCACGTGGGTGACGTAGCG
>DASXQY010000082.1:0-3048 GCA_036506915.1 Gaiellaceae bacterium | reverse complement strand
GCCCGCGGACGGACGGTCGAGCCCGGAAAGGATGCGAAGCAGGGTCGATTTGCCCGAGCCGCTCGGCCCGAGAACGACGAGCACTTCCCGCTCCTCGACGGAGAGGGTGAGCCCCTGCAGCGCAGCCGCGTCTCCCTCGGGCGTCGAATAGACGCGAAACACGTCGCGAGCCTCGACGGCGGTCATCGCGCCACCCTTCGAGTTGCCGCCCAGACGAGCACGAGCGCGACGGCTACGTAGCCTGCACACGCAACCAGCAGAAGACGCGCGTCCAGGTGGAGGACGAGAGGCGGCCCGCCGTCCGCTGCAGTCGCCGTCACCGTGACGACGCCGACTACGAGGGCGGCGAGCGCGGCCCCGGCACCCAGGCCACCGGCGAGACCGAGCGCGGCCACGAGACCGCCTCGCAGCCGGAGGTGACGTCGAAGCACCTGGGGCCCGGCTCCTTGAGCCTCGAGGTCGAGCAGTTCGCCGCGCTCGTCGCGAACATCGGCCGCCAGCAGTAGGAGCAGGCCGAGGAGCGCGAGGAGCACCGAGCCGAGCGCCGCGCCGGCGAGCACGATCAGCGCCCCGCGCGACAACGGATCGCCGGAAAGGTCCGCCGCCAGCGCCCGGCGCGAAGAGACCGCCAGGACGTCGAAGGGTGGGCGCCGCAGCTCACGCGCGACCGTGTCCGCCGTCCGGTCGTCGGGCGTGCCGATCCAGATCTCGTTCACGGTCGCGGCCCCAGGCTTCGCCGCGTTCAGCGCAGTGAAGACCAGGCGCCGGTCGGCGACGGCGAAGTCTTCTTCGACGGTGGGAAAGTGGCGGGCGACGGCGACGACCTTGGCCCGAAGGACGCCGCCCGGGACGCGCAACGGCAGCACACCGTCCGCGTCGGCCGCCGCGGCGAGGCGCGGGCTCGCGATCACCGGCACGCTCTCGCCGTCGGTCGGCTGCCGCGGCTGGAAACGGCGCTCGGCCGCCTCGTTGACGAGGTAGCGCACCGCCGAGTCGCCCACCGGCGTCGCGCCGTTCACTCCGACCCAAGCTCGGTAGTCGGTCAGGATCGGCCTGCGCCCGCCGGGTCCCTCCACGGTCAGAGGGCCAAGGCGAAGGACGCCGTCCACCCGTGTGAACTCGGGCGCGTGCGCCTCGACGTCGAGCGCACGGCCGAGCGCAAGAGCCACGACCTTGCCCCCCCGAGCCTCCGCAGGAAGCGCGACTCGCAGCTCGTGAGCCCCCCGACCGTGCGTCACCCCGAGGTCGAGGTGGAGGAAGTGCCCGTTTGGCGTGAGAACGTCCGCCTGCACTGAGACGTCCCCGCCGACGACCGAGACGGGCAGGATCAGCGCCGTCGCGTCGGCGGGGACATGCGGCCCGCTCATGGCGATGCTGCCTTCGGGCTGGATTCGCGTGAGCAGGTCGGGGAACGAGACGTCGGCGAAGTCTTCGCGCCAGCCTCGTAGCTTCAGTCGCGAGCCTGTGGGGAGGCCGAGGAGCGTGAACCGGCTGGACCCTCCGAAGGCGCCCACGCTTCCGCTCTGGCGAATGAGGGGCACGACCTCGATAGCGGGCGCGAGCGACCGGTACCGGGCCGGCGGGGCTGCGTCGAGAGGCGGCACGAGCCTCGTGGGCGAGAGATCTTCCTGGATCACGAAGTCGAGCGGGACGGCGTAGGCGGCCTTGTCCGCGTTTCCCTGCTCGAGCGTTCCGCGGTAGACCAGCGCGAAGAGGCCGAGCCCGACGCTCGCCACGAGGAAGGTCACAGCCACTGCGGCATGCCCTGGGCTGCGCGCGAGAGACAGCGCCGCCAGGCGCACAGACACGGCAGCCCGGCGCGAGACGCGCTCGAGGAGGCGAAGTCCCGGGCCCAGCGCCCGCGCGACTGCGACGGCGACTACGAAGGTGACGAGACCCGGGAGCAGGAGCAAAAACGTGCCGGTCGCGCTGGACCCTACGAGCGAGTCGGCATCCGCCTGGCCGCGCGCGAGCGCGACGATGATCGCGAGCAGCGCGCCGAGGGCCGCCACGTCGACCGTCGAGACGGTGCGCCCACCCAGAGGAAGGACGGGGGCGCGCAGGCCCAGAAGAATGACCAGCGCTGCGACGGCCGCGACTCCCGCTGCGGCCGCGATCCCTCCGCCGCTGAGCACCGAGTGCCGGAGGGTCGCGGCCGGCGGTGACGAGGCGCGCTCGGCCACGATGGCAATCACGCCTGCTCCGAGCGCCCACCCGACGAGCGCTCCCGCAACGGCCGCGGCGCCGGTCTCCGCTGCCGACATCAAGACCAGCTGCCACCCCCGCGCGCCGCGCCAGATGAGCCGTTGCCAGGCGTCGTCCGTATCCCTGCGCAGGCTTGCTGCCGCCAGGAGGCCGAACGCGAGGAGTAGCGCCGCGGCCTGTCCGCCGATCAACAGCAGCCTCCGCGCTGCGACCTGCCCGGTCTCGCGGGCCTCCGCCAACTGGTCGATCGGCGCGTCGAGATCGAGGACGAGGGACTCGGCCCGGAGTGTCGAGCGGGCGCGGGTGACCGACCTGAGGAAGCCGTCGACCTCCCACGGGTGAATACGGTCGGGGTCGAGGGGCACGACCCAGGCGTACGTCCGGTACAGCGACCGAAGCGCAGGTAGGCGTGCGAGCTCATCGAATCCCTCCGCCAGGATGAACGGCGGCTCCTCCGCCGGCCGGAAGTTTTCGCCGATCCGTGCTGCGTTGACGCCGGGGAGTCGGCCGAACGGCACCGGTGAGGAGAGGACCCCCTCGCCGACCTGCACGAAATGAAGCCCAGCAATGGCCGGGATCCGCCCGCCGCCGCCGAGCCTGACGACCTCGCACCGTTCCGGGGTGCACGTGCGCGGGAGGCGCCCCGAGCGTAGGCGCACCCAGCGGCCCACGTCATCCATCCCGGCCAGGTTGACGAGGGCGCCCTGGAGGCGGATGAGCTTGTATTGCAGGACGCGGACCGGCTGTTGCGGCGTCACCGTCGTGAGCGCCCGGCGGACGAGCGGCTCGATCGTCTTCAGTGTCTCTCCACGGCGGACGACGCCCAGGTCGGCATAGATCGCG
>DASXQY010000081.1:0-2930 GCA_036506915.1 Gaiellaceae bacterium | reverse complement strand
TGAGGCGTTGAGCGTGGTCGGGATCACCTCGCCGGAGGCGCTGCGTGGGTTGAGGATGACGTTCCTGGTCACGCCGCGGCGGACGACTTCGTCGAGCGCCGCGGTGAACTCGCGCGTCTCCTCGGGGCTGATGAAGCGCGAGAGCGACTGCTCCAGGACCTCGTCCTGGCGGAAGCCGAGGAGCTGCGAGACGGCGTCGTTCGCCTGCAGGATCTTGCCTTCGAGGTCGGAGACGAACACCGGGTCGGGAGCGTCCTTGATCAAGCTCTCCGCGTAGGCGCGCGCCTTGTCCAGCTCGCGCATGTCGCGGAGGATTCCGATCGCGCCGATCACGTTTCCGTCCTCGTCGCGAAGGGCAGAGGCGTTGAGGCTGGTCGGAATCACCTCGCCGGAGGCCGAGCGCGGATTCAGGACAGCGTTGCGCGAGACGCCGTGCTCCACGACCTCGCGAAGGGCGGCCGTGAACTCGCGCGTCTCCTCTGCACTGATGAAGCGTGAAAGCGATTGCTCGAGCACCTCGTCCTTGCGGAAGCCGAGGAGCTCCGAGACAGCGTCGTTCGCCTGCAGGATCTTGCCTTCGAGGTCGGAGACGAACACCGGGTCGGGGGCGTTCGCGATGATGATGTCGGCGACGAGCGCTCCAGGCGGTGCGACGTTACGACCGTCGCGGTCCTTCGTGGTTGGCTTGATTGCCTCCGCCATACCTGCTCCTTGGGGGTCGAGGAACGGCGACGCCTACGTTCCGGGCGCCTCGGGCGATGGGTGTTGCTAGGCGTTTTCGACCAAGAAGGTCCCGCTCCTGGCTCGATCCGCGTTATAGCAGAGGGTTGGGGCCCTGTCAGGCCTGCGCCAGGACGCGCCCGACGACGTCGCCGCGGCTGTTTTCAATCGGGATCGCAGCTAACCCCGAGATCCCGAAGACGAAACCCGCGGCAGGGCCAACCGCGCGAGTAGCTCCGTCCTCTGCCTTGAGCGCGAAGCCGACTCCGTCCCGGTAGCCCACGCAGAGGAGCCCTTCGGCACCGCCCTTGGCGATCACGCCCGGAAGCGCCTTCATCACCTCGGTCGTCGTGCGGCCCGGACCTTCGACGAGCTCCGGCTTTGCCGTCATCGCAGCGACGATCCTCTCGGCGCCCTCGAGCTCGCGGAGAGCGAGCCGGCCGAAAGCCCTGGCCATGTCCGCCAGGGGAAGCGCGAACGTGACCACCCCGCACCCGTCGATCGCCGTCGGGAGAGCTTTCTTTGCGCCCGCGGCCTCCGCGACGAGCGCGGCAATCTCCTTCTGCAACGGATGGTCAGGCAGCCGGTAGCCCTCGCGGGGCCAGCCGCGGGCGGCGCAGACGGCCAGCATCCCTGCGTGCTTGCCTGAACAGTTGTGCCTGAGGCGGCTGCCTTCCACCGGGCCGCACTCGAGATCGTCCTCGCTCGACCAGGAGCGCGCCAGCAGGAGCTTCACGGCCTCGAGCTGCTCGGGCGCCGCCCCGTGCGAGGCGCACGCGATCGCGACCTCCTCGTCGGAGAGATTCTCGTAGACGCGGACGAGCGGAAGCGCCTGGAAGGGCTTCGCCGAGGAGCGCATGAAGGTCACGAGGTCGGGATCTCCCCACGCCTCGACCGCCTTGCCGCCCTCGACGCGGACGGCATGCACGCGGTGGCGCGACTCGACGACCCCGCCCCGCTCGACGGCTACTGTGATTGGGTCCACCCCTGAATCTATGCCCGAGTTCCCAGAAGTAGAGGCGTTGAGACGCGCTCTCGACGATCCGGTGCGCGCCTTCCCGATCGAGAAGGCCGGCCCGGCGCACGTGGCGACGCTGAAGACCTACGACCCGCCGCTCACGGCGCTCGCAGGCCGCCGTTTCGAGGCGGCTGAGCGCCGCGGCAAGAACCTCCTCTTTCCAACGGAAGACGGCGAGCTCGTCCTGCGCGTCCACCTCATGAGCGCGGGCCGGCTCCGCTACCTGCGCCCGGGGGAGAAGCAGCCCAAGACACCTGCTTTCAAGCTTTCATTCACGGACGGGGCCGTGCTCGTCCTGACCGAGGGCGGGCCGAAGAAGCGGGCCAAGGTCGGCCTCTACCCGCCGGAGGCGATCGACGAGGAGCTCGCTCATCTCGGGCCGGAGGCCTACCACCTCGGCACCGAGCGCCTCGCCGAGATCCTGGCTGCGGACTCCCGCCGCCTGCACGCCTTCCTCCGCGACCAGCGCTCGCTCGCCGGCATCGGGCGCGCCTGGGCGAACGAGATCCTCCTCACCGCGGGGCTCTCGCCCTATGCGCTCACGACCGACCTCGAGCCCGAGGAAGTCGCCCGCCTGGCCGCTGCCATCGACGGTGAGCTGGCGCGGGGCCTGGAGCTCCGCGAGCGCGGGGCCTCGGACAAGGCGGCGTACCGCATCCACAACCGCCTGGGCGAGCCCTGCCCTGTCTGCGGAACGCCGATCGCGCGCGTCGACTTCGACGAGCACACGATCTTCTACTGCCCCAGCTGTCAAACCGAGGGCCGGGTCCTCAAGGACCGCCGGCTCTCGCGGCTACTGCGCTAGCTGGGTTTCCACGGATCGCTCCGCGTCCTCGGCCGGTCCGAGCTCCGCTAATCGGGCAGGCGGACTACGAGGCGCTCGTCCACGACCTCGACCGAGCCTCCGAGCGCGCGCACGAGCTCAGTGGCCGCCGCCGCGCCCAGATCGCGGAGCTCCTCCCCCAGGAGGACCGGCCCCGATGCCCGCGTGACGGGTGAGACGGTCAGGGTCCCGCCTTCGACTTCAACTACTACCGAGTCGAAGCCCCCATGCCTGCTCGCGGCCCGGGCGAGCTGTGAGAGTGCCCGGCGCATCTCCTCCTCTGGCACGCGTACCGTCCCACCCTTGCCGGAGACCTCCGCGCGGCCGTCCTCCAGCTCGGCTGCTGCCTCGCGCGCCAGCTCCAGTGAA
>DASXQY010000080.1:0-2342 GCA_036506915.1 Gaiellaceae bacterium | reverse complement strand
GGTTGAGCTCGTATACCTGCCCGCGAGCGCTCTCCTCTCGGCCGCGATGCTCTACCGCGCCCATGCGCGGCGCCGCGGGCGAATCCTCGGCGACCCTCCGGCGCGACGACGGAACGGTCGTCCGGGCCGATATCGCACGAGGGTCAGCATTGCGCTTGGTGCGATCGCGCTCCTGCTTGTCTCGCTCCCGTTCGTGCCCGCGCTCGCGGGGATCGGCTCGAGCTCCGTGAAGTACAGCTATCAGCCGCGTCTCACGCCGGAGGTCACGGGCCAGTTCCTCGCCACGTCGGGGGGCACCGTGAAGCTCTTTTCATGGGGTGACCCGCAGGGAACGTACCCGCGTGACGCACTACGCCTCCACTCGGAGAACTTCAAGGCTCTCGTTGTGCGCGCCGCCGCAGTCGACGACGCCGCCGCTTACCAGCTCTTCGACCTCAGCCACGGAGGGCAGGTCCCCCTCGGCGTGGACGCCGGGACGCCAACCTCGCTCAGGCTCGTCCCCGCGCGCCGGCTCGCTCCCGGCCGGTACGCGTTCGCTGCCACTCATGAGGGAATGTTCGGCGGGCGAGACTACGCCTACATCACGATCGTCGAGCCCGGCGTGGCGACCACCCCGATCTCGGCGGGAGGATCGACGCGGGTGCCGGCGGTAGCGGACGCGCTCCTTCCGCTTGCCGCCGCTCTCGTCGCGCTGCTGTTCTGCGGTCTTCTGGTTTCGAGCTTTCTCCATCGGCCTGCCGGCCAGAAGGCTCTCTGGGCGGCGGGCTTCGCCCTCTTTGCCACGGCGGCGCTGGCGGAGGCAGTCGCGCAGCGGGCGGGCTGGACGCCCGGCCTCTTCCGAACCTATTACGCGGCCGGAGGGGTCCTGACCGTGGCCTATCTCGGTGCCGGCTCCGCGTGGCTGCTCCTGGACCGTCGAGTCCGAGATGCGCTCGTGGGGGCGCTGGCGATTGCGACACTCGCGGCGGTCGTGACCGTCGCGCTGGCCCCGGTCGACGTAGAGGTGCTCGCGGCGACGCCAAGCGGCCGTCCGCCTGGAAATGGGGCGCTTGCCGGCCACGCGGCGCTCTGGGCGATCAGCCTCAATACATTCGGCACAGCCTTTCTCTTGGGGGGCTCGCTCTACTCGATCCTGCGTCGGCAGCGCGTGCGCGCGAATGTCTGGATCGCAAGTGGAGCAATCGTCGTCGCGCTCGCGACCGGCCTGTCGCGCGCGGGCGATTACTCCTTCGTCTACGCCGGGGAACTCGTCGGAATCGCGGCGATGTTCGCGGGGTTCAAACTCACCGCCGCTCCACGCAAGGCACCTGCGCCGTCCGTGCAGCCGAGGGGGACGCTTGCGGAGGGGGTTCAGGGAGGGTGACCGATGCCGAGGCCTTCCGCCGCCAAGCCAGGCAAGTCGCAACGGAGCGTCTGTTGAAGGCACGCGGGCTCTTGACCACCGTCGCCCCCGCCGAGCGGATCGCCATCGAGCAGGTCGCATACGCCGTCGCGGCCGGCGTAGCCGGCTGCCTCCTCGAAGAGGCGGCGAGAAACAGCGTCGTAGAAGCCGCCTTAGGGCCGCAGGCCGAACGCTCCGAGGCCGCACCCAGGCAGGTCATCCGCCGAAAGTTCCAGGCGTCAGCCGTTCAAACTTTCGCGGGCAACTAGACGAGGTCGCGCGGAACCTCGAACGAACGCTCGCGCGAGTAGATCCGCTCCCCGTTCTCGTACGCCTCGACGAGAGTGACGAGACGGAAGACTTCGACGTCGGCGGTCATCGTGCTGTGCGTCTCCACCCGAGCCGACCAGCCGTCCCGATGCATCTGCATCGATCGCTCGCACTCCACGGCCGCAGACAGCGGGTCGCCCTCGACGATGGTGAAGACGTCCTTCTGCGAGCCCTCGACCTCCAGGTCGTCCTCACGCGCGCGGCGCCGGCCGCGAATCCGGTCGAGGACGAGCGTCCTGCGGCCCGTCCGAGCGTCGTGGGAGACCGTCCGACTCGACGCTCCGTTCGCGCCGTTCGTCTCCGGCGCACGCGCGAAGGTCGTAGCGTGGCCGTCCTCGTCGCGAGGTGGGCGCACCGGCAGCTCGAGCCGAGTCGGCCCTCCTGTGTGGACGGTCAGGGTGACCGGGTCGGGCGACGGCCAGGCCCAGGGCCAGTAAGTCGGGCTGACGGCGAGGCGCAGCCGGTGGCCCGGCCGGAAGGCGTAGGCGGCGGCGTCGAGCGGCACGCGCACGATGTAGCGCCGCCCCGGCTCGAGCGGGGCCGGGTCGCTGCTCCCATCCCGGTGAGCCAAATTGAGTAGGCCGCGGGCGACGAGCGTCGACGCGCCAGAAGCGGACACGTCGCAGAGCCG
>DASXQY010000079.1:0-2557 GCA_036506915.1 Gaiellaceae bacterium | reverse complement strand
TCAAAGAGGTGGTCGACCGGCTCACCGTGCCCGCCTGTGACGATGACGGCCGCCGCGCCGAGAGCGTGGATCCGCTCCGCCAGCTCGAACTTAGTAAAAGTCTGTTGCTTGACCCCGGCGAGGACCTCTGCCTCGGCGAGGTTGGGCGTCACGACGGTGGCGAGCGGGAAGAGCCGCTCGACCAGCGTCTCGACCGCGTCGTCCTCGAGCAGCTGGGCGCCCGAGCTCGCGACCATCACCGGGTCGACGACCAGCGGTACCGGCCGCGCCTCGAGACATTCGGCGACCGTCTCGATCAAACGCGCCGAGAACAGCATCCCCGTCTTCGCCCCGTCGACGCCGATGTCGTCGAAGACCGCCTCGAGCTGCGCGGTCACGAACTCCGGCGGCAGCTCGTGGATCGCTGTCACGCCGACCGTGTTCTGTGCGGTCAGGGCGACAAGGGCGGACATGCCGTGGCAGCCGGCCGCGGCAAACGCCTTCAGGTCGGCCTGGATCCCGGCGCCTCCGCCCGAGTCGGAGGTAGCGATCGTCAAACAACGTGGTGTCAAAACTCTCCCTTCGCCGGCATTACCCGGATCAGGTTCGCGGGTCTGATCTCAGCCCTAGGTGGGCACCCCGGTAGGACAATCCTACTCCTGCGCAGGATCTTTACCGCACGACCGCAAATCGTTCCGGCGCCATGATCCATTCGTAACGAGCCGCTCCTTAACCCGCCGCCGCTCTCGGCGCCGTGGTGATGCCTGGCTAGCATCGCCGTCATGGGCAACGTGCGCTATGACGGCGTCGCCGAGTGGTACGAAGGTTTCCGCCCGGCGCTGAAGCCGGACGAGCTCGGCGCCCTCCAGCGGCTGCTCGGCACGGGCGATGGGCGCTGTCTCGACGTCGGTTGCGGGACCGGCCTGTCGACTGCAGCGGTGGTTGAGCTCGGCTGGTCGGCAGTTGGCGTCGACCTCTCCGAGGACATGCTCGAGGTTGCCCGCGGCCGTGGACTCGAGGTCATCCAAGGATCAGCGGATAGGCTCCCCTTCGAGGACGAGATCTTCGACGCCGCCGTATCCGTGTGGACGCACACCGACGTCGAAGACTTCTCCGCGGTGATCAAGGAGACCGCGCGGGTGCTCCGGCCCGAAGCTCCCGTGGTCTACATCGGCGCCCATCCGTGCTTCGTCGGGCCACACTCGCTGTTCGTAGGCGCCGAAGGCGTGCCCGAACTGCACCACGGCTACCGTCCTTCGAGGCGCTATGACAGTTCCGCTCCGGGCGTCGCCAATCCCGACGGGCTCCGTGCGCGTGTCGACAGCGCGCATCTTCCCCTCGGTGTCTTCCTGAACGCATTCCTAGAGGCGGGGTTCCGAATCGAGCGATTGGAAGAGCTCGGTGACCAGGACTACCCCCACGTGGTTGCACTGAGAGCCCGACGATGAGCGTCGCGACCAGCCTCTGGGGTGATCTCCTTCAAGGCGAGGAGATCGCCTACCTCGGAAGCGAGCCGGCACGCGAGCCCCGGCTCGCGCCCCTTCCCGACGACCTGCACCCGCGCGTGCGCGACGCCCTCGCGGCACAGGGGATCGGCCAGCTCTACACCCACCAGCGCGAGGCCTGGGACGCCGCCGCCCGCGGCGAGCACGTCGTCGTCACGACCGGGACAGCCAGCGGCAAGACGCTCGCGTTCAACCTGCCGGTGCTGGACGCGATCGCTCGCGAGCCGAAGCAGCGCGCGCTGTACCTCTACCCGACCAAGGCGCTGGCGCAGGATCAGCTGCGCAGCCTGAGCACGTTCCGCCTGCCCAAGCTCCGGGCGGCGATCTACGACGGCGACACCGAGACCGAGCGCCGCTGGCAGATCCGCAAGTGGGCGAACCTCGTCCTGACGAACCCGGACATGCTCCACGTCGGCGTGCTCCCGCATCACGACCGCTGGGGCGACGTGCTCTCGAACCTCCGCTACGTGATCGTCGACGAGGCGCACGTCTACCGCGGCGTCTTCGGCTCACACGTCGCGAACGTGCTGCGCCGGCTCCGTCGGCTGGCGAAGATCTACGGAGCCGAGCCGCAGTTTCTGCTCGCGTCGGCGACGATCGCGAACCCGGGCGAGCTCGTCGAGCGGCTGCTCGGCGTCCCGGCGACGGTGATCGGAGACGACGGCGCTCCACGCGCTGAGCGAACGGTCGTCCTCTGGAACCCGCCGCTCACCGATGAGGCGCTCGGCCTCCGCGCCTCGCCGCTCGGTGAGGGTTCGCGCGTGCTCGGCGAGCTCGTCTCGCGCGACCTGCGGACGCTGCTCTTCGCCAAGAGCCGCAAGGCGGCCGAGCTCATCCACCGTTTCACGGCCGACCGGCTCGGCGACTCCAGCCGCCTCTCCCCCTACCGCGCGGGCTACACGCCGGCCCAGCGCCGCGAGATCGAGCAGCGCCTTTCCGCGGGAGAGCTGCTCGGCGTCTCGGCGACGAACGCGCTCGAGCTCGGGATCGACGTCGGCCTGCTCGACGCGGTCGTCTCGGTCGGCTTCCCCGGCACCGTCTCGAGCCTCCGCCAGCAGTGGGGCCGCGCCGGC
>DASXQY010000078.1:0-65473 GCA_036506915.1 Gaiellaceae bacterium | reverse complement strand
CCGTACCGCTAGCACACCGCTCCCCTGCCCCTGTTGGACTTCGTTCCTCAGGAGATCTTGCCATCTACCACCCTCCTGTTCGGAGGCGTCGCCTGGGCGTGTCTCCTCTCACTTGAGTTGTGCTGTGCTCAGCCAAGTTCCGCGCACCAAGGTCGCACGGGCGTGTCAAACGCTTGCAAAGATGGGCACAGCGCCGGTGATCCACAAGAGAAAGGCCCTGTCTCCAGGGCCTTTCCAGTAGCGGGGGCAGGATTTGAACCTGCGACCTCCGGGTTATGAGCCCGGCGAGCTACCTGACTGCTCCACCCCGCGTCGCAGGCGGCAGTTTACCACGGGTCTTGCGCTAGTCGGCGTGGGCGACGAGCTCGGCGCAGCCTTCGTAGATGCCGCTGGTGTCGGCGACCTGCGCGAGAAGGCCGAGTAGCTCTGTCCGCTGCTCCGAGTCGAGCCCGACGAACAGTCGATCCTCGACCGCCTTCGCCGCGCGCTCGGCGGCCGCGATACGGGCGCGACCCTCCTTCGAGACCTCGACGATGTGTCGACGCCGGTCCTCCGGATCGCGGCGGCGGACGATCAAACCGTCTGTCTCGAGATCGTTGAGCAGGCCGACCAGCTTGCTCGGGTCGACCCCGATCGACTCGATCAGCGCCTGCTGGCTCGTGGGCCGGGCACGCACCTCGAACAGCACCCCGAGATGCCGAGGCGTGAGCCCGCTCGGCTTGAGCGCCTCGGTGTACCAGCGCTCGGCGGCGCGGCCGATCTTCACGAGCAGCATCCCCGCGGTCGGCGGGTGGCGGTGGAACAGCTTGCTCGTCTCCCTCTCCGTGATCTCACTCGTTGCCATACCGAAACCCTAGCAAATAATCAATATTTGACAAGGACAGATCGTATACGGTAGAAAACGAATAGGACAAAACAAGAGTTTCCAAGGGAGAGGGATTTCCATGTCGCCACGAAACCAAACCGCCTTGGCTGACCGGCGCTGGATCGCGCTCGCGGTCCTCGTCGCAGCCCAGTTCATGGTCGTCCTCGACGTGGCGATCGTGAACGTCGCACTACCGTCGATCAAGACCGACCTCCACTTCACCCAGGAGAGCCTCCAGTGGGTGATCACCGCCTACGCGATCATGTTCGGCGGCGTCCTGCTGCTCGGCGGCCGGATGGCCGACCTGCTCGGCCGGCGCCGGCTCTTCATTGCGGGCGTGATCCTCTTCACCGCCAGCTCCCTGCTCGCCGGGTTCGCCTGGTCGGAGGCGTCGCTGATCGCGTTCCGCGCCGCGCAGGGGCTCGGCGGAGCGTTGCTCGCCCCCGCTGCGCTCTCGATCCTGACCACCACCTTCGCCGAAGGGCGCGAGCGCAACATCGCGCTCGGCGTCTGGGGCGCGGTCTCCGGCAGTGGCGCCGCGGCCGGCGTGCTGCTCGGCGGCCTACTGACCAGCTCTCTCAACTGGTCATGGATCTTCTTCATCAACGTCCCGGTCGGAGCGGCCATCGTCGCGCTCAGCCCGTTCCTGCTCCGTGAGAGCCGCGCCGGGCTCCAGCACCGCTACTTCGACGTCGCGGGCGCCGCGTCGGTCACCGGCGGCCTGATGCTCCTCGTCTACGCGATGACCCGGGCGACCGAGATCGGCTGGGGCACGACCGAGACGATCGGGCTTCTGGCCGGTTCCGCCGCGCTGATCCTCGCGTTCGTCGCGATCGAGCTGCGCTCGAGGGCGCCGCTGCTGCCGATGCGCATCTTCCGCCTGCGGACACTCACCGGGGCGAACGTGACCGCGTTCCTGCTCGGCAGCTCCGTCTTCTCGCAGTTTTTCCTCGGCACCCTCTACATGCAGCAGGTGCTGCACTACTCGGCGATCGAGACGGGCGTTGCCTACCTGCCGCTGACGCTGACGATCATCGTGCTCGCCGGCGTCTCCCAGAACCTGGTCACGCGGGTCGGCGTCCGCCTCGTCCTGCCGGTCGGGCTCACGCTCGCGGCCGGCTCGCTGGTGCTGCTCACCCGGCTCCCCGCGGACGGCCACTACTTCTTCGACCTCTTCCCCGCCTTCCTGGTCAGCGCGGTCGGGCTCGCCTTCGCGTTCGTGCCGATGACGATCGCCGCGCTGATGGGGGTCGAGGCGGCCGACGCGGGCGTCGCCTCCGGCCTGCTCAACACGACCCAGCAGATCGGCGGCGCGATCGGGCTCGCCGCGGCGTCCACGATCGCCACCACCTTCACGACCCGCTACGTGGACGCGCACCCGGGCGCCTCGCCGCTCGGGGCCGCGGCCCTGACGCACGGCTTCCAGATCGCCTTCTACGCCCTGACCGGGCTGGCCGCGCTCGCCGCCGTCCTCGCGGCGGTGCTGATCGAGTCCCGTCCGCCCGCCGCGGTCGAGGAAGCTCAATTCGACGCAGTTCCGATCGAGGAGGCCGCCTGATGGCATTGCACGAGATCGACCCCCTGTTGGACCGGATCCGGACCCTCGTCCTCGAGACGCAACAGCTCGAGGGCGACGGCGCCGACGAGACCGCCCTCGCCGACCGCCGACACCAGCTCGCCCAGCTGAAGTCGGTGCTCGCAAAGGTCGTCAGCCACGACCCCGAGCACGGCTACAGCGCCGCCGCCTGACTAGCCGCTGAGAGTCACGCCTTGAGAGTCGACCGGGCACGCCGGTGCGAGGGGCGGCGTCCGGCCTCGCTCTCGAGCAGCGCCGCCGCCTCCTTCGCCCATTCGAGCGTCGCGCGGGCGCGAAGGATCCCGTGACGCAGCGCCACGCGCGAATGGACCGGCTCGTCGCTGTTCGGCAGGTTGCGTTCCATCTCCTCGAACTCGGCGAGATGCCGCTCGACCCGGCTTCGGTAGCGGGCAAGCTGCTCGCGAGCGGCTTCAGGAGGCGCGGTCCACGCGAAGAAGAGCTTCATCACGAAGACACCCGGCGACTCCTCCTCGATGGTCTCGACCCAGGCGCGCAGGGCCTCCAGTCCGGCCGGCGTGATCCGGTAGATCGCCTTGTCCGGGCGGCCGTGCTGCTCGACCTCGCGGCTGTCCGCATAGCCGGCTGCCACGAGGCGCGGAAGCACCTTGTAGATCTGGCTCCGCGACGGGGCCCACATGTAGCCGATGCTGCGCGACGCGGCCCGGGCGAGGTCGTAGCCCGAGCTCTCGCCGGAGGCGAGGAGGCCGAGCACGCCGTACTCGGTCGTCGTGGGTCGATTGTTGCTAGTCTCCATGAGAATATGCGCGAAAGGACTACTTTCGAGCATAGCCCGGGCTACGGACGTCTACAAGACCTACTGCGCCCGCTTCGTCCTCTCGTCATCGCGCTGCTCGTCGTCGCCGCCACCACCGGCGGCTCCGCGGCCGCCGACTCGCCCCCGACTCTCGCCGAGGCCTGTGGCTCCGCGTACGGCCTCGAAGCGCAGCCGTCGTGGCTGATGACGCGGGACGGCGTTCGCCTCTACACGATCGAGGCCGGCGGCGGCTCGACCGCGATCATCCTCGCCCACCAGGGGCGCTCGGACCTGTGCGACACGCTTCCCTACGCGGCAAAGCTCGCGCCGGCCGGGTTCCGCGTCCTCGCCTTCGATTTTCGGGGCTGGGGGCGGTCGCAAACCCCGTCGCGCAATCGCCTGTCGCTCGGCAGAGATCTCGCCGCTGTGGTGGCTCGCGCTCGTGAGGAAGGTGTCGAGCACGTGTTCCTCATCGGCGCCTCCATGGGCGGAGCCGCGGTCGTGCAGAACACCTCCGCCCTCAGAGTCGACGGCCGGGTCAGCCTCTCGGGCACCCGCCTCTGGACGGGCTTCGGCATCAACAACCCGAACGGGCTCAAGCGGATCCGCGCACCGTTCCTCTACCTCGGCACGCTTCACGACTGGCGCGCACCGGTGAAGGAAGCGCTCGGAATCTTCCGCAGGATCGGCGCTCGCGATAAGCGCGCCGTCTTCTACTCCGGTTCGCTGCACGGCTGGAACCTGGTCGGGAACGCGCGCTACTCGGCGAAGGCGCGCGCGCTCGTCCTCACCTGGATTCGCACGCGTTCCTAAGCTCACGCGGCACCGATACCATCGTCGAGATGCGCGTGGGCGTTGTCGATCTCGGCACCAACTCGACCCGGCTGCTCGTTGCGGACGTCGCGGGCGGTCGCGTCGAGGAGGTGGCGCGGCGCACACGGATCACGCGGCTCGGCGAGGGCGTGGACGAGCGTCGCAAGCTACTTCCGCTCCCGATCGCGCGGGTGCGCAACGTCCTGACCGACTACCGCCGCGAGCTGGACGAGCTCGCCGCGGAGCGCGTGCTCGCCGTCGGCACGAGCGCGATCCGCGACGCCGAGAACGGCGAGGCCTTCCTCGGCGAGATCGAGTGGAGCTACGGCTTCGTCACGCGCCTGCTCTCGGGCGAGGACGAGGCGGACCTGACTCGCCGCGGCGTGGCGAACGGGCGCGCACTCGGCCCGGACACGCTCGTGCTCGACGTCGGCGGCGGCTCCACCGAGCTGATCAGCTCTGATTTTCGGACGAGCCTCGACCTCGGCTCCGGTCGTCTGACCGAGCGTTTCTTTCACACCGATCCCCCGACGGGCGAGGAGCTCGACGCCGCCGCCGCCGCAGTCCGTGAGGCCCTTCCCCACCTGCACCCGACGAGCGCGATCGGCGTGGCGGGCACCATCACGACCCTCGCCGCCCTCGACCTCGGCCTGGCCGAGCACGATCCGGATCGCGTCCACGGCCATCGCATCTCGCGCCGCGGGGTCGAGGAGCAGCTCGACCGGCTCGCCTCCCTCCCCCTCTCCGAGCGGCGCGAGCTCCCCGCGCTCGACCCTGAACGCGCGCCGGTGATCGTCGCCGGCGCTGTGATCGTCGACGAGGTGCTCGGCCGCTACGGTCTCGACGAGCTCGAGGCCAGCGAGCGTGACATCCTCCACGGCGCAGCGCTCGAGGCCGCGGCGCTGCCCGAGGCGGAGGAGGGAGAAGCTCCGCCCGGGGCATACACCTGCTGCTGAAGGAGGGACGATGGCCGAGCCGACCAAGGACGACGCGCACCTCGTGATTGAGCTCGCGCAGCTCGGGTCGCAGATGGTGCACCCCAAGGCGCGCGGCTGGATCTGGAGCGATGAATTCGTCACCGACGCCGACGAGTTCTTCGAGAAGTACCCGCCGGGGACCGACGAGTTCCTCTACGTGAGCGGCATGGCAGCCTGGCACGAGACGGTCGCGACGCTCTGGAAGCGGGGCCTCGTCAACGAGGAGCTCCTGTTCGACTGGCTCTGGGTCGCGGGCGTCTGGGAACGGCTGGAGAGCATCCTGCTCGAGATGCGCGGGCGCGGCGCTCCGCAGCTCTGGGAGAACTTCGAGGCGATGGCAAAGGCGCAGGTCAGCGCCTTGAGCCGAGCCTAGATCCCTTCTTCGGGGTCCGTTGGCGGCTCGTCCTCGGCCAGCCGCCGCTGGAGGACGCTGCGCGAGATCACGCCGACGAGGAGGCCGTCCTCCGTCACCGGCACCCGCTCGGCGTCGCGCTCCTCGAGGAGCCGGAACGCCTGGTCGAGTGGCAGGTCGGAATCCAGCGTCCAGTGGGGCTTCTCTGCGATCTCGCCGAGCTTCGCCTCGCGCGGGTCGCGGCCCGCCGCGACCACCTCGCGTACGAGGGTCTTGCGCGTGACGACGCCCACCAGCCTCTGGTCGTCGCTGACGAAAACGGCGCGGACGTCCGGCTGGACGAGGTGCTCGCCCGCCTCCTGCGCAGTCGCGCCCGCATCGAGCGTCTGCGGCTCCGGGATCATCGCGTCACGGACGCGAGAGCCGGTCATGGGTAGATCCCCCTTGCCTCGAGGGCGCCGGCGACCTCGCGAATCCCGGCGACCAGCGCCGCGCTGCGGAGCGAGAGGCTCTGCTCCGCGGCCAGCCGCCAGACGCGCTCGAAGGCGTCGCCGAGCTGCGCCTCGAGCTTCGCGCGGATCTCCCGGCGGTCCCAGAACAACCGGCCCAGGTCCTGCACCCATTCAAAGTAGGAGACGGTGACGCCGCCGGCGTTCGTGAGCACGTCCGGGAGGACGACGACGCCGCGGTCGGCCAGGATCGCGTCGGCCTCGAGGGAGGTCGGGCCGTTCGCGCCCTCGGCCACCAGGCGCGCGTGGACGCGGCCGGCGTTTTCGCCTGTGACCTGGTCCTCGCGCGCGGCCAGCACGAGGACGTCGCAGGGAAGCTCGAGCAGCTCCTCGTTCGTGATGTGTGCCGCCTCGGAGTAACCCTCGAGCGTGCCGCGCTCCTCGACGAAGCGGCGCAGGTCGGCGACGTCGAGGCCCGCCTCGTCGTGCACGCCGCCGGAGGCGTCCGACACCGCGACGACCTGAGCGCCCCGCTCGTGGAGCTCGGCCGCGGCGATCCCGCCGACGTTGCCGAACCCCTGGACGACACAGCGCTGCTCGTCCAGCCGCCACCCGAGCTTCTCGCAGGCGCGCTCGATCACCATCACCACGCCCGCGCCGGTCGCCTCGTGCCGGAAGAGCGAGCCGCCGAGCGAGACGGGCTTTCCGGTCACGATCTCGGGAACGGCGTGGCCGACCTGCATCGAGTAGGTGTCCATCATCCAGGCCATCGTCTGCTCGTTCGTCGCCATGTCGGGCGCCGGGATGTCCTCCTGCGGGCCGATGATCGGGAGCAGCTCGGCGGTGAAGCGGCGCGTGATCCTCTGGAGCTCGTCGCGCGAAAGCTCGTGCGGATGGCACCGGACGCCGCCCTTCGCGCCACCGTAGGGAAGCCGCAGTAGCGCGCATTTCCAGGTCATCCACATCGCGAGCGCGGCGCACTCGCCGAGCGTGACCTCCGGGTCGTAGCGGACGCCCCCCTTGGTCGGGCCGAGGACGGTCGAGTGCTGGACGCGGTAGCCGGGGAAGACCGTCCAGCGGCCCGAGTCGAGCTTGACGGGCACGCTGACCACGAGCGACCGCTCCGGGTAGCGGAGCCGTTCTGCCACGAGTTCCTCGACGTTCGCGTATGGGAGTGCCTGCTCGTACTGGGCGAGCGCCGTCCGGTAGAGCGGCGTCTCCCACTCGAGATGGCCTTCGCCGGGCGAAACCTCCTGCACCTCGGACACGAGCCGCAGTGTAGTGCGGCCCTGGCGACCGTCAGCCGCCGACCCGGCGCCGGTGCGCGGTGCCGATCCTGGCGATCGTGTGGCCGCGTCCCAGCTCGACGTCCCCGAGGGTTACGAGCGTCTTCCGTCTCGGCACGCTGGTCAGCACCTCCACGGCGAAGGTCTCGCGGATGCGCGAGTACTCCGTGCCATGAGGAGACGGGACCGGATGCTCAAGGCGCTCGTCTTGCCGAACCGCCAGATAGAGGGTCTTCCCTACCGAGTGGGCGGAGAGGTCGACGCTCACGCTCTCGTCTACGACGATCTCCTCCCCGCGCGGGTCGAGCGCATACCCGGGCGAAATTGTCACCTCGCCCGTGCCCGGCTTCCCCGCCTGCAGCTCCAGGCCGCGGACGATTCCCCAGCCGTGAAGGAGTCGATTGTGGCGTCGAGCCTTCTCCCGCAGATAGAGCTGTTCCTGCTCGAGATCGTCGACACCGATGGCCTGGCCGATGAAGTAGCGCGGACGTTCGCTCACGGCGTCTTCGAAGAGGTCGACCGAGGCTAGCGGACGAGGCTCGGCGACGGGGTGATCACGCTCAAGACTCTCGGTCTCCCGCTCACGACGCGGTAGATCGTCATCGCGCCCGCCGTCGTATCGCCCTTCCGATCGAAGGAGAAGCTGCCGAGGATCCCGTTCTTGATCTTGGTCTTGAAGAGCTGCCGCGTGACGGAGGCGCGCGTCCCGTCCGATCTTGCGATCGAATCGAGCAGAACTTCTGTGGCCTGCGCGGCGGTCACGGAATACGTTTCCACCGGCCTGCCGATCGCCTTTCTGAAATCGGCGACGAACCGTCGTCCTGCCCCTCTGACCCGGTCAGGCGCGGGGGCCGGGAGGCTGACGGTGATCCCCTCGGCTGCAGGGCCTGCCAGCTGCGCGAAGGCCGAGATCGGCGAGAAGCCGTCGGGCAGGAGGATGTGAACGCGCTGGCCGAGTGCGGCGCGAAGGTCCTTGACCAGCGCAGGCCCGTTCGAGATGTCGACACTGCCGCCTAGGAATACTCCGTCGGCCCCCGTCCTCCGAACTCGGCGCGCAAGCGCGCCGTACGTACGGGCGTGGGGATCCCAGCGTTCGAACCCGGCGATGCGGACGCCCAGTTTGGTTGCGGCGTGCCGGACGTCCGATGCGATCCCGAAGCCGTAGGGATCTCCGTCGTGAAGGACGTAGAGTCTCGTCACGCCGAGCCGATTTGCCAGGATCGCATCGGCTGCACCCTGGATGTCGTCCGCGGCCACCACGCGAACATAGCTTCGCTTTCCGCCAGGGTGGTACTTCTGCGGTTCACCACGGGCCGTGCCGGGCCCGGCGTGCGTCAGGCCCACGTACGTCGACGCCGTGCCGATCACCGCCAGCGGCCCATCCCGCGCCCGCGCGAGGACTGCGAGCTGAGCCTGCACGCATCCCGAGTTGTAGCCGCCGATCACGCCGATGACGCTCTTCGTGGCGGCGTACGCCTGCGCGTTCGCCTTGCACCGCGCGCTGTCGTAGCTGCCGGTCGCTGCGATCGAGTCGTCGCAGGATTGGTAGCCGACGGAGTATCGCCCGGCCCTGAAGTGATGCTGCGCAAGCACGAACCTGACGGCGTCGCTCATCTGCAGCGTTTCCGCCAAGCTGCTCTGCCCCTGAAACGGGAGGTCAGAGGCGATCAGATACCGCGGCTGCCCTTTCCCCTCGAACTCGACGGGTGAGCACCGGGAGGCAGGGAGCGTCTCCGGCTCCAACGCAGAAGCGGGCTCTGCACCGCTGCTGGGAATGGCCCTGAAGCCCGGCTGAACGCTCACCCACACCCGGCCGCCGCCGACGGCAACACTGGTCGGCCTGTTGCCCAACGGGATCGCGGAGGAGGAATTGGTGCTCGGGTCGATCCTTGCCAGCGTGCCGTTACCGCTATTCGCGACCCACACCGCGTCGCCGCCGGTTGCGATGTCACTCGGGTTCCGTCCGATGCCGAGCGGAATTGTCGCGGTGACGCTGTCGAACTCCGGATCGATCCTGCTGACCGTCTGCGTGTTCGCGTTCACCACCCACACCGATCCCTCGCCCACCGCGACGGCGACCGGGAACGGCGCCGTCGCGCCGAGTCGGTTGACGATGCGAATCCGGGTTTCGATCGCCCGGGCGTGCCGATCGATCTTGAACAGGGAGGCCGCGGGGCCGCTGACGGCCCAGACGGCACCAGCGGAGACGGCCACATCGTCGAGTGGGTGGTGAACGTCAAGCGCTTGGACACGCCCGCTTTCAGGCTCTACGCGGAGCAGGCGGCTCGATCCGTCCGTGACCCACAGAGCGTGCGCTCCGAAGAAGACGCTCAGGCTGCTCAGCCTGCGGTTCGTGGCCGGCAGGGGCGGCGCACGTGGCAGAGCGATCCTCCGAGTCGGTTCCTCGTAGGCTGGATCGATCTTTAGGAGGATGCGGCGGGTCCCGTCGAACATCCAGACCGCGTCACCCTCCGCCGTGAGCGCGCTCGGGGTCGCGTTGGGTGCAACGACGTTCCCCACCGCTCGCTTGTCGGACGCGATCGACGAGACGGTGCGGCTGGCGTCGCTCGCCACCCAGACGAATCTTCGCCCCGCCGTCACCAGCGACGGCCGGCCGGGGATGTGCACCTGCCCGACGATTCCGTTTGTCTTAGGATCGACGACCGCGAGCGAGTCGGGCACGACGGCGGAGAGGGCGGCGGTGGTGCCGCCTCCGCCGCCAGTGAGCTCGATCGAAGCGGCGGTGATCGCGCCGGCGAGAATCACCGCGCCTGCTGCCCCAAAGAGGAGCGGCCGCGGGCGGTGCCCGCGGGGCGCTTCCGGTAGCGCCGGAAGCTCGACCTCCGGGACGACCTCGATCACCCGTACCGGTTTCTCCAGGCCTTTCAGCCTCGTGCGACGGCGCTCGACGAACCGAACGCCCTCGAGCATCCCGGCAAGGCTCGTCACGGTCTCGCTGGCCAGGATCTGCCCGCCGCTCGCGAGGTTGCAGAGGCGCGAGGCGAGGTTCAGTGCCCCGCCGCGATAGCCTCCCTCGACGGGTACCGCCTCGCCTGCGGCGAGGCCGATGCCGACCCCGAGCGGGAAGGCAGGCTGACCTTCGACGTGCTGCCGGAAACGCATCTGCAGCTCGACGGCGGCTCGAAGGGCTTGCCGCGCCGAATGGAAGACACAGAGCGCCTCGTCTCCCCGAAGCTCGATTACCTCACCACCCGTCGCAGTCACTGCGGCCCGCGCGAGCCCTGCGAACCTCGCGGCGAGATGCCCGGCAGCCTCGTCTCCGTGAGACTGCGTAAAGCTCGTATAGCCACGCACGTCTGCGATCAGGAACGTGCGCGTCACGGCCGTTTCGGCGGCCTGAGCGCCGTCCACCTGATCCGGGTCCGGCGGTGGGCCCTCGGTCCGCATCCCTAATGGAGCTTACGAGGAAGGTGCCGCTGCTTCCAGGGACCTTTCCGAGCTCGATGCCTGTCGAACGGTGTCGGACCCGAATCCGTGTCAAGGGGACTCTGTGCCGGCTCTGTCACAATCCGTCCCCAGCGCTCTCCCTGGGGGAGTTCGCCGCCGCAGCCGACATGCGCGGCTGCGGCTCACGCAGGCCCGTCGGAGAAGCGTTCGGAGAGATGCCGGGGGAGGGAGTCGAACCCTCACGCCCCCTGAGGGGACACCTGATTTTAAGTCAGGCGCGTATGACCAATTTCGCCACCCCGGCCGCGCAAGGATACCGGGGGGCTAGAGGCCCCTCGGCCACTTGAAGCTCGAGGGGATCTTCTTCGGCGGGGTGCCGATCACGATCGCGTACTCGTCGTGCTCCTTCAGCGGGATCGTCGTCGGGTCGCCGGTGTAGAGCTTTCCGTTGCGGTAGACGCGCCATGGTGTCAGCTGCTTGCAATAGCCGCCGATGCAATCCGGCGTGAAGCGCACGCCCCAGACGCCGAAGAACTGGCCGAGCGTGTAGGTCTGGTTCTTGTTCGACTCAAGGTGGATCACGCCGGTCGGGCGCGTCTGTGGGCCCGGAAGCCCTTCCGCGCCGGCGGAGTGCGTGTGCAGCTCGGTGATGAACTGGTTGTCGAAGATGCCGATCCCGGTCGGGATGGTGATGTGCTTGCCGTTGACGTAGATATCGAGGTGCTCGTGGATGTGGAGCACGTTCCCCTCAGCCGAGAGCGGAGTCAGGCCGAGCGGATCGAGCCGGTCCGGCAGGTGGTCGACGCCCACGTTCCAGGGCGCCGGACCGGTCTGGAGGCCGACAAGCTGGCCCTGGTCTATGTCCTTGCCCCCACTCGCCGGGCTGCTCGACTTGCCGCCGGTGGCGAAGATGACCGCCGCCACGATCGCGACGGCCGCGACTCCGGAGGCGGCGAACGCGATGGCGATCCAGAGGGTCCTCCGGTCTTCGGCCGAGCGTCCCCGCCTGTGCTCGACACGCCGCTGGGGCGCCTGGACCTTCCGCGGAGGGGCTGGCGTGCGGGCTTTCTTGGCCACGGGCGGGCGATGCTAGCAGTAGCTTTCGAGGGTACTTGACGGCGTGGCCGCGGCGGGTTAGTGTCGTCGGGTCAGATCCGGAGGGCCGAAAGGTTGTCCGGATCTGGCGTTTTTAACGCCCATCTCGGATACTTGGCCCCCACACACCCTGCGAGGGAGGAGCGATGAGTTGGCTCGACAAGCTGCTCGGTCGTGAGAAGAAGACGGCCGGCGAGAGCTCCATGCCAAGCGAAGGTATGCACCAGGGTCCAGAGCCGGGGTCGATGCCCTCAGAAGGCGCGCCCCCCAGCCAGCCGCCGCAGGAAGAGCAGGAGCAGCCGCCCAGCGGCCCGTAGCTCCACAGGCGCACTGGCGATTTGAAGGAGGGCGGCGTGAGCCGCCCTCCTTCGTAGACGACCGGTGCCCAATCAGTGTCGACCGGTCATTTCAGACGGGCGGACGGGCGGAGCCCGCCCGCCTTGAGGGCGGCGCCGCAAGCGGCGCCTTCATTCCGTCCGACCCCCCGACTAGGGTTCGTCGGCTCATGACGTTGATCGCGACAGTGGCTGTGCTCTTGGCCGGCGGCGGCGCGCTCGCCCTCTGGCTCAGCCGCGTTCTCGACCGGCACCTCACAAGCAGAAACGCCGAGGTCGACGGACGCCTCGAGGCGATCACCGCGACGATGGACCGGCGGCTCGGCGAGCTCGACACGAAGGTCGACCGCCGGCTCGAGCACGCCTCCAAGCAGACCAACGCGATCCACAAGCAGCTCGGCCAGGTCGGGCAGGCGACACTCCAGATGGCCGAGCAGGCAAAAGGGCTGAGCCAGCTCCAGCAGATCCTGCGGCCGCCGAAGGCCCGCGGGGGGTTCGGTGAGCTCCTGCTGGAGAACTTGCTCCGCGACCGCCTGCCGCCGAACGCGTTCGCGCTCCAGCACGGGTTTGCGGGCGGGGAGCGCGTCGACGCCGTGATCAAGGTCGATCGGATCGTCCCGATCGACTCCAAGTTCCCGCTCGACAATTTCGAACGGATGCTCGCGGCGGAAAACGACATCGAGCGACAGCAGTTCGAGAAGCTCTTCGCGCGCGACGTCAAGACCCACGTCGACGCCATCGCCGGGAAGTACATCCGTCCCGACGAAGGCACGTACGACTTCGCCTTCATGTACCTGCCGTCGGAAGCGATCTACTACGAGCTCGTCTGCGGCAAGACCGGGGCGTTGCTCGAGTACGCGCACGGAAAGCGCGTGCTGCCGGTCTCACCCACGACGCTGACGGCCTACCTCCAGGTGATCGTGCTCGGCCTCAAGGGTCTCCAGATCGAGCAGCACGCCCACGAGGTGATGGCTTACTGCTCCCAGCTCCAGAAGGACTTCGGCCGCTTCAAGGAAGACTTCGAGCTCGTCGGGACGCATCTCGGGCGGGCGCAGAACAAGTTTGGGGACGCGGAGAAGCGGCTCGGACGGTTCGAGACGAAGCTCGAGCAGGCCGCCGAGTCACCCGCCGAGCTACCGGCCGAGGCACATGAGCTTCCGCGCGCGGTCGACGCGGCCTAGCGACTCGTCCGTCTACGCTGCCGCGGGCTGTTGCTCGCGGAGGTACCGGATCAGGCCGCCGGCGACCACGATCTCGCGCTCGCGTGGCAACAGGTCGTGCGTGAGCGTGATTGTGCCGACGCCCTCGATCTCGGTCTCGAGGTCGTCCTCGCCCTCGGCGATCGAGTGGAGGCGGGAGATCGTCCAGGTCTGCCCCAGCCCGGCCTTGTCGTAGTCGGCCTCGTCCTTGAAGAGGAGCGGGACGATCCCCTGGGCGATCAGGTTGCGGCGGTGGATCCGGGCGAAGCTCTTGGCGATCACGGCGCGCACGCCGAGTTGGGCCGGCGCGAGTGCGGCATGTTCGCGGCTCGAGCCTTGGCCGTAGTTGTCGCCGGCGACGATGAAGCCTCCGCCCCACTCGTGCGCCCGCCTCGGGAACTCCTTGTCGCGGTGCTGGAAGGTGAACTCCGCGATCGCGGGAACGTTCGAGCGATAGGCCATCACGGTCGCGCCGTCCGGCGAGAGGTCGCCGGTCGAGATATCGTCGGGCGCGACGATCAGGACACGCATCCGGAGCTCGTCCGGCAGCGGCTTCTGCTCCGGCGGCGGCTTGATGTTCGGACCGCGCGGGATCTCGATCGACACGGCCTCCTCCGCGGGAACCGGCTCGAGGATGTGCTTCTGCACGACCTCGGGGCGGGCCTCCGGGCGCGGAGGAAGCTCGACTTCCGGCAGCTCGCGCGGGTCCGAGATCACGCCCGTGAGCATCGATGCGGCGGCGACCGCCGGCGAGCAGAGGTACACCTGGTCGTCGGCTGTGCCGCTTCGGCCGGGGAAGTTGCGGTTGAAGGTACGGAGCGAGTTCGAGCCCGACGGCGGCGCCTGGCCCATCCCGACGCACGGACCGCAGGCGGGCTCGAGCATCCGGACGCCGCCCATCAGCAGGTCGACATAGGTGCCGGAGCGCGTGATCTGGTCGAGAATCTGGCGCGAGCCAGGCGTCGCGGTCGCCGAGACGAGCTTCTCCGAGAGCTGCTGACCGCGAAGGACCGCACCGCAGACAGCCAGGTCGGCGTAGGACGAGTTGACCGAGGAGCCGATGCAGACCTGCGTCAACTCGGTCCCGACCAGCTCGTCGACCGGGACGACGTTGCCGGGACTCGAAGGCTTCGCCACCAGCGGCACCAGCTCGGCGAGGTCGATGTGCTCCTCCTCGTCGAAGTCGCCGGTGTCGCCGGTCTCCAGCGCCGTGAAATCGTCCTCGCGCCGCTGCTCGGCGAGCCAGCCGCGGGTCTCGACGTCTGCCGGGAAGACGGCGCCGGTCGCGCCGAGCTCGGCGATCATGTTCGCGATCGTTCCCCGCTCGGTATACGTGAGGGTCGAGACGCCGGGGCCCGTGAACTCGAAGATCGCGCCCCGCCCGCCGCGCACTCCGCGCCGGCGTAGGAGCTCGAGGATAACGTCCTTTGCCTGGATCCAGGGCCGCCGGAGCTCGTTCTCCAGGAAGACGCCCACGATCTTCGGGCACGGCAGCTCGAACGGGTGACCGGCCATGCAGACCGCGACGTCGAGCCCGCCCGCCCCGATCGCGATCATCCCGCAGGAGCCGGACTGGGTCGTGTGGCTGTCCGCGCCGACGAGGGTCTTGCCTGGCGTCGCGAAGCGCTCGCAGTGGACGTAGTGGCAGATGCCGTTGCCGGGGCGCGAGAACCAGAGGCCGTAACGCGCCGCCATCGCCTGGAGGAAGCGGTGGTCGTCCGGGTTCTTGAAGTCGATCTGGAGGATGTTGTGGTCGACGTAGACGACCGCCGTCTCCACCTGAACCCGCTCGACCTCGAACAGCTCGAACTGCATGCAGGCCATCGTCCCGGTCGCGTCCTGCGCGAGCGTCTGATCGACCCGGAGCGCGATCTCCTGGCCGGGCACGAGCTCGCCGCGTTCGAGGTGCTCCTCGAGAATCGTCCGGGCGAGAGAGGCCATCACAAAGAGTATTCCTGAAGCGGCCTTCTCAGGCCGAGGCGCTCAGTAGCGGAGGAGCGCGCCGATTCCTTCGACCGGCTCCAGGTCCTGGCGCTCGCGGAGGGCCCAGATCGTGCCGCCGTGAGCGAGCGTCTGGTGGCATGCGAGATCGAGGCCCGCGTCGTCCCGCTCCATCCGCGTCCCGTCGAGCGGGCAGGTGCCGGCTTCGCTGCTGAGCCGACCGCAGGCCGGGCACTGCCAGGCGTCTCGGTTCACACCGTCCTGGAAGAGGAGCAGCTCGACGCGCCCGTCGGAGGCTGCCTCGAGCGTCTGCGCCCAGCCCGCGGCGGCGCGGCCGTTGCGGCCTGCCTCCTCCTGCCAGCGCTCGATGGCCTCGGTCTCCTGCTCGGCCCGCCAGCGCTTGAGGACGGGCTCGACGATGTCGAGGAGCGCAGGCGCGTCCGCGTGGGCCTCGGCGGTCGTCCAGCCGATGATCGCCTTTCGCACCTCGTTCGTCAGCTTCTCCTCCAGGTCCGCCCGGGTCTCTTCGGACGCGACCACGATCACACGCGGGCCGCGCAGGCGCCGGACCTGCCGGTCGAGCCGCTCGGAGATCTCGCGCAAGTGGTCGTCCACGAGCTTCTCGATGTGCCGCTGATACCGCGCCTGCGACCAGCCGCCCTGGTCATGGCGGCCGTGCTGCTCCTGGAAGTGCTCCTCCAGCTCCTCGAGCCGTCCCGCCCGCAGGCGGTAGAGATCTCCGCGCTCACGCCCGACGAAGGCGACGATTGCGCCCTCACCACGCCCCACGAGCGGCACGAGCGGGGCGAGGTAGAAGGTGCGGCCGACCCGCACCGCATCGGGCACCGCCTCACTCAGCGGCAGGTCCTGCCAGACGTTGTCGAGCCCGGCCGTGAAGACGGCCAGGCCGCGCGCGCCGTTGCGGGTGAACTCCTGCTCGAAGAAGCGGCGGATCCGCTCCACGTCCTTGCGCAGCCCCTCCCGCTGCTCATGGGTCAGCTCCGGCCGGGTTGCCGCGTTCGAGCGCTCGACCTCGTCGACGAGAGCGTTGATCCGGCTCGAGGTGTCGGCAGGAGTCGGCGAGACGCTGGGATCGAGATCGAGATAGAGGCTGATCGCGCAACCCTTCTCGGCCCGCAGTCGCGCAAGGTCGCGCAGGCTGTCCCAGGTGACGCTCGATGTCATGCCCTGCCCTCCGATTGCCGGGAAGCGGCGATTTTATTCGCAGACGTCTGCGGCGTGCGACTCGGCCTTCGCGACGCGCACACGGGTTACGCGAGCTCGTCCTGAACTCTCCCGGTCGGCAGGAGGCTCCGCCTCTAAGCCACCGCGGTCGCCGTCTCGTCGGGCTCAATCGGGGGCCTGACGAGCAGATTGCCGATCTCGTCCGCGGGCCCCGGGTACGCGAAGAGGAATCCCTGTGCATGGTCGCAGCCGAACAGGCGAAGTGCGTCGAGTTGAGCGTTGGACTCGATTCCCTCGGCGACGGCGACGACGTCGAGCGCATGCGCGAGGCTGATCAGGTTCGAGGTGATCGTCGCGTCCTTCGAGTCCGACTCTGCGCCCTGCACGAACGACCGGTCGAGCTTGATCACGTCGATCGGGAACTGCCGAAGCTGGCCCAGCGACGAGAAGCCGGTGCCGAAGTCGTCGATCGCGATCCGGACGCCGAGCCCGTGCAGCACCTCGAGCTCGGCTCTGGCACGGTCGCCGCTGATCCCGGACTCGACGATCGCGCTCTCGGTGATCTCGAGTCCGAGACAGCCTGCCGGCAGTCCCGTCGCCTCCAGAATCCCGACCACCGTCGCGTTGAAGCCGGCGGCGAGCTGCTTCGCGGAGACGTTGACCCACGTAACCGGGGGCTTCGCGAGCGAGAGCTCGCGCCGCCACGTAGCTGCCTGGGCACAGGCCTCGCGTAGGACGAACTCACCGAGGTCGACGATCAGGCCCGTGCGTTCGGCGATCGGGATGAAGCGGGCGGGCGGCACGTTCCCTCGCGTCGGCGAGCGCCACCGAAGAAGCGCTTCGATTCCGACGACGCCCGCGCCGGCCAGATCGACCATCGGCTGGTAATGGACGCCGAGCTCGCCGCGCTCCAGGGCGAGGCGCAGCTCGTGCTCGATGCCCAGCAGCTCTCCGAGCTCGCGAGCCATCTCGTGGTGGAAGACCTCCTGACGACCGCGCCCGCCTTCCTTGGCGGTGTACATCGCGATGTCGGCGTCGCGGATCATCTCCTCGCCGGTCGCCGAGCCGCCTGAAACCGTGACAAGGCCGATACTCGCGCCGAGGGCGAGCTCTCGGCCCGCAATGCAGGCCGGCTCGCGAAGGACGGCGAGCAGCCGGTCTCCGGAGCGCACCGCCTCTCGTTCGTCCGCGTCCTCGAGGAGGATCGCAAACTCGTCGCCGCCGAAGCGCGCGACGGTGTCGCTGGTCCGAATGCTCGCCGCGAACCGCCGGCCGACCTCCTGGAGGAGCTTGTCACCAGCGTCGTGGCCGAGGCTGTCGTTGACCTGCTTGAACCCGTCGAGGTCGATCAGGAGCACCGAGAGCAACTCGCCCGACCTCCGTGCACGCGCGAGCGCGTGTTCGAGCCGGTCGCGGAACAAGGCCCGGTTCGGGAGGTCGGTCAGGTCGTCGTGGAACGCCTGTCGCGTGAGCTGCTGCTCGAGCTCGAGCCGCTCCGTGATATCGCGCGCGTTGAACACGACGCCCCGTACGTGCCGGTCGCCGCGAAGGTCGCTCACGTGGGTCTCGAGCTGCCGCCAGCCGCCGGACCCGTCGGAGACGCGGGCAACGAGCTCGTGCGGTTCACCGTGGAGTGACGCCTCCTGTACCGAAGCTCGGTCGTCCTCGTGGATGACGTCGAAGGCGCCGTCGCCGAGAAGGTCCTTCTCGCGACGTCCGGTGGTCCGGGCGACCGACGCGCTCACGTACCGGCAGCCGTCGAAACCGAAGACGAGGACGAGGTCCGTCGACGACGTGACGAGGCTGCGGAAATGCGCGGTCTGCCGGCGTGTCGCGCGGATCAGCGCCCACGCCAGCAGGAACGACAGCAGCAGTCCACCGATCCCGAGGCCGGCCTGAAGTGTGATCAGACTGTCGATGTTCCGGTCGTCGGCGCCCGCGATCGTCCGCGCTGCGTTCAGCGAAACGTTCGACGTCAGAGCCGCAAGCACCCTAGGCGCTGAAGGGGCTCGTCGGGAAGCCGTTCGTGCGCCGTCGGGCGCACCGTGTTCACGGGCTCGCCCCGGAGGAATGCGTTCCCGGTCGCGGTGAGATCTGCGACCAGCCGGCGGGCCTGCTCGAGCTGGCGACGCGCAACCGACCCGCGAGCACGGCTCAGCTTCGCCTCGTCGTCGTCGCCTTCGATCGCAGGGGCGACTCCGCCCTCGAGGAGAACGTCGGCGCTGCGGCGAAGCGCCTTCGCGATCACGCCCGCCTCGGCGCGGTCGCCCTCCCGCGCGATCAGGATTTCCTTGATGTATCGCTCGGCGAGCGTCCGCTGGCGTGCGGCGACCTGGACGACTGCCGCCTGGTGCCGCGACCGGCTCGTTGACCAGATCGAGAGACCCACGCTCAGGGCCGAGGAGAGGGTGAAGGTGCATAGAATCGCGACGACCGACCGGCGGCCTTTCGCGCTGAACGGGTCAAAGACGCGTGCGCGGGGCATCGTTAGGTGACGACGAAGAAGGCGCGCATCCCGCCCAGGTAGTGGCCGGCCATGTTGCAGAAGACCTCGTACCTCCCCTTCCGGAGATTCACCCGTACCTCCCGCGTGCTTCCCGGCTCGCCCGGCTCGAGCGTTGCGACCGTCGGCTCGAGCGCTTCCTCGTCCACCGTCAGACCGTCCGCTCGCAGCGGGAGCCCGCTTGGACGCTTCCGGACGATGATCAACTCGTGGTCGACGGGGCCGGCGTTCTCCACGACGAAGCGCACCTTGCCGGCCTCGAAACGGCCGGGCCGCACGCGAATCCGAAAGTCCCGCTCGTTGACCCGCACGAGCCTCTCGTGATTGCCCTCGGTCGCGCGGCTGGATGCGCAGGCAGTCGTGCCGCCGATGACCACGGCCGCAAGAACGGTCCACGCCAGCATCGAAACGCCGCGCATTGACGTCGTATCGACCCGCACCAGCGCCGCCTTTAGGCCCGGCGCGACCTGCTAGTCATAGGCTCGCGTTGCGGGTCTACACGATCGGACACGGGACGCGGCTCGGGCCGCAATCGGCAGCGACCTCCGGACGAGGACGAGATCCGTGGAGAAAAGCTCGTTCTTTGCGGCGCCCTCGGTCGCGCAGGAAGCTTCGACCGATGCGAATCGTTTAATACTGGTGTCGGGACCCAAGGGGCCCGAGCTAGTTTTGGAGGAACGAGTGACTGAGAACGTTCGAGAACTGATCGTGATCGGCGGCGGCCCCGCCGGATACACCGCTGCGCTCTATGCGGCGCGTGCGAACCTGGAGCCGCTCGTCATCGAGGGGTTCGCGTGGGGCGGCCAGCTCATGATCACAAGCGATGTCGAGAACTACCCGGGCTATGCGGAAGGCGTCCTCGGGCCGCAGATGATGCAGGACTTCCGCCGCCAGGCGGAGCGCTTCGGCGCCGAGTTCGTCACGGACGACGTGACGAAGGTCGACTTCTCCGAGGGTCCGTTCCGCGTCTGGGTCGGGGAGACCGAGTACCAGGCCGAGACGGTGATCGTCGCGACCGGCGCGAACGCCCGCCAGCTCGGGCTCCCGTCCGAACGCACGCTCCAGGGGCGCGGCGTCTCCTACTGCGCCGTCTGCGACGCGGCCTTCTTCCGCGACAAGGAGGTCGTGGTCGTCGGCGGCGGCGACTCGGCAATGGAAGAGGCGATCTTCCTGACGAAGTTCGCCACGAAGGTGACACTGGTCCACCGGCGCAACGAGTTCCGCGCCTCACCGATCATGCTCGACCGCGCCCGGGCGAACGAGAAGATCGAGTTCGTCACGCCGGCGACGGTCGAGGAGGTGCTCGGCGAGGGCGGCCAGACGACGGGCGTCCGGCTGCGCGACCTGGACACCGGGGAGACGAGCGAGGTACCGGCGCAAGGGCTCTTCGTCGCCATCGGCCACGATCCGAACACGAAGCTCTTCCTCGATCAGCTCGACCACGACAAGGCCGGATACCTGGTGACGAAGCCGGGCTCGACCGCGACGAACGTCGCGGGCGTCTTCGCCGCCGGCGACGTCGTCGACCACACCTACCGCCAGGCGATTACCGCCGCCGGCAGCGGGTCGATGGCCGCGCTCGACGCCGAGCGCTGGCTCGCGGCGCGCGAGGGCCACGAGGGAACGGCGCTGACCGCCCCCCGGCCTGAGGCCGAAAAGGCCAAGGTCTAGCCGAACCGGAAAGTAGCCTCGGTCGCGTGGCCGAGTGGATCGACCTGCTCGACCCGACAGAGGCCGAGCTCGGGGAAACACTTCCGTCCGAGGTCCACGCGCGGGCGCTCGAGCACCTGCTCACTCCCGCGCGTCACGACGACGAGCCTCGCCCGCGCCTCGAGGGCCATCACCACTACGTCTTCGGCGTCTTCCTGATCCCCGTGTGCATCCGCGAGGAGGATCGCGTCTTCTACCAGGAGGTCGATCTCGTCGCGACCCGCGATCGGCTCGTAACCGTTCGCAAGTCGCCGGAACGCGGTCACCCCTTCGACGTAACGCCCGCGCGGGACTCGGTCGAGCAAGCGCAGGAGACGCGGGCCGGGAAGATGGTGTACAGCCTCGTCGACCTGATCGCCGAGTACTTCCTCGACCTCGTCGACGCGCTCAACGACGAGATCGACGAGCTCGAGGAGGGAATCGAGAGCTGGACGGCGGAGCAGATCCGGACGAGGATCTCCGAGCTCCGCCACGACCTCCTGCACGTGCGCCGCACGGTGGGACCGACCCGCGACGCGATCCGGCGGGTCGTGGACAAGCGGATCGACGTGGGCGAAGGCCCGGAGCTGCTGCCGCGCGAGGTCGAGCTCGACTTCACCGATGCCTACGACAAGCTCCTTCGCGCGATGGACGGGCTCGACCTCTCCCGCGACCTCCTCGCGAGCGCGCGCGACTACCACCAGGCCAAGATCGCCAACGACCAGAACGACGTGACGAAGCGCCTCACCGTGATCGCATCGGTCCTGCTCGTGCCAACGTTCATCGTCGGCCTCTACGGCCAGAACTTCAAGCACATACCGGAGCTCGGCTGGGGGTTCGGCTACTGGTGGAGCTGGGGCTGGATCATCGTCACGACGGCGCTCCAGCTCGCGCTCTTTCGCTGGCTCGGCTGGATCGGCGGCCCGCCGCTGGGCCGGCCGCGCCTGCCGCCCCTGAAGCGGCTCGACCCGCGCACGCTCGCCGGGAGGCGGCGGCGAGCCTGAGGCGCCCGGCTACCATCGCCACGTGCCGTACTTCATCTGCCCGAACTGCAAGGAGCGCTCGATCGACCACGACCGGCGCGAGGGCCTGACTCAGCAGGCGATCTCGTGCCACCACTGCGGCTTTGGCTTCCTCTTCGAGCTGCTCGAGGACTACTATCCGGCCCCCGGCACCGGCTTCGTCGTCTGCGACCGACACGCCCGTGTGCTCGCGTGCGGCCGGGACGTGTTCGAGCTCTCCGGCTGGCGCGAGCGCGACCTGATGGGCCGCGACGTGGTCGAGGCGCTGGGCCTGACCGGCTTCGACGGCCAGAATCCCGCACAGGTCGCGCTCGACTGGGGCGTCCGGCGCCTCGGCCAGCGGCTCGACCTTCGCACGCGCGCGGGGCACGTGAAGCCGGTGACCGCCGACTTCTTCCCCGCCTACGACGAGGACGGCGGGTTGCTCGTCGGGCTCACGCCGCGTTCGTAGCCCCGGCCAGCTCCGCCTCGACCCACGACTGGAGCTCCTCGAGCGCGTCGAGCGCGGACTCGAGCTCCCGCAGCTCGGCCCGCGTGCTGCGCTCGTCGATCGCCCCGAGCACCCCGAGGCCTTCGAGCCGCTCGATCGCCGTCTCGCTCAGCTCCCCGCGGGCGCGGCGCTCGATCGCGGCCTGGCGCAACCGGGAGCGAGCTCGTTCCGCCCGGGCCGACAAGCTCGCCGCCTCTCCGGCGAGGGCGTCGGCGTAGACCGCGAGCTCGACCGCGCGCACGTCTCCAGGCTAGTCGCGTGCGTGTGACCCAACTGTGCCGACTTCGACGCGACTTGACGGGCACAGGTCGTTCACGACGCAGGCCTCGCAGCGCGGGGCTCTCGCGAGACAGACGCGGCGGCCGTGCCAGATCAGCAGGTGCGGGAAGCGGTTCCATTCCCGCCTCGGAACGAGCCGCTGGAGGTCGCGCTCGATCTTGACCGGGTCCTCCTGCCGCGTGAGCCCGAGCCGCTGGGAGAGCCGGCGCACGTGCGTGTCGACGACGATCCCCTCGGCCTCGCCCCGCTCCGCGACGACGACGTTCGCCGTCTTGCGCGCGACGCCCGGGAGCCGCAGCAGGTCTTGCAGCCGCGCCGGCACCTGGCCGTCGTAGTCCTCGAGCAGCATCGCCATCGTCCCGCGGATCGCCTTCGCCTTCTGCCGGAAAAAGCCGGTCGGGCGGATGTCGTCCTCGAGCTCGGCCGGCGGGACGGCGAGGAAGTCCTCGGGACGGCGGTACTTCTCGAAGAGCCGCTCCGTGACGCGGTTCACGTTCACGTCGGTCGTCTGCGCGGAGAGCATCACCGAGACGAGCAGCTCCAGATCGCTGCCGAAGTGCAGTGCGATCGTCGCGTCCGGGTGCTCGGCCGCGAGCCGCTCGATGATCGGGCCGATCCGGTCACGCTTCCGGCCCACGCGCCGCCTCGCCTCGGCGACGTAGCTCCGGGCCACTAGACGGCGGCGGTGACGCGCGGCGGCGGGGCGTTGCGCAGGCGGGGGCCCGCGCACACGAGATTCAGGGCGGGGCAGTCGGCGCAGACGAACTCGTCGGGTGTCGGCCGGAACTCGCCGGCCTGGATCTCGGCGATCGCCGCCGACAGGTCCGCTTCGAGCGCCGGGACGTCCCCGACCTTGTAACAGTCTGTTACAACCGCGTCCGGTCGCTCGAGGAAGTGGTAGACGACCTCGACCTGCTCGGCCCCGGACCGGAAGCAGGCGAGCGCGTAGACCAGCCGCTGAAGCCGGTAGTCGCGCTCGACGATCTCCTCCGGCTCCGCCCCGGCGTCCTCCAGCGAGTTCGTCTTGTAGTCGAGCACCAGCGCCCGCGTTCCCTCGCGATGGAGCACGTCCAGGCGCCCGTGCAGGAGGACGCCGTCGTGCTCGAACGCGAACGGGAGCTCGGCGGCGGCGCCCACGAGACCGGCGATCCGCGCCGCGAGCTCCGACCCGCAGTAGGAGACGACGAAGGCACGAATCCGGCCCAGCTCCTCGTCGGTCACGGCCGGGTAGCGGGCTCGCACGAGCCCGGCGAGATCGTCCGGCACCGCGGGCGCGCTGAGGTCTACCCGCTCGAGGAGGGCGTGGACGGCGTCGCCGATCTCCGTGGCGGCGAGACCCTCGTGACCCGGCACCGAGCCGGCGGCCTCGGCCGGCCGGAGCCCGATCACCCGTTCCGCGAAGTAGCGGTACGAGCAGCGCTCGAAGAGCGACAGCGCGCTGTACGAGAGGCGCCGCACCCGGTGGAGCGGCGGCACGGGCACCTCGGCGAGCGGCGCGAGCTCGGGAGCGTCGAGCGGTGCGCCGCCGTTCTCGGACGCCTCGAAGAGCGAGAGCTGGGCCTCCGGCGGCGCCTCGGGCTCCGCCGCCTCGGCCGGAGGCGACCAGCGATCGAGCCTGATCGCCAACCGGGCGCCGCCGCGCTCGATTTCGATCGGTACCGGCTCCGCCCCCATCTCGTCGAGCTCGGTTGCGTCAAGCCGTTCGAGCACCCAGCCGATCGGCGTGCCGGCGTCGGCGCCGCGCTCGGGGTCGATCGCTCCGGAGACGATCAGGCGGTCGATCGCGCGCGTCATCGCGACGTAGTAGAGCCGCCGCCGTTCGGCCTGCTCCGCGTGCTGCTCCGCCTCCTTGACCGACTCGTACTCCGAGGTCGAGAGCCGCTTCCCGGTCGAAGGGTCCGCCACGCGGAAGCCGAGGCGACCGTCCGGTAGGCAGAGGATTTCGTCGGCGTCGGGACGCCCGCGGTCGCGGCCGGCGTCGGCGACCACGACCACCTTGAACTCGAGCCCCTTCGCCGAGTGGATCGTGAGCAGGCGGATCACGTCCGTGCCCTCCTCCTCGGCCGCGGCCTCGAGCTCCGAGGCGCCGACCGCGTCCTGCTCCGCGACGAAACGCACGAACCCCTCGACGTCCGGGCCGCGCAGCTCCTCGTACGAGCGTGCGAGGCGGGCGAGCTTGCGCAGGTTCGCGTAGCGGCGCCGTCCGTCCCACTGGGCGAGGACGGCCAGGTCGTAGTCGTGCGCGCAGACGATCTGTTCGCAGAGGCGCTCGAGCGTCAGCGCCGGAGCCTGGGCGGCAAGCCGGTCGAAGCGCTGCTTGAACGCCTGGAAGAGGCGCTCGTCCCTGGACGGGAGGCCCTCCGGAAGCTCCTTCTCCAGACCCGCGAAGAGCGGCCGCTTCGGCGCTGCCCGGCGAAGCAGCACGAGTGCGTCGTTCGAGACGCCGACGAACGGCGACGCGAGCACGGTCACGAGCGCCTCGTCGTCGTAGCGGTTGTGGAGCAGGCGCAGGTACGCGAGCAGGTCGACGACCTGCTGCTGGTGGTAGTAGTCGCGGCCGGTCGCGCGGAAGGTCGGCAGGCCCGCGGCGCGCAGCTCCTCCTCGTAGAGACGCGCGTCGGTTCCGGCGGCGAAGAGGAGGACGATCTCCCCGGGGGCGGCCTCGCCGGAGTCGACGAGCTCGCGCACGCGCCGGGCGATATGCCGGGCCTCGGCCTTGCGCCAGTGCGTCTCGGTTCCGCTGTAGGTCGCCTTGTCGGTGACGAGCAGCTCGACCGCGGAGCCGAAGGCAGGGTCCGGGAAGCGGCCCGCCGCGGCGAGCGGCTGGAACGTCTCGCCGAAGTCGGTCGCGAACAGGTGGTTGATGACATCCAGCACCTCCGGCCGCGAGCGGTAGTTCTGCGTCAGCGCGAGCACCCCGCCGACCTGCTCGCGCCGCTCGCGGAAGACCTCGACGTCCGCGTGCCGGAAGCGGTAGATCGACTGGAACTCGTCGCCGACGAAGAACAACTCGCCGTCCGGCCGCGCGAGCAGGTCGACGAGCTCGCACTGGAGGCGATTCGTGTCCTGGAACTCGTCAACCATGATCGAGCGGAAGCGCCAGCTCTCGCGCTCGCGAATCTCCTCGTGCTCCTGGAGCAGCTCGCGCGCGAGGAGCTGGAGGTCCTCGAAGTCGAGCGCCGACTCGCGGTCCTTCGCGGCACGGTAGGCGCGGTCGTAGGCGAGCAGGAGCTCATGGAGCTGCTCGCGGTCGCGCGCGGCGAGCGCCTCCAGCGCGGCCTGCTCCACCGCCCGCCGCGCCTCCTCGTAGACCTCCTCCGCCGACGCGCCGCGGACGCGAAGGTCGCCGAGGTCGAGCAGCGCCTCCGGCTCGGCGGCGGTCGCCTGCTCCAGCAGCCGCAACGTCTCCGGCTCGGCCTCGTGCGCGGCGGCGCGAAGCTCCTGGAGCCACTCGTCGAGCCGCGGGTCGCCCGGCGCCTCGAGCCGGAGGGGCAGGCCCGAGGAGCGCAGCGTCTCGTGCACGCCCGTGAGCATCCGCCGCAGGCGGCGGCCGCCGTACGCCGCCAGCAGACGGAGACGGTCGGCCCGATCGCCGCAGAACTCCTCGAGAGCCGCCCGGAACGCCTCGCCGCGCAGGACGCGGCCCTGGCTGTCGTCGAGGACCCGGAACCGCGGGTCGATCCCGGCCGCGAACGGGTAGGCGCGCAGAAGCCGGTGGCAGAAGCCGTGGATGGTGGAGATCCAGGCGGCGTCGAGCTCTCGCGCCAGGTCGTCTCGGCCGAGCTCCTGGAGCCGGCGCCTGATCCGTCCGCGGAGCTCGTCGGCCGCCCGCTCGGTGTACGTGATGACCAGGATCGAGTCGACGTCGAGACCGCGCTCGCAGACCGCGCGACAGAAGCGCTCGACGATAACGGTCGTCTTGCCGGTGCCCGCGCCGGCCGAGACGAAGACGACGCCCGGCTCTTCGATCGCCCGCAGCTGTTCGACGTTCGGCGCCTGCTCGACCGTGTTCACGACCGCCTCACCCGGCACATCGACCACAGCTCACACCAGCTCGGGCACGGGAAGCCGCCCTTGGGGTCGTGCCGCACGTCGCCGGCGCGGATCCGCTCGACGACGCCCCGCGCGTGCTCCTTTGCTTGCTCGACCGTGCCCCAGAACGCTTCCTCGTCGAGGTAGTCGGCCCGCATGTAGCCGGGCACGCCGTCCTCGCGCGCCTCGGCCCGCAGCAGCCCGCGCGCCTGGCCGGCGCCCGCGAGCGCGCGGTAGACGCCGCCGAGCGGCTCCATCCCGACCAGGTCGCGCAGGACGAGCATGTAGAGCGGGATCTGCAGATGGAGCTCGGACTCGATCTTCGAGGCCGAGTGCGCAGTCCGGCCGGACTTGTAGTCGAGCACGAGCCCGCGCGCCCCGAAGGGATCGCGGTCGATCCGGTCGATCTTCCCGGAGACCGTGAAGCCGCCGAGCTCGAGCCCACGCTGCAGCTCGGGGGCGGAGCGTTCCGACCCGAAGGACACCTCGAACCGGTCCGGCACGAGGGGCGAGGGCGACTCGGCTTCCCGGCGGACGAGCTGCTCGAGGTCCCGGGCGAGACCCTCCTCCAGCTCGCGCCGCTCGAGCTCCGGCAGGTCGAGCCGCACGTGCGCCTGAAGCGCCTCGGCCAGGCACTCGCGCAGGAACGCGAGCGCGTCGTCGAGGTTCTCCGGCTGCACGCGCTCGGCGCCGGATCTCTTCGGCAGGCCCTTGAAGAACGAGGAGAGCGCCTGGTGGGCGACCGTGCCGCGCAGGCGCGGGTCGACCTCGGCGTCGATCGTCCGCGGCGAGATCACCCGCTCGAGCAGCCAGATCGAGGAGCAGTCATGGAACCGCTCGAGGTCGGTGACGGAGAAGCAGGCCTTCTGCCGGAGCTCCTCCAGCACCGCGGGATGCGTCAGGCGTGTGGGCCGGTCGAACGCGGCCAAAGCTCGCTCGAGCCGCCGTTCCCAGCCGTTTACTCGGGCGAGCGCGCGGCCCTGCCGCTCCTCTCCGGACGCGAGGGAGGCCAGCGCCCGAAGGCGCTCGCGCTCGGTCGGGGCACCTTCGAGCGGCCATGTCAGCGCCGACAGCGGCCGCCGCCGCGTCCACCGCTCGACCTCGTCCGGATCGAAGAGGCTGCGCGCCTCATCCCAGAACGGGCTCGGCTGGCGGGGCGCGCCGTCGTCGCTCGCGGCCTCGCGGACGAGGTAGAGCCGCCGCGTCGCGCGCGTGCAGGCCGTGTAGAAGAGGTAGCGATCGCGGGAGACCGGGTCGGTGCGGAGCAGCCGTCCCGCCCGGGACGAGCGCTCGAGCTCGGCCTTGCGCTCCTCGTCGAGAAACGGTGAGCTCTGGACCCTTCTCGGCAGACGTCCTTCCTCGAGGCCGAGGGCGAAGACGACCTCGAAGCGGCGGGTGCGCGCCCGCAGCAGGTCGAGAACGGCCACCCGCCCGGCCTCGCCGGCGGCAGCGAGCCGCACCGGGGCGGTGTCGAGCAGGCCGACGATCTCGTCGGGGCTCACCTCGGCCCCGAGCTCCCGCCAGCTTTCGAGCTCCGCGACGAGCTTCGTCACCCGTTCGTGCGCCCGCAGGTCGAGCCTGGCCGTCTCGCCGGTGGGGGGCGACTCCAACCCGTAGGCGGCGCGGACCATCGCGCGCGCGAGCTCCTTCGCTCCGGCGAGCGGGTCCTCCGCAGCGCGTAGCGTCTCGAGGTGCGGCAGCGGTTGAGCGCGCAGCTTGCGCACCTCCTCCTCGACCCGTGCGGCCTCGTTGACGGCGCGGCCACGCAGGCGGCCCTCGAGGAAGTCCGCGTGCGCGCGCGTGAGCCCGGAGTACGGCGAGCGGAGGAAGGCAAACAGGTCACGCCGCTCGCCGTCGAGCCAGGCGTAGCGGAGGAGCGCGAGCAGCGCCTGGCCGAACGGCGTCTGGCCCAGACGGATCCGGCCTTCGAGCGCGTAGGGGACGCCGAGGGTGGTGAACGCGGTATCGAGCGGCGCCCGCCAGCGCTCGAGGGACGGCGTGACGACGGCGACCTCCTCCGCGGGCGTTCCCGCCCGGAGGATCGCGAGCACCTCGTCCGCGACGAGCTCGAGCGTCCCCCGCAGGCCGGCGCCCTCGAGAAACCGGAGCGAGCCGTCGAGAACGCTACGCGTCCGAGAATCACGCAAGAAGAGGCGGCGCTCGAGGTGCGCGAGCACCGGTGCCCGCGCGCCCGGGTCGGGAGGCAGCTCCCGGCGGTGCTCGGCGAGCGCATTCAGGTCGTCGGAGGTGCGGGAGAGCGAGGCGAAGGCGTCGCGTCCGGGCTCGTAGGGCAGCGAGACCACGACCTCCGAGCGGGCGGCCAGGGCCTCCAGCAACGCCCACTCGGCGCCGGTCAGGTCCTCGAAGCCGTACGCGAAGACGGGCCGGCCGTCCCAAGCTTCGAGCTCGCCCGCGACCCGGTCGGCCGCGTGGCGGCGCTCGAGCTCGCGGTCCCAGAGCTGGAGCCGGTCGAGCTCCTCCCGGTAGGCCGCGTACAGCTCCGCCAGCTCGCCGTCCAGCTCGACGGGCTCGAGCAGGGCGGACTCGAGCTCAGCGACCGTCGCCCCGAGCGCGTCGGCGAACCCGGCGAACTTCGCCGAGCGACCGAGCCCCTCCGAGCGCGCGCCCGAGACCACCCGTCGCAAGAGCAGCGTTCGCTGCACCTCTGTGACCACGTTCCGGTGCGCGCCGTTGCCCTGGGCGATCCGTCTGAAGAGATCGTCGAAGGTGCCGATCGAGCCGCCGACGAGCGCGCCGGCCCGCCGCAGCAGCTCACGCTCGGCTCGGTCGACGTCCGGCCGGTTCGGCACGATCAGGAACGGATCGGACTGGAGCGCGCCCAGATAGCGCTCCAGCAGCAGCGCGACCTTGCCCGCGTTGGCAGGCCCTGCGAGCAGGCTGAGAGCCATCGGCCCATCCTAGTCGCGAGGGCCGACGGCTCCCGAGCGCCGGAAAGGAGGCGGAGCCCCTAGGCTGCGGCGGCCGACTTGGGCCGGCGACCGCGTCTGGCCGCTGCTCGCCCGGGCATCCCGCCCGCGCAGTTGTCACAGAGGTCGGCCTGCTTCGAGCCGCGGCGCGCGTCGGAGAAGTTCAGGCGCATGGTTGCACCCTTTCCTTCGCCGATTTCCCGCCCACAATTGTCACAGACGAGCACGGTCTTGCGTGCCAAGTCGTCCCTCCTCGAGTCGTCGGAATTACGACTACCCTAGCCGAACCGAGAGGGCAATTCTACGCTGCTTCGCGCGCCCGGCGTAATCCGCAACGAACGCGACAGGTTGAGCAGTGTTTGCTCCTCGAGATCGAGGCCCATATCGCGCGCGCCGAGGACACGTAAATGACGTGACCGGAAATCGTCGATCGTTGGCCTGTCGAGATACTGCTCGGTTTGTGTCACCGCTTCGTTGCATTCGGTGAGCTCGATCGCGGCCAGCAGCGTTCCGCCTCAGGTGCGAAATCCTTGGCGTTGAAATCGTCGCATGTGGCTCGCGGATGTAGTCGTTCAGGCGACGAGACCCTCCCCGCGAGCCGAGCCGATTCCACCCTCCTCCGCGAGCCATAGAGTTCCCGTCTAGCCGCGGAGGCGCAGTCCTAATCCAGAAAGGAGCGGCGGTCGGATGGCGAGGAAGACGATCGTCGTCCTCGAGGGCGACGAGACCGGGCAGGAGCTGCTCGAGGAGGCGCTGCGGGTCCTGGCGCCGGACGTGACAGGCCTTGAGCTCCGCCTGCCGCGGTTCGACCTTTCCCTCGCGTCGCGCCGGGCGACCCGGAACGAGATCGTGCACCAGGCCGCGGCCGCCGTTCGCGAGGCCGGGCTCGGGTTGAAGGCGGCGACGGTCACGCCGGAAGGTGCGGACGATGTCGGCTCGCCCAACCGGATCCTGCGAGAGGAGATCGGCGGGCGCGTGATCGTGAGGACCGGGCGCCGGATTCCGGGCGTGCCGCCGCTCGGGGGCGTCCACGCGCCGATCTCGGTCGTGCGCATGGCCGTCGGCGACGCGTACGGCGCGAAGGAGTGGCGGGAGGGCGACGGCGACGGCGAGGCGGCCTTCCGGACCGAACGGATCGAGCGCCGGATCTGCCGTTCTGTCGCCGAGTTCGCGTTCCGCCTGGCCGGCGAGTCCGGCGCGAAGGTCTTCGGCGGGCCGAAGTTCACGGTCAGCCCGGTCTACGAGGGGATGCTGAAGGAGGAGATGGACGCCGCCGCGACGCGACACCCGGAGGTGCCGTACGAGCCGCAGCTGATCGACGCGACGTTCGCGCTGCTCGTCTCGTCCTCGGGCGACCCGCTCGTGATCCCGGCGTTGAACCGGGACGGCGACATCCTCTCCGACCTCGTCTTGCCGCTCTACGGCTCGATCGCGGGCTCCGAGTCGCTTCTCGTCGGCTTCGGCGAGGACTACGTGCCGCGGGTCGTGCTCGCCGAGGCGGCGCACGGGACCGCGCCCTCGCTCCAGGGGAAGGACGTGGCGAACCCGATGGCGATGATCCTCGCGGCTGCGGCCGTACTGGCCTACGCGGGAGACGATGCGCTGCACGCGTCGCGGGCGATCCGCGCAGGGTGTCTCGAGGCAGTCGCGGACGGCGTGCGCACGGCCGACCTCGGCGGCGACGCGGGTACGAGCGAGTTCACGGACGAGGTGATCCGCCGAACGCGGGCGAAGCTTGGCTAGCGCGAGAACCCGGCGGCGGCCGGAAGGTTCTGCTTCTCCCCTCGGCCGAAGACCTCGAGGAAGATGCGCGCGATCTCGGGGTCGAACTGCGTGCCTGCGCAGCGCTCGACCTCCGCGAGCGCCTGGTCGCGGGTCAGCGCCTGCCGGTAGGGCCGGTCGCTCGTCATCGCGTCGAAGGCGTCGGCGATCGCGAGCACGCGCGCCTCGACCGGGATCTCCTCGCCCGCCCGGCCGCTCGGGTAGCCATTTCCGTCCCAGCGCTCGTGGTGGTAGAGGACGTACGGAAGCGCTTCCCGGAAGGCCGCGACCCGCAGCAGGAGCCGGGCGCCGATCTTCGGGTGCTCGCGGATCTGGGCGAACTCCTCCTCGTCCAACCGTCCCTTCTTGCCGAGCACGTCGTCCGAGACGCCGAGCTTGCCGATGTCGTGAAGCGGGCCGCCGACGCGCAGCGAGGCGAGCCGCTCCTCGTTCCACCCGAGCCGCCGCGCGACGGCTTCGGCGAGCTTTGTCACGCGTGCCGAGTGCCCCTGGGTGTAGGGATCGCGGGCCTCGATCGCCCGGCTGAGCATCGACAGCATCGCCACGAAGGCGAGATTTCCACCTCGACCTTCGTATCCCTCTTTTGGGGGATAGGCGCTTGATCGGCGATCAATCGCCTAGTCAAACAACTAACGCCAGATCCCCGTGATCGGGGCGGCCCGGGCGGACTCGCCCAGGTGCGGCAGGCCCCACGCGTCCTCGATCGTGCGCAGGAGTCCGTAGTGCGAGGTCCGCCCGGCGAACACCGACCCCCGCCGGACGAGCGGGCCGACCGCGAGCGCCGGCACGAGCTTCCCCTGCCCGCTGGGAGGCTCGTCGAAGACGATGAAGACGACCGCGTGCGCAAGCTGGGCGTTGCGCAGCAGCCGGGGCAGGAATCGCCCGAGCCAGGCATCGCCGGTCCGGACTGAGCAGTCGTGCATGTCGTGGCACAGATCGGGAACGACCAGCGAGAAGTCGGGCAGGCGCCCCGCTGCGAGGTCGCTCGAGAGCCGGCCCAACGGCACCACGCGCCGCAGCCGCGCCGGGTTCGACACCACGTGGCGAAAGTAGAGGAAGGGCACGTGCTTCTTCGCGTAGCGCCCCGAGCAGCAGCCCGTGTAGCCCGGCCGGGGCAGACCCTCCGCGTATGTCTTCCAGGTCCGGTGCGCCCGCTCGAGCGTGTCGGCCAGGCTCGGGCCGGCGACGAGACAGCTCGTGCAGTCGCTTCTGATCCCATGTGTCGAGCCGGAGACGAGCGCAAGGTAGTTCGGCAGGCTCGGGTGGGTGATCGAGCCGTAGCGGGAAAGGACGGCGTTGCTCGAGGCGAGCAAGTTGAACGTGGGCGCGTCGCGGTTGTCGAACACGGCTGCGGGCCCGTGGTTCTCGAACACGATCACGACAACCCGCTCGAAGGCGGGCACCGGACGCTTCGCCTCTGCGCCGGGCAGGAACACGAAGGCGGCCAGGAGAGCTGCGGCCGCGCGTCTCAGGGCTCGGTCTCCGCCTCCAACAGCCGCTTCTTCCAGAAGTGGAGGGCGGCGAGGACGAGTATCGCGACGCCGGCGATGGCCGCCCCGCCGATCAGCCCGTACCGGTTCACGGCGTCTCCCGCGGCGTGGCCGAAGTAGAACGAGAGCAGCCCGACGAGCAGCGCCCAGCAGATCCCACCCGCCGCGTTCCAGGCGAGGAACCTCCACCACGGCATCCGCGAGACGCCCGCCATCCAGGCTGCCGTCACGCGCAGCACCGCGAAGAAGCGGCCGAAGAAGACCGTCTTCGAGCCGTGGCGGTGGAAGAACCGCTCGGACCAGGGCAGCACCCGCTCGCTCCAGCGCGCGAGCGGCCCCCACCGCTGGAGCAGCTTCCTGCCCCCCGTGCGGCCGACCCAGTAGCCGAGGTTGTCGCCGACGATCGCCGCGGCGGCCGCGACCGCGATCACCCCCGCGATCGGGAGGTCGCCGCGCGAGGCGAAGATCCCCGCCGCGATCAGCGCCGTCTCGCCCGGCAGCGGCACGCCACCGGACTCGAGCATCACGATCAGGTAGAGCGCGATCAGCCCGTAGTCCTGGACGAGCCCGGTCATCGCTCCAGTGTAGGGACGACCTCGTAGGCCATCAGGACCGCATCGACGTACCCGTCGCCGCGCCGGTAGTGGCGGCGCCGGTAGCCCTCCTCCACGAAGCCGAACGCCTTGTAGAGCGCGAGCGCGGGCTCGTTGTGCGGGAAGACGTGCAGCTCGAGCTTGGAGACGCGCGAGCGCCGCGCCCACTCGACCGCCTGTTCCAGCAGCGCCCTCCCGATCCCTTGCCGGCGGTATCCGGCGGCGACCATCAATCCGAGGTCCGCGACGTGGAAGCTCGCCGGATGCGGGTCGCGCGCGACGGAGAGCCGCCCGACGAGGCCCTCCGGCGCCTCCGCCACGAAGACGGCTGCGCTCGGCGAGCGGCGGATCGAGCGCAGGTAGCGGCGCTCGTCGGAGGCGCCCCGCCAGTCGCTGGTCGAGATCAGCCAGCCTTCGGGCTCCGCTCCGACCTCGCGCGCGAGCGTGACCAGGCCGGGCGCGTCCGCCGGCGTGGCGCGGCGGATGACGACCTCGCTCAAGAAACGACGACGCCGTAGCCCCCGCGGCGGGAGTCGCCGGCGGCGGCGAGCGTGCCGTCCTGGCGGAACTCGACGGCAGAGACGCCGCCGAAGAAGAGGTTCCGCCGGCGCCAGCGCACCAGCTCGTAGCCCATGGCACGCAGCCGCTCGAGCTCGGCCCGGTCGTTCCCGCCCTCGCAGAGCACGTGCGGCTCGTCGAGATGGACGCGCGGGCGCTGAATCGCCTCCTCGACGCCGAGGCCGTGGCCGACGACGTTCACGACAACCTGGAAGATCGCTCCGCGCAGGCGCAGCGAGCCCGCGCTGCCGACGACCAGCCGGGGACGGCGGTCGCGGAGCACGAGCGACGGCGCCATCCCGCTCGTGAAGCGGACGCCCGGCCTCGGGATTCCGCCGGTCGCGGCCAGGTCGAACTCGCCCAGCATGTTGTTCAGGTGGATTCCCGTCCCGGGGACGATGATCCCCGAGCCCGCGCCCGTCGAGGCGGTCAGTGAAGCCGCGTTGCCGCTCCCGTCCACGACGGCGATGTGGGTCGTCCCCCGCTCCGCCGCGGGTAGGCGCCGGCCGAGCCGCCGGGCGGTTTCCAGGAGCAGCCGCTCGTCGTAGAGGCGCCGGGCGAGGCCGCCGCGATAGAGCTGGCGCGCGAACGGCCCTCCACGCGCGATCTCCTGCTCACGCATGATCTCCACCAGCTGCGCCATTGCCTCCGCGCTCCCCGGCGGCCCGGCGAGGCCAAGGGAGTCGATCAGGCGCACGCCCAGACCGATCAGGATCCCGCCGGTCGAAGGCGGAGGGTTCGAGGCGAACTCGTGCCCGAGAAACGTCACCTGCACGGGGCGGCGCCTGATCACACGGTAGTCCGCCAGATCGCGAAGCGTGATCTCGCCGCCCCGCTCCCGCACGTGGCGGGAGACCGCACGGGCGAGCTCGCCCCGGTAGAAGTCCGCCGCGCCGTGCTCCGCGAGCCGCTCCAGCGTGCCCGCCAGATCGGCCATCACGAGGCGGTCGCCGGCGACGAGGTGGCCGCCGTTCCGGCTGTAGATCTTCCGGCCCTCGTCGGTGTGGCGAAGGATCAGGTCGAGGAGCTCGTGGAGGTACGCCTGCGCGCGCGAGAGCACCACGCCCGTCCTGGCCAGCTCGATTGCGGGCTCGAGCAGCACGCGCCAGGGCAGCGTGCCGAACTGGCGATGAGCATCGCTCAGCCCCGCGATCGCGCCCGGCACGGCGCACGAGGCCGCGCCGATCCGAAAGACCTGCGAGGACTCAGGGGTGAAGTCGACGGCGACCGCCTCCATCGCGATTCCGCCGTAGCGCCGCAGGCCGAGGCCGGGCACGGTGACGAAGTGGTCGAGCACTCGCGTTGAGCGGTCGGCCGCCCGGTGGACGAGCATGAAGCCGCCGGCGCCGGGCCCCGTGAGCGGGCTCTCGGCGACCCAGGAGACGAAGGCGGCGGCGATGCACGCGTCCACCGCGTTCCCGCCCTCGGCGAGCACCTGCGCGCCGGCCTCCGCGGTCAACGGATGCCCGGCCCCGACCGCCCCTCTCATGCGCGCAAGCGTACTCTGGTGCCCGGCGCGACAGGCCGCGGCGGTATTGTCTTCGCGCGTTGCCCAGCAGCCCTCTCGCACGCGAGGCCGGCCTCTCCGCCGCCGCGGCCGCGGCCCTCGCGGCGCTCCTGGTCTGGCTCGGGCCGCCCGGCGCCGACCTCGCCGAGCACGCCTACCAGCGAACCCTCTTCCTGAACGACGGCTTCGCGCTCTGGAACAACTTCTGGTACGCGGGCCGCTACAGCTTCGTTACGTACAGCGTCCTCTACTACCCGCTCGCGGCGCTGTTCGGCATCCGCATGCTCGCGGTGGCGACGGTCTCGACGGCGGCGCTTGCCTTCGCCGTCGTGCTCGGTCGCGAATGGGGCCCGACGGCCCGGTGGTCGAGCCGGACGTTCGCCGTCGTCTGGGCCGGGATCGTGTTCTCGGCAGCGTTCCCGTTCGCGCTCGGCGCGGCGCTCGCGCTGCTCGCGCTCTGGGCCCTCCAGGCCGCCAAGCACGGACGCTTCGCCCTCCTGGCCGCGCTCACGCTCGCCGCGAGCCCGCTCGCTTTCCTGCTCCTGGCGCTGCTCCTCGCCGGGTTCGGGATCGCCCGCTGGCGGGACCGCTCCGCGGTGCTCGCGCCGGCCGCGACGATCGCGACGTTCGGGGCGATCGAGGTGCTGCTCTGGCGCGCCTTTCCCGGCGGCGGGCGGCTGCCGTTCTCGCCGCAGGAGCTCGCCGCCGCCCTGACCTTCTGTCTCCTCGGCGCCGGCCTCACCTGGCGGGTGGAGCGGGCGCGGATGCTGCGCTGGACGTTCGTCGTGTACCTGCTCGCCTGCGTGGCCGCCTACCTGATTCCCTCCGCGATCGGGGAGAACGTCGCGCGGCTCCGCTACGCCGCGATCCCCGTCGCCGTGCTGGCCCTCTCGCTGCGGCGCTGGCGGCCGTTGCCCGTGTGCCTGGTAGCGCTCGCGCTGGCGGTGTCCTGGAACCTGAGCCCGATCGCCGGCAGCATCGTCAAGGGCACCGGTGACCCGGCCGCCAGCCGCGCCTACTGGACGCCTGCGATCGGGTTCCTGCGCTCACACCTGACGCCGTCGTACCGCGTCGAGGCGGTCGACACGACCGGTCACTGGGCCGCCGTCTACCTGGCCGAGGCCGGGATCCCGCTCGCGCGGGGCGGCTACCGGCAGGACGACTTCCCGCAGAACGAGCTGCTCTACGACGAATTCGGCCGCGCCGCGTATCTGCGCTGGCTGAGGAGCCTCGGCGTGCGCTACGTCGTGCTCACGAACGCGCCCCCGGACTACACCGCCCGCGACGAGGCGGCGCTGTTGCGCAGCGGCCGCTCCGGCCTGCGCCCCGTCTTCCGCACGACGAACCTGACCGTCCTCGCGGTCCCACGGCCGCGCCCGATCCTGACCGGGCCCGCCCCCGCCCGCGTCCTGAGCATGACCGGGACGCGCCTCGTGGTCGACCTCCCCCGCCCCGGGAGCTACCGGCTCGCCGTCCGCTACTCGCCGTACTGGCGGGCCGAGGGCGCCTGCCTGATCCGCCGCGACGACGGGATGACGGCGATCGCGGTCGACCGGCCCGGGCGGCTCGAGCTCGCGTTCCACGTCAGCGCGGGGAGCGCGCTGGCGGCGGCCGTCGTCGGCCAGCGCTCGGAAGTCTGCGCCTAACCCGTCCCGACTAGCTTTGGAGGAAGCTCGGCGGCTCGAGAGGGTCGTCGTCCGGAGCCTCGGCACGTAGCGCGATCCGGCGCTGCGCCGCGCGGGCGCCGAAGCCGGTCGCGACCACCGTCACCCAGACCTGCCCGGTCAGCCGCTCGTCGACGGTCGCTCCGAAGATGATGTTCGTGTCCTCGGTCGCCGCCTGGCGAACCACCTCGGCCGCCTCGTTCACCTCGTAGAGCGAGAGATCGTCCCCGCCCGCGATCGAGAGCAGGATGCCCTTGGCCCCGCCGACGTCGGTCTCGATGAGTGGAGAACGCAACGCCCGTTCGGCCGCCTCCTGGGCCCGGTTGTCCTCGCTGGCCGAGAAGCCGATCCCCATCAGGGCCGTGCCGGCGTCCTTCATGATCGTGCGCACGTCGGCGAAGTCGAGGTTGATCAGGCCGGGGAGCGTGATCAGGTCGCAGATCCCCTGCACGCCCTGGCGGAGGACGTCGTCGGCGATCCGGAACGCGTCCAGCATCGAGGTCTCGCGGTCGAGCACCTCGAGCAGGCGCTCGTTCGGCACGACGATCACGGTGTCGCAGCTCGAGCGGAGGGAGTCCACGCCGTCGGTCGCCTGGCGGTGCCGGCGGGTGCCCTCGAACTTGAACGGCGTCGTCACGATCCCGACCGTGAGCGCGCCGAGCTCCCGGGCGATCCGCGCGACGACCGGCGCGGCGCCCGAACCGGTCCCGCCACCCTCGCCCGCGGTGACGAAGACCATGTCGGAGCCACGAAGCGCCCGCTTGATCTGGTCGTAGGCCTCCTCCGCGGCGCGACGGCCGAGATCCGGGTCGGCGCCGGAGCCGAGACCCTCGGTCAGCTCGCGGCCGATGTGGATCTTGACCGGCGCGTCACTCGTCTGGAGCTGCTGGATGTCGGTGTTGACGGCGACGAACTCGACCTGCGCGAGGTCGGCGTCGATCATCCGGTTGACCGCGTTCAGGCCCGCGCCGCCGACTCCGACGACGCGGATGACCGCGATGTAGGCGCCCGGATCGGGAACGCGGTGCAGGCGCGGGGGCGGCTCGGGAAGCGGCTCGAGCCTCGGCTCGGGCCGCTCGCGCTTCGGCTCCGCCTTTCGCTCGGGCAGGCGCACCGGCTCGGGTGCCGGCGCGGCGGCTTCCTGCTCCCACTCGGGAACGTGCTCGACGGTCTGCTCGGGCGGCTCGGCCGGGGACGGTGCGGGTGCGGGTGCGGCGTCCTCCTTGCGCCCTTCCTTCTCGGCTTGCCGCTGCGCCGCCTCGGTTGCCCGGAACAGCTCGGCCAGTGGGCCTTCACGCATGCTCGCGCGCCTTCGCGCCATTGAGCACCTCCTTCGCGAGCCGGCGGTAGGCCTCGGCGGCGTTCCCGCTGGGGTCGTATTTGAGAACGGAGCTGCCCTTGACTGGCGCCTCCGCGTAACGGATGGTCTTGCGAATCTTCGTGTCGAAGACGAGCTCGCCGAAGTTCTCCTGGAGGATCTCGACGGCCTCGCGCGCGTGCAGCGTGCGCTTGTCGTACATCGTCGGCAGGATCCCCTCGATCTCGACGGTCGGATTCAGGTTCTCGCGGATCATCGAGAGCGTGTTCTCGAGCTGGACGAGCCCCCGGAGCGAGAGGTACTCGCACTGCACCGGGACGATCACCCCGTTCGAGGCGACGAGCGCGTTGATCGTGAGCAGCCCGAGCGACGGTGGCGTGTCGACCAGGACGTAGTCGTAGTTGTCCTTCACGGGCTCGAGCGCCTTCTCGAGCGCGCGCTCGCGGCCGATCATGCTCGAGAGGGCGAGCTCGGCCCCGGCGAGATCGATCGACGAGACGGCGAGGTCGACCTCGGCGCGATGGATCACCTCTTCGAGCGGCAGCCGGTGCACGAGCACGTCGAACATCGAGCGCTCGATCGTGTCGGGATTCAACCCCTGGCTCATGGTCAGATTGCTCTGCGGATCGAGGTCGACAAGGAGCACGCGCAGATTCTGCTCGGCGAACGCGACGCCGAGGTTCAACGTGGTCGTCGTCTTCGCGACGCCGCCCTTTTGGTTGGCGAACGAGATCACCCGGCCCATTGGCGGTCCTTTGGACGTCTCGGGCCGGATGCCCGATCGCGGAAGCAGCCGTGCAAGCCCCATCGAGCCCCTTTCTTCGCTCTCATGCTAGCTACCCCTGCGGGAAATGCTCTGCATTTTCCGCAGACTGGTTAGGACGTCGCTTCGCTCGTAGAGATTAGGAATTCGGTAGGACGAGCTCGAAGCGCGCTCCCTTCGGCTTCGCGGGCTCGTAGATCAGCTTGCCGCCGTGGGCCTGCGCATAGGACTGCGCGATCGACAGCCCGAGGCCCGCGCCGCTCGACCGCTCGCCGGGCCCGTGGCCGCGGGTAAAGCGCTCGAACAGGTGTGGGGCGAACTCGGGTGGAACGCCCCTCCCACGGTCTTCGATCGCGACGCGGAAGTGGCGGTCGCGCTGCTCGGCCGTGACCCGGATCGGCGGCTCCCCGTAGCGGAGCGCGTTCACGATCAGGTTGCCAACGATGCGCTCGAAGGCCTCCCGGTCCGCGCGCGCCTCGAGCTCGGCGGGCACGTCGACCTCGATCTCCGGCGAGCGTTCCGCCGCATAGGCGAGCACGAGCTCCTCCACCATTCCGCGGACGCGGAAGCGCTCCGGCTCGATCCGGATCGATCGCGCCTCCAGCCGCGAGAGGTCGAGCAGCTGGCCGACGAGCCGGTAGAAGCGCTCGCTCTGCTCGTAGAGGGCCTCGCGCAGCTCGTCCAGCTGCTCGTCCGTGAGGTCGTCGGCACGGAGGCGGAGGGTGGAGCTGATCCCGTAGACGACCGCAGCCGGCGCGCGCAGCTCGTGTGAGGCAAGCGCGATGAAGTTGCTCTTCAACCGGTCGACGCGGAGCTGCTCGTCGTGCACGAGCGCCCGCTCGAGGAAGGAGGCCGCGAGCACGCCGATCGTCGTCAGCCCTGCGCGGGCCGACTCGTCGAGCCCGAGCGGTGCGCCGCCGCGGTCGGCGGTGAGGAAGCCCAGGCAGCGACCCTGGCTCATCAGCGGGAGAGCGATCAGCGCGCCGGTTCCGAACTCGTCCGCGACCTCGAGCGGGATCGCGCGTTCACGTTGGACATCCGAGGCCAGGACGGCCTCGCCGGTCTGCTGTGCCAGCCCCAGGAGCGGCCAGTCCGCGAGCCCGGTCGGTAGCGCGCGCACGGTCTCGAGCGACACTCCGTAGGCGGCGACGCTCTCTATCTCGTCGGTCTCGGGGAGATACCGCGAGATGACAGCGCGGTCGAAGGCGAATGCCTCGGAGACGCTGGCACAGATCCGGTCCAGCAGCTCATCGACCTCGAATGCCCCCTGGGCCGCTCGGGCGAGGTCGCGTACCGCGCGCAGCTCCGCAGTAAGCTCGCGCACGATCTGAAGATACTCCTGTTCACGGCCCGCGCAAGAGATCGCGAGCGGCGACGGCGACTCTACGCCAGCACACGCGCGAGAGCCGTGGTCGCGGCTGCGAGCACGACGACGACCGCGAGCGGAGCCCGAACCGCGATCGCGACGGCGCCCGCCCCAACCCCCGCGAGCCTTGCGTCGAGCACGAGCTCGTTGTCGCCGCCGACGGTTTGCGTGACGACGAGCGCCGCCAGCAGCACCGGGGCGAGGAGCGCAACCGCTCCGCTCACCGATCCGGGCAGCCGCCGGTTGCCGAGCAGCACGGGCCCGGTTGCCTTGAGCGAGACCGTGGCCGCGCCCACGACGAGGACGACGACCCAGACAGCGCTCACCTAGGCCTCCCGAGGCCGATCAGACAGGCCGCCGCTGCGGCGACGATCGGCACGCCCGCCGGCGTGACCGGGATCAGCGCCAGCGCGATCCCGCCCCCGGCGAGGGACGCCACGGCAGCGCGGGATGACCGCAGCTGCGGCACCAGCAGCGCCAGGAAGAGCGCCGGGAACGCGCCGTCGAGGCCGAGGTCCTTCGGGTCTCCGAGCGCGTCACCGGCGAGCACGCCCACCGCCGTTCCGCTCACCCACGCGGCGTAGAGCAGGAGCCCGGCCCCGAGCAGGATCCGCCGGTCGAAGTGCCCGTCGCCGCGGCTCGCGAGCGCCCAGGACTCGTCGACGATCAATTGTGACTCCACCAGGCGGCGGAGGCGGGGGCCGTGGAAGAGCGACGCGACGGAGATCGAGATCGGCGCGTAACGCGCGTTCAGGAGCACCGCAGCGGCGATCGCGGCTGCCGTGCTCGCGCTCGCGCCGAGGATCGAGGTGACCGCGAACTGCGCCGAGCCCGCGAACGTCGTCGCCGACATCACGAGCGGGGCCCAGGAGCCCATCCCGGCGGCGCGCGCCACCAGCCCGAACGACGCGCCGAAGAACCAGACCGTCGCGGCAATCGTCGCGGCCGAACGCAGGCCACCGCGGGAATCGAGCCCAGGAGCCGACACGCTTCATCATGCCCGTCGCCGCCCTGCTCACCGCACCACCGGCGCCGCCAGCGCATCGCGGCAGCGCTCGAGCGCGGCCTCCGCCAGGTCCGACCCGCCCGGCTCGGCGGCGAGCCACGCCTCCGCCTCCTCGAGCAACGCGTGCACCTCGGCCAGGATGGACCGAGCGGGCGCGTGCTCGCGCTCGAGCGCCTCGATTCGTCTCAGCCGCCGCAGCACCGCTCTCGCCTCTTCCACCCACCCGACGCTACTGGTCGAAATCGCACGCGTGTGTGCCGGGAACGTGTCGAAAGCGTTACGGTCCATCCCCGGCGTGACCCCGAAGTCCGATCGCGAGCTCGGTGAGGCGCGAGCCGCGGTCGATCGCGGCGACGAACGCCAGGCTCTGAGGCATCTCGACCGCGCGCGCCGCGGGTACCTCAAGCAGCATGACGCCGCCGGCCTCGAGCACGTGCTCGTCCTGGCGGACGTCCTGGAGTCGGACGACGAGCGCGACCGGATCGGCCGCGCCAACCTCGTCTACGCGGTCAAGCAAAACCTCCGCCAGGAGAGCCGACGGCAAGCACAGGGCGCGGCCAAGCCGTGGGAGGACCCGTATCCCGACCTCGCGGCCCCGACGGAGCACACCCGAATCGCGTTCACTCGGGGGGTCAAGATCGCGATCGCCGCCGGCGCGGGCATTGCGACCGCCGCGCTGGGCGCCGTCTTCACGGTCCCCTTCTTCACCGAGACGAACGAGGCCTCGCAGGTCACCCTCCGGCTCCTGAACGACACGCCGGAGCGAGTGACGGTGCGCGGCTGCGACGACAGCGACTGTTTCACGACCTGGATGCACCGGGACGTCGATCCCGGGCTGGCCACCGAGAAGTCGGTGTCGACGGACGACCTGGTCGACCTGATCAAGATTCGGCTCCCGGGGCGCGACGAGGCCTGTCTCCCGTTGCGCGTGCACGACGCCGTCGAGCGCTTCGGGGACACAGGTGCGCTCGTCGCGCGCGTCTCGCAGGCGAGCCCGTGCCCCGGGACGACCGTGGTCCCGCAAGGGACGGCCGAGACGGGCCTGTAGGCCTCCTCGGGTCGGCCTCGCGAGCTTAGGAAGCCAGCGCGGCGAAGTAACCGGCGGGCCGGGGCCGTACGCCGATCAGGGCGTCGTCGAGCGAGGCGACGAGCGCGACGCGGTCGCCGTGGACGAGCGCCTCGACGAGCGCCTTGCGGATCGCGTCCGCGGCGGAGGGGCCGGCGGGCTCTCCTCGCGCCAGCCCGCGCAGGCGCTCGAGCTTCCGGGCCCGGTCGGGGCCCGTCTCGCCAAGCAGGACGGCCGCCCGGACGGACGCGGCCCAGAGCCCGTCGGGACCGCCGAGCAGCGCCGCCAGCGCCTCGCGCAGCTGCTCCGACCGAAACGGCTCCTCCGCGAACAGCGAGAGCTCCCAGCGGTCGAGCGCCTCGGCGAGCTCGGGGTCCTCCTCGGCCGGGCCGAGACGGGCCAGCAGGTCGCTCGCCAGGCGCGCGCGGAAGGTGTCGAGGCGCGTCGGCTCGCCCGGGGGCTCCGTGGCGGCGATCGGCAGGACCGGCCGGATGCCGAGCGGGCGCCAGTCGAGCCGCTCGAAGAGGACCGGCCCGGCGGCGACCGGAGCCGCGGTGGCGAGACGGAGCGCGCTGACGGCGTCCGCGAGCTCACCGGGCGCATCCGGAGGCGTGGAAACGTTCGGCTTCAAGGCTCGCTCGAGCTCGATCACGCAGAGGCGGTCGGGCTCGCGTCCGAATCCGGGCGGCAGCAGCCCGGACGCCTCGGGCCAGTGCGCCGCGATCTCACCGGCCGCCGCCGCGCGAACGCTCAGCCCATCCGCGAGCTCGAGCGTGCAGCCGAGCGACAAACCGACGAGCGGCGCGACCGCTCCGTAGGTGCGGCGCTCGCCGAGCAGCGAGCGCTCGAGCTCGGCGTAGACGCGATCGAAGCACTCGTCGCTCCAGTCGAAGCCGCCACAGGCCTCGGCGACGTCGGAGAGAAGAGGCAGCACGATCGTCCGGAGCAACGATGCATCGCCCTTGCCGCCGTGGGCGGCCGCGTAGATCGCGGCGGCCGGCTCCCGCATCAGCTCCTCGAGCGCGATTCGGGTGTCGGCGAGTCCGGCCAGGCGCTTCGCCCGAGCGTCCACGAACGAGCGGACGAGCGGGCGGTACTCGTATAACGAGGCGCGCCCGCGGGCGGCGTGCTCCTCGAAGGCGAACGGAACCTCGGCACCCTGTTCCACGTCGTTCGCGAGCAGCGAGAAGCCCGCGAGGCAGAAGCAGCGAAGCGAGCGGTAGAGGTGCGGGGCGCGCACGGCCACAGAAGCGCTTACGCGGCCGGCGTGCCCTCTCCTCTCTGGCAACTGGGACACCAGTAGACGGTGCGGTTGGCGTCGCCCTGCCCGCGGGAGCGGATTGGCGTGCCGCAGCGCGGGCAGGGCCGTCCTGCGCGGCGGTAGATCGTGCGCTCCTCCCGGCCGCTCTCCAGCGATCCGCGCATCAGCCTCGCCGCCTCGGCGAGCGGCAGGCGGAGCTCCTCGTCCTTCAGGTCGCCCACGCGGCGCCACGGCGAGATCCGGGCGCGCCAGAGGGACTCCGTCTTCCAGAGGTTCCCGATCCCGGCCACGAGCCGCTGGTCGAGGAGAGCGTCGCCGACCTCGCGTGACGGGTGCTCGTGCCGGAGGTTCTCGACCATTCGGTCGAGGTCGGGCGGCTCGGCGAGGATGTCCGGCCCGAGCCGTCGCGTCGCTCGGGCCGTGAGCTCGAGCACGGGGCCGTTCCAGAGCAGGGCCTCGTGGTTCGCGGCTCGCAGCACGAGCCACGGCTTGCCCGCCTTCGGCCTCGAATCGCGCGGGCGGACCTCCCAGCGCCCGCGCATGCGCAGGTGGCTGCGGAGCACCATCCCGCCTTCGAAGCTGAGTAAGAGGTTCTTGCCGACCGCCTCGACGTCGAGCAGCCGGCGCCCGTCGAGCCGCTCGGCCAGTCTCTCCGCCGCGGCCCGCGGGTGCGGCGTCTCGACCGCTACGCGCTCGCCGACGAGGACCTGGAGCCGGCGCGCCGCGCGGTGGAGCGAGTCGCCCTCGGGCATCGGAGCGCCAGCGTAGCTACCCTCCCCGCCGTGGCCGGCTGGCCCGCCTCGGGGGAGGAGCTGCGCGCGGCCCAACTCGAGCTCGCGCGGGCGTCCCCTCCGCTCTGGCGATCCTCGGGCAACCCCCTCGTCGGCGGCTGCTTCGTCTGCTTCGCCCGCGGCAAGACGGGCGCGGGCGCGGCCGGCGACCCGGGCTGGGCGGGCGCGGCGCTCGCCGACGAGCGGACCGCTGTCGTTGCCGGCCCGGCTGGGGCACCATACGAAAGCGGCCTGCTCGCCTTGCGCGAGGGAGCGCTGTTCGAAGGGGCGGTCCGCTCTCTGCCCGAGCAGCCGGAGGTGCTGATCGTGAACGCGACCGGCCGGGACCATCCCCGCCGGGCGGGGCTCGCGCTCCACCTCGGCGCCCGGCTCGGGTTGCCGACGATCGGGGTCACCCACCGGCTCCTCTTGGCCTACGGCGAGTGGCCGGCCGACGAGCGCGGCGACCGCTCGCCCGTCACGCTCGACGGCGAGACGGTCGGCGCCTGGCTGCGCACCCGGGCGGGAACGCGGCCGCTGGCCGTCCATCCGGGCTGGTGCACCGACGTCGATACCGCGATCGAGCTCGTCCTCGCCGGCACCGGACAGCGACGAACGCCGGAGCCGCTGCGGCTCGCGCGCCGGGCCGCCCGCGCGGCGCGTGCGCGGGCCTAGGGGCGCAGGACGGCGCGCCGCGGCCCGGCGACGAAGCCGGCCTCGAGCAGCAGCGGCATGATCTCGGTGTCGCCCACCGGCTCGCCGTCGAAGCGCTCGACCGCCAGCCTCTTCGCGCCGCCGCGCCTGACGTGGTCGACGAGAGCGGCCAGCGCCTCGCGGAGCCACTTCTCCTCGGGCTCCCGCAGCGGCACCAGCGAGCGGCCGCCGCGCTCGACGAACAGCGCCGGCTCGCCCCCGAGCAGGACGACGTGAGCGCCGGCGACCCGCGCGGCCCTCGCCCCCGCCCGCTTCGGCCACGGCAACGCGGCGCCGTAGGGCTGCGCCGGGTCGGCCGCCGCGAGCACGAGTGGCTCCCCCTCCTCGCCGTCCTTGGGCCGGAGCTCGCGCAGCCGCTCGACCGCCCCGCCCAGCGCGAACTGCGCCCCGCCGAGCCCTTCCACGAAATAGCCGCGACGGCAGAGGCCGAGCGTCTCGAGCGAACGCAGCTCGCCGTACACCGCCCCGTAGCCGCCGGGGATCCCCTCGGCGCGGACGCCGTCACGTGTGACGATTCCGTGCCGTTCCAGCAACAACTCTGCCAGGGCGCGTCTGTCCGGGCCACGTCCGGGGACAGTCCCCGGACCGGTCCGAAAGAGACGATGCGTCAGCGACCAGCGGCCCTGCGTCGCGGTGATCTCGCCGGCGCGGCGGCGCGAGAAGCGGCCGCGACCCGGCCTCGGCCGGCGCGTCGCCTGCGCCTGGTAGCGCCGGCCGGCGCGCAGAGGCGTCCACGCGTCGTTGGTCACCTCGCCCGCCCAGACGAGATCCCACAGCGCGGGCAAAGCCTCCTCGGCCTCGAGCCCCGTGTCGGCGAGCAGGTCGTACCAGAAGAGCGCGCTTCTCCCCAGCGCCGCACGCAGGCGTTCGTGCACCTCGCGCTCGGGCCGCTCGGCCGCGGCCGGCGCGCCCAGCGCCGGCGCGTCCTCGCGGAAGAAGATCGCGACCCGGTCGAGCCCCGCGCCGACCCAGACGATCTCCCCGGAGGCACAAAGCGCGTCAAGCTGCTCGGGCCGGTACCCGGGCACACGCCGCGGAAGGACATCCGCCTCCCAAAGAGCGACGGGAAGCGCCAAACTCTGCAGAGGTACTAGCGCTTCGCGAAGCGAAGCTCGACGCTCCACCCCCTGCCAGCTCGGCAGGAAGCGGCCGAACGCCGCCTGCTCGACCGGCTCGACCTCGCGACGCAGCGCGGCGAGCGACGCACGGCGGAGGCGGCGCAGCACCTCCGGGTCGCACCACTCGCGCTCGGTTCCGCCCGGCCGGAGCTCGCCGCGAACGAGCTGGTCGCGCCGCTCGAGCTCACGCAGGACCGACTCGACCTCCCGGCCGAAGCGCTCGCTCGCCTCCGCCGTGGTGAAGGGGCCGCGCGAGCGGGCGAAGCGCCGCACCAGCGAGTGGAGCGGCTCCTCGTCGGCCTCGAGAAAGGCCTCCGGCAGGCCGCCGGGGGGCATCGCCCCGAGCGCGTCGCGGTAGCGACCCGCGTCCTCCGCCGCGATCAGCCGCTCCTCCCCGGCGACGCGCACCGGCACCGCACGGCGCTCGTCCAGCAGCGGCGCCGCGAGCTCGCCGTCGTACTCGTCCGCGCGCAGGTCGCCGCGCCTCCGCAGGAGATCGTGGAGCTCGTCCGGCGTCCGCGGCCGCCCCCGGAGCTGCTCTTCGACCTCGGCCAGCGCCCCCGGGTCGATCAGGTCGCGAAGCTCCTCCTGGCCGAGGAGCTCCCGCAGCAGGTCGCGGTCGAGCGAGAGGGCCTGCGCCCGCCGCTCGGCCGCCGGCGTGTCGTCCTCGTACATGTAGTTGGCGACGTAGTCGAAGAGCAGCGAACCCGCATAAGGCGAGGCCGAGGCGGTCTCCACGTCGACGAGGTCGATCTGGCGCGTGCGCAGCCCCTGCAGGAGCCGCTTCAGAGCGGGCAGGTCGAAGACGTCCTGGAGGCACTCTCGGTAGGTCTCGAGCACGACCGGGAAGGCGGGGTAACGCCGCGCCACCTGGAGGAGCGACTGGGCCTTCAGGCGCTGCTGCCACAGGGGCGTGCGCTCGCCCGGACGGCGGCGCGGGATCAGCAGCGCTCGACCTGCGTTCTCGCGAAAACGGGCGCCGAACAGCGCCGTCTCGCCGAGCTCCCGGGTGACGAGGTCTTCGACCTCGCCGGGATCGAGCAGGACGTCGTCGGTCGGCGGCGTCGCGTCGGCGTCCGGCAGGTGGATCGCGATTCCGTCGTCCGACCAGATCGCCTGCGTCTCAAGCCCGAGCGACTCGCGCAGCCGGGCCCCCAGCGCCAGGGCCCACGGCGCGTGCACCCTGCCGCCGAACGGGGTCAGGATGCAGAGCCGCCAGTCGCCGATCTCGTCCCGGAAGCGCTCGACCACCACGGTGCGGTCGGAGGGCACGGCGCCGGTGGCGGCTTCCTGCTCGCGCAGGAAGCCTAGGAGGTTCGTTGCGGCGCGCTCGTCAAGCGTGTGCTCGGAACGGAGCCGCTCTAGCGCTTTCGGATCGGAAAGCGCGACGAGCTGCCGCGACGCTGCGCCGATCGCTTCCCCGAGCTCGTACGGCCGGCCGACCCCCTCGCCCTTCCAGAACGGCACGGCCCCGGGCACCCCGGGCGCGGGCGAGACGAGCACGCGGTCGCGCGTTATCTCCTCGATTCGCCACGTCGATGCGCCCAGGAGGAAGGTCTGTCCCGCGCGCGCCTCGTAGACCATCTCCTCGTCGAGCTCCCCGACGCGTCCGCCGCCGTCCACGAGATGAACGCCGAAGAGACCGCGGTCCGGGATCGTGCCCGCATTGGTGACCGCCAGCCGGCGCGCCCCCTGCCGGCCGCGCACGACGCCGGCGGTGCGGTCCCAGACGACCCGCGCGCGCAGCTCGGCGAACTCGTCCGACGGGTACCGCCCGTCGAGCATGTCGAGCACGTTCTCGAGCTGGACCCGCGAGAGGTCGGCGAACGGGTACGCGCCGCGCACGAGCCGGTGCAGCTCGTCGACGGCGATCTCCTCGTCGGCGCAGATAGCCACGATCTGCTGCGCGAGCACGTCCAGCGGGTTCCGCGGGATCTTCGTCTCCTCGATCGCGCCGTCGAGCATCCGCCGGGCGACGACCGCGGACTCGAGCAGGTCGGCACGGAACTTCGGGAAGATCCGCCCCTTCGAGACGGCGCCGAGCTCGTGCCCGGCGCGGCCGACCCGCTGGAGCCCGCGCGCGACCGACTTGGGCGACTCGATCTGGACGACGAGGTCCACCGCCCCCATGTCGATCCCGAGCTCGAGCGACGAGGTCGCGACCAGGCACGGGATCTCGCCGCGCTTGAGCAGCTCCTCGACCTCGACCCGCTGCTCGCGCGCAAGCGACCCGTGGTGGGCCCGCGCGATCTCTTCCTCGGCCAGATCGTTGAGGCGGAGCGCGAGCCGCTCCGCGAGTCGGCGGTTGTTGACGAAGACGATCGTCGAGCGGTGCGCCCGGACCAGCTCGAGCACCTCCGGGTAGATCGAGGGCCAGATCGACTGCTGCTCCTCGGGCTCCCGCATGTCCTCCAGCGGGACGACCACGCGCAGATCGAGCTCCTTCGCCCGACCGGCGTCGACGAGCTCGATCTCCTGACCCCCCGAGACGAAGCGCCCGATCTCCTCGAGCGGCCTCTGGGTGGCGGAAAGCCCGATCCGCTGGATCGGTTCGTCGACTAGCCGTTGCAGGCGCTCGACTGACAGCGCGAGATGGGCCCCACGCTTCGTGCCTGCAACGGCGTGGACCTCATCGACCACGAGGGTGCGCACCGACCGCAGCGTCTCGCGCGCGCGTGAAGTAAGAAGGAGGAAGAGCGACTCGGGAGTGGTGATCAGGATGTCCGGCGGCTCGCGCAGCATCGCGGCGCGCTCCTTCTGGGAGGTGTCGCCGGTGCGGACGCCGACGCGAAGCTCCGAGCGGAGGCCGGCGAGCGGCCCGCGCAGGTTGCGCTCGATGTCGTAGTTCAGCGCCTTCAGCGGCGAGACGTACAGCAGCCGCAGCCCCTCGCCCGGCTCCGGGTTGAGCCTGTCGATCCCGTAGAGAAAGGCGGCGAGCGTCTTGCCCGAGCCGGTCGGCGCCTGGATCAGCGTGTGCCCGCCGCGCGCGATCGCCGGCCACCCGAGGGCCTGCGCGGGAGTCGGCCCGGCGAAGGCCTGCTCGAACCAGGCGCGGGTCTCGGGACTGAACGGCGCGAGCGGGTCGCCCATCGCGCCGACGTTACCATCGGCCCGCCCCTACCCCGGGGCTCGGTTACGAACGCCCTGATCGCAATTCCCGGGTTGCGCCGATCCCGCCCGGGAGTGATGATCGGCACGGTCACACATGCAACAGGAGGGGAACATGTCGCTCGGCGAGTACCTGGTCTGGCTGGGAAAGAGTCCGGACAACTTAAAGAAGCACCTCAAGAACCCCAGGAAGACCATGAGGGATCAGGGCGTTTCCGCAGACGACCAAGCCCTCATGTTGGGCGGCGATCCCGACGAGATTGCCACCGTGGTGGAACAGCTCGGTGCGGGCACGGCGATCATCGTCTGCGGGAACTGGCCGATCATCGTCAGCGGGTGAGCGCGGCGAGAGCGACGCCCGGGTCGCTCACGATCGTCGGGACCGGGATCGACGTCGGCGGGCAGCTCACGCCCCAGGCACGAGCTTCCTTCGAGGCGGCGGACGACGCGTTTTACCTCGTGGCCGACCCGATCGCGGTGCGCCTGCTCCAGTGGCTCAACCCTCGCGCCCGCTCGCTGCATACGCACTACGGAGACGGCAAGGAGCGGCTCGAGACCTACGAGGGGATGGCCGACGAGATCCTGTCCCCGATGCGGCGGGGTCGCGACGTCTGCGCCGCGTTCTACGGCCACCCCGGCATCTACGTCTATCCGGCCAGGGTGGCGGTCGAGCGCGCGCGGGCCGAGGGCTTCCCCGCCAGGATGTTCCCGGGTGTGTCGTCGCTCGACTGCCTTTTCGCCGACCTCGGTCTCGACCCGGCGCTGACCGGCTGCCAGATCCACCACGCGACAGAGCTCGTCGTGCGGCGCATTGAGCCCGACGCGGCGGCTCTCCTCGTCCTTCTGCAGATTGGCGTGATCGGGCAGACGGCCCACCACGACCGGCCGGACTGGTCGAACCTGCCCGTGCTGGTCGAGTACCTGACCGGGTTTTACCCGCCCGCCCACGAGGTGATCGCCTACCAGGCCTCTCCGTATCCCCTCGCCCGCCCCGTGGTCAAGCGCGCGCCGCTGGAGCGGTTGGCCGAGGTCGAGCTGACGATCGGCATGACGCTGGTGGTGCCGCCCGCGACCGCGCGCGAGGTCGACCCTACGATGCTCGATCGTCTCGAGCAGCGCCGGCGCTGATCTTCCGCTCGAGCAACGCGCGGACCTGTGCCGCCGAGATCACGTTGCCCTTCTCCTCGTAGATCGTCAGCGCCTCGCGCGCGACCACCGCCGCCTCGTCCGTCCGGTCGGCGGCGCGCAACGCCTCGGCGAGGCTCGTGCGTGCGGCGCCGCGAAGGCTTGGCCAATCGGTCTCGTCCGCCCGGGCCACCGCGTCTCGAGCCAGCCGCTCCGCCGTCTCGACCTCTCCCCGCCGGGCCAGCAGCTTCGCTCGCGTCACGCGCCACGCGACCTGCGAGATGACGTCGTCGCGAGACGCCGTGCGCTCGCTCTCCTCCGTGCGCTGCTCCGCCTCGTCGTCGGCCCCCTGCGCGAGGAGCGCCTCGGCGAGAAAGGCGGCGATCGTCGAGAGGTTGCCGCGCTCTCCGATCCCCTCGAGCCGCTCGTACGCGCCGCGCCAGACCTCCTCCGCACCCGCCGGGTCCCCGGCCAGCAGCTCGACCTGCCCCCGCCAGGCATCCAGCGCCGCGGCGAGGATGACGAGGCCGAGATCCTCGAGAATCGCGCGGCCCCGGGCGGAGAGCTCCCGTGCCTCCCCGATGTTGCCGCGCATCGCCTCGAGATAGGCGAGCGCGTTCGCGGTCACGCCTTCCGTGAAGCGGTCCCCGGCCGACTCGCGGAGGATCCGGCGACAGCGCTCGACGGCCTGAGCCGCCGGAAGCGGCCCGAGGGCGGCCGCGCGGGCGAGGCCGTAGCGGATCTGCGCGAGCTCGCGGGTATCGCCGGCACGGACGGCCAGCGCTCGCGCCCGCTCGAGCAGCGGCTCCATCTGCGCGGCCCGGCAGTGCATCCAATGCGCGTCGGCGAGCCGCACGAGCGCCCTGGTCAAGCGCCTGTCGTCCCCGAGCTCCTCGAAGACCGCCGCGGTCAGCTCGCCGGCGCGCTGGAAGTCGTCGACCGCCTCCGACTCGGTGTCGATCTTGGGTCGCAGGAACGCGAGCTCGAGGCGCGCGCGGGCGCTCACGCCGGCGTCGGCGTCCCCGTCACGGTCGAGCACCTGCTCGAGAACATCGCGCGCCTCATGGAGCCGACCCACCGCGTGCAGCGCCTCGGCGAGATCGACGAGGACGTCCGGGCGCTCGCGTTCGCTCTCCGGCAACAGGATCGCCGCACGTCCGAAGAGCGTCGCCGCCGCAGGGGAATCGCCAAGCGCAGCTGCACGCCGCCCCGCCGACGCGAGCCGCCGCCCTGCTTGGAGGGCGAGCCCGTCGGTCGGCTCGTCACGGCGGCCGAGCTCGGCCCGGTAGCGCACCGCCTGCTCGAGGTGGTACCCGAGGATCTCCTCGTACTCGGCGCTGCGGTCGCTCGTCCTCCGCTCGATCCAGCCCGCCATCCGCTCGTGGAGGTCCGCGCGCGCCTCCTTCGGCAGCGCCGCGTACGCCGCGTCGCGGATCAGCATGTGCCCGAAGCGAAACGCGTCCTCGGCTTCGAAGGCGGACGGCTCCTGGCGGATCAACTCCTTGCGAACGAGTGACTGCAAGGAGGCGCCGACGTCGGCGCGCACCGAATCGGGCGAGAGGTCGGCGACCGCGCTCCACCAGAACACCTGCCCGACGACGGATGCTCGCTGGATGACCGCCCGCTCCTCGGGCTCGAGCCGATCGAGGCGTGCCGACAGGAGAGCGTGGATCGAGGGCGGCACGGCGAGCTCCTCGAGGTCGGCCGTGACCTTCCACCCTCCGTTGTCCCGGCACAGCGCGCCCTCGTCCCGGAGCATCCGCAGCAGCTCCTCGGCGAAGAGCGGATTGCCCTCGGCCGCCGCGATGATCCGTGCCTGCGCCGAGCTCGGAAGTGGCAGCCGGCCCAGCAGATTGCCGATCAGCTCGTCCGTCTCGTCCTCGTTGAGGGGCTCGAGCAGGATCGCCGAGGCGTTCGGCTTGGGGAGCCCCCACGACGGCCGAAGCTCGAGCAGGTCAGCGCGCGCGAGGCAGCAGAGCATCACCGGCGCCCTCGTCGTCCAGCCCGAGATGTACTCGAGCAGATCGAGGAAGGTGCTCTCCGCCCACTGGAGATCATCGAAGACAAGGAGAAGCGGCCGGTCGTGGGCGAGCTCCTCGATGAAGCGCCGAACCGCCCAGAACGTTTCGTCGGGCCGGGCGGCGGCCGCCTCGCCGTGGCCCACGGCCGCCGCCACCCGCTCGCAGACGAGCGCCGAGTCCTCGGTCCTCGGCAGGAGTGCGGCGATCTTTTGCCGCGCAGCCTCCGGTGTGTCCCACTCGGTGACACCTGCGGCCTGCCCGACGACCTCGACGAGCGGCCAGAAGGTGATGCCGTCTCCGTACGGCAGGCAGCGGCCCCGAAGCACCGTCGCGCGCTCCCCGAGCCAACCGACGAATTCGTGCGTGAGACGCGTCTTTCCGATCCCGGCCGGGCCGAGCACGGTGAAGAGGCGGCACGAGCCTCCCCGCTCGACCAGCTCTAACGTCTCTTGGAGGGCGGCCAGGTCGATGCTGCGCCCCACCAGCGGCGAGTCGAGCCGCACGTGGTTCCCGTCGGCGTCCCTCACCTCCAGCAGGCGCCACGCGGTGATCGCGCCCTTCCCCTTGGCTGCGACGGTCTCGACCGGCTCGGCAACCACTGCCTCGCGGACGAGCCGGTACGTGCTCTCACCGAGCTGGATCTCGTTCGCCGCCGCCGTTTCCTCGAGCCGTTTCGCCACGACAACGGCGTCGCCGGTCACCAGCGTCGGCGCGCCCGGCTGACCCGCCACGACCTCGCCGGTGTTGACGCCGGTCCGGACCGAGATCTCGAGGTCCCACTCCCCGCGAAGCGATCCGTTCACCTCCGCGAGCGCCGTCCGCATCTCCGAGGCCGCCCGGACCGCTCGCAGGGCGTCGTCCTCGTGCAGGACCGGGATCCCGAAGACGGCCATGACCGCGTCGCCGATGAACTTCTCGACCGTGCCGCCGTGGCGCTCGAGCACCGTCCGCATCGCTTCGAAGTAGCGGCTCATCACGCGCCGGTGGGACTCGGGGTCGAGGCTCTCGCCGAGCCTGGTCGAGTTGGCGACGTCGGAGAAGACGACGGTCACCGTCTTGCGCAGCTCGCGGGACGCGGGCGCCTCCGGGGGCAGCGGAGCGGCGCACGCGGAGCAGAACCGGGCGTGTTCCGGGTTGTCATGCCCACACCTGGGACAAGCCGCCATGTCCCGAGTGTACGGCGGCGTTTGGCTCCGGAGAAGTGGCGTGATTGAGTTGTCCAGTGGCACGCACGCCGTCGTTCGACGTCCTGGTGCTCGGCGGCGGGGCGGCCGGGTGCGCGCTCGCCGGCCGACTGAGCGAGGACCCCGATCGTTCGGTTTGCCTCGTCGAAGCCGGTCCCGACTACGGCCACTACGACGAGGGCCGCTGGCCGGAGGACATCCTCGACGCCCGCTGGCTCGCGCTCGACTCGCACTACTGGGAGCGCGACGACGAGAACGACCGCTCCCAGCTCCGCGCGAGAATCCTGGGCGGCTGCTCGGCGCACAACGCCTGCGTGCTGCTGGAGGGGGCGGCCTCGGACTACGACTGGGGGCCGGGCTGGTCGTACGACAAGCTCAAGCCATACCTGGCTCGGGCACGAGGGGCGCTGCGCGCGCGGCGGATCCCGGAGGCGGAGCTCTCGCCCTGGCACCGGGCCTTTCGCGCCGCCGGTGGTGAGGAGGCGATCGTCCACGAGATCAACGTGGTCGGCGACGTCCGCTGGCACACGGGGTTCGCGTACGTCGACCCGGCGCGCGGCCGGCCGAACCTGACGATCCTGGCGAACAAGCTCGCCGACCGCGTTTTGACAGAGGACGGCCGGGCGGTGGGCGCGCTGGCCGGGGGGCACGAGCTCGGCGCGGATCTCGTGGTCGTCTCGGCCGGCTCCTACGGCTCGCCGGGGATCCTGCTGCGGAGCGGGATCGGTCCGGCAGACGAGCTCGGGCGCCACGGAATCGAGCTCGTGGCCGAGCTGCCGGTCGGCGAGGGGCTGTCCGACCACGTCGGCACCGGCGCGGCCTGGGAGCCGACCGGCCGGCTGCTGCGGGGGTTGGCCGCCCACCAGGCGGAGCACGGGCTCTACATGGGCCAGGTAACCAACCCGGCCCGTAGCCGCTCGTGCCCGCCGGGCGTGAACGACCTGCTTCTGTTCCCCGCGCTCGACGAGACGCTGGAGGCCAGCGCCGCGGCGTTCGCGATGAAGCCGCGCTCACGCGGATCGGTGCGGCTCCACGCCCGGGATCCGGAGACGCCGCTCGCGGTCGACCACGGCTTCCTCCGGGACGAGCGCGACGTTGACGTGCTGAGCGAGGGCTTCGAGCTCCTGCGCAAGATCGTTGCAAGCGACGCGGTGCGGCTGTACGCCGGCCGCGAGCTGCGGCCGGGCGAGGACGTCGACGCGGAGAGCCACGTGCGGGAGAGCGCGCGCGGGTTCTTCCATCCGGTGGCGACGTGCGCGATCGGCCGCGTCGTGGACGAACAGTGCCGGGTGCTCGGGTTCGAGAATCTCTACGTCGTCGACGCGTCGGCAATCCCGACCATCCCGAGCGCGAACACGCACCTGACGACCGTCGCCGTCGCCGAGCGGGCGGCGGAGTGGCTGTAGGATCGCGTTCGTGGCGACGACGCGCCCCGACCGGATCCACTTCACGGGCGTGGACGAGGCCGACGAGCTGCTGGCACGCGACCCGTTCGCGCTCCTGGTCGGGTTCGCCCTCGACCAGCAGGTGCCGGTACAGACGGCCTTCACGGGCCCGCTGAAGCTGAAGCAGCGGCTCGGGACGCTCGAGCCGGGAAAGATCGCCCGGACGGATCCTGGCCACCTCGCGGAGATCTTTCGCCAGACGCCGGCCATCCACCGCTTCCCGGGGACGATGGCCGAGCGCATCCAGGATCTCGCCGCGGTGGTGGCCGACGAGTACGGTGGGAACACCGAGCGGGTGTGGAGCGAGGCCGGGGACGGTGCGGAGCTCCGGCGGCGGCTGGCGGCGCTGCCCGGCTTCGGGAAGATGAAGGTAACGGCGCTCGGCGCCGTGCTGGCGAAGCGGTTCGGCGTCGAGGCCGCACAGGAGCTCGTGCCGGGCCACCCGACCCTCGGCGACGTCGACTCGGCCGAGGCGCTGGAGGACTACCAGGCCAAGAAGCGCGCGTACAAGGCGTCGCTCCGCGCCCGCGCCCCCGGCTAGGGGTCCAAAGCCGACACGTCGGGGCCGATAACCATCGCGTGAGGATCCGTCCTGCCGCGGTTCTGGCCGTCTCCACCGCGCTCGGCTGCGCTGGAGCCTCCGCACACGCTCTCAGGCTGCCCTCCGCCCCGCGCTGTCCGGTCTTTCCGGCCTCGAACCCGTGGAACCAGCGAGTCGACCGGCTCCCGGTGGCGAGGAGCTCGGCCGCCGTCATCTCGTCGATCGGCCCTTCCACCGGCCTGCACGCGGACTTCGGCTCCGGGCTCTGGCAGGGGTCGCCGATCGGCATCCCGTTCGACGTCGTCCGCCGCAGCACGCCGCGCACGCGCGTCTCGTTCGAGTACGCCGACGAGAGCGACCACGTCCGCTACCCGATCCCGAAGCGCGTCCACATCGAGGGCGGAAGCGACCACCACGCGGTTCTGCTCGACAAGGACGCCTGCCGCCTCTACGAGCTCGGCGGGCTCGAGCGCCGCGGGAGCCGCTGGCGCGCCTGGGCGGGCGCGACCTGGAGCCTCCGCTCGAACCGCCTCCGGCCGGCGGGCTGGACGTCCGCAGACGCAGCCGGCCTCCCGATCTTCCCCGGCCTCGCGCGGTACGACGAGGCCCGTCGCGGCATGATCGACCATGCCCTCCGCTTCACCGTCGCGCGTACCCGCAGGGCCTACGTCTACCCCGCCCGCCACTACGCCAGCAGCCTGACCGACCCCGACCTGCCGCCGATGGGGCTGCGACTGCGCCTGAAGGCGAGCTTCGACGTGCGGCCGTTCCCGCGCCAGGCGCGAATCGTGCTGGTCGCGCTCAAGCGCTACGGGATGATCGTCGCCGACAACGGCTCGAGCTGGTACATCAGCGGCGCGCCGAGCCCGGGCTGGTCGAACGACCAGCTCCACACACTCGGCCGCGTCACGGGCTCGAGTTTCGAGGTCGTGGACACCAGCTCGCTACATCCCTAGGTCGCGGAGCGCGACACGCGCGGCCCGCGGCGTCGCTTGCGATGCCGCCTGGAGGCCAGGCCGGCTTTGCCGGCGTGGCCGGCTAACGCCGGCTGTTGGTCAGCGAAGGTCGCGGAGCGCGACACGCGCGGCCGAGTACCCGCACATCCCGTGAACTCCGCCCCCCGGCGGGGTCGAGGAGGAGCAGAGGTAGACGCCGCGCAGCGGCGTGCGGTAGGGGACGAGGCTCCGCACCGGCCGGAAGAGGAGCTGGCCGAGATCCATCGCGCCTCCGTTCAGGTCGCCGCCCACGAGGTTGCGGTCGTGCGCCTCCAGCGCAGCGGGCCCGAGGGCGCTCCGCGCGAGGATCCTCTCCCGGAACCCGGGCGCGAACCGCTCGACCTGCGCCTCGATCCGCTCGGTCATCTCGACCGTTGAGCCGTTCGGAACGTGGCAGTAGGCCCAGGCCGTGTGCTTGCCTTCCGGAGCCCGCGTCTCGTCGAAGAGGCTCGTCTGCGCGAGCAGCACGAAGGGACGGCCGCCGGGCCGACCGCTCCAGGCGCCCCACTCCGAGGCCGAGATCTCCTCCAGGGTCGCCCCGAGGTGGACGGTGCCGGCGCGGGCGCACTCGGCGGCGCGCCACGGGATCGGCCCGTCGAGCGCCCAGTCGAGCTTGAAGGCGCCGGGCCCGTGCCGGTAGGCGAGGAGCCGCCGCTCGTACCGCTCCGGCAGGCGGCCCCGCGCGAGCCGGACGAGCTCCCGCGGGACGACGTCGGCGAGCACGATCTCCGCCCGCGGGAGCTCGTCGACAGAGCTCGAGGTGCGGATCTCGCCGCCGAGCTCGCGCAGCCGCGCAGCGAGCGCGTCCGCCAGGCGCTGCGAGCCGCCGCGCGGGAACGGCCATCCGACCGCGTGCCCGAGCGTGACCAGCGCCAGCCCGACGCCGGCGCTCGGCCGCCGCTCGAGCGGCAGCATCGAGTGCGCCGCGTGGCCAGCGAACCACCCACGCGTCCGTTCATCCGCGAAGATGCGTTCCACGACTGGGCGGGCAGCGGCGAGCGACGCGCGCAGCGCCTCGACCAGACCCCGGGCTCCGAGGCCGCGCCGGAGCCGGAGCAGGCGCCAAGGAGAGACCGGGTGCGGGCCGAGCAGCACGTCCTCGATCTCCTGCCAGGAGCGGACGAGCGATTCGACTAGCCCGCGGTACGCGCGCCCGTCGGGACTGAGCCCGGCGGCGGTGGCGTCGAGGTCGCGCTCGAGCAGGAGCGCGGTGCCGTCGTCGAACGGATGGGCCGCCGGGGCGTCCGGGTGCACCCAGTCCACGTCGAGGTCGAGCTCCCGGAAGAACGGGGAACCGACACCCAGCGGGTGGATCGAGGAGCAGACGTCGTGGACGAACCCGGGGAGCGTCAGCTCGGCCGAGCGCAGGCCGCCGCCGACCACCGGCTCCGCCTCGTGCACCTCGACCTCCAGCCCCGCCTGAGCGAGCGCGATCGCCCCGGCCAGGCCGTTCGGGCCCGACCCGATCACGACCCCGCGCGTCACCCGCGCAGCGAGCGCAGGCCCGGCCCAAGCGCCTGCCCGCCGCGCAGCACCGGCTCGAACAGGTCGCCGGACCGGTCAAGCCGCTCGAGCGCCTCGCGCATCCCGAAGTCCCGCGGCTTCACCCGCTCCGATAGCTCATCCCAGCGCAACGGCGTCGAGACCGGCGCACCGGGACGAGGCCGGACCGAGTAGACGGAGGCGATCGTCTTCCCCCAGCCGTTCTGGCGGTGGTCGACGAGAACGCCCCGGCGCTTGCGCTTCAGCCACTCGGTCGTGACAAGGCCTTGATGCTCGCCCTCCAGCCGCCGCGAGAGCAGCTCTGCGAACTCATACGTCTCCTCATAGGAGTAGCGCCGGGCGATCGGCACCAGGACGTGGATCCCGTCCGCGCCGCTCGTCTTCACGTACGAGGCCAGCTCGAGCGCTTCGAGCGCTTCTCGGACGAGGTGCGCGACGCGGACCCCGAGCGCAAACGCATTGCGGCCCTCAGGCGGGTCGAGGTCGAACAGGACGAAGTCGGGCCGGTCGGGCCGGTCGACGCGCGAGTACCACGCGTTCATGTCGATGCAGTGCATCTGCACCATCCAGAGCAGCGCCAGCTCGTCGTCGACGAGCGGGAAGTCGACCAGGCGCGAGCCGCCCTCCCGCGGCCAGGTGCGAAACCGGCGCGTCTTGATCCAGGAGGGCATCCCCTTCGGCGCCTGCTTCTGGAAGAACGCCTTGCCTACGGCGCCTTCGCGCCAACGCTTCATCGTGAACGGCCGGCCGCGCAGGTGGGGCACGATCGCCGGCGCGACCTCGCGGTAGTACTGGAACAGGTCGCCTTTCGTGACCCCGTCCTTCGGGAAGAGCACGCGGCCGGGGCTCGACAGCCGGACGACGCGGCGGCCCCGCCGGGCCTCGATCGTCTCAGGTGCCAAGCCGCGTCCAGTAGGCGACGGTCCTGACGCGCCGCCGGAGCTCGCCGGGCGGCACGAGCTCGCGCAGACGCGCCGCGAACGCCGCCCGGTGCTCGTCCGGCTGGACCGCGATCGAGCTGACCGACAGCAGGTTCGCAATCCAGCCCTCGCGGTCGGTGACGAGCTCGCGCTCGAGCTCGGCCTCGCGCAGCTCCCCGAAGCCCGAGCCCTCGAACGGCTCGCGCCACTCGCCCGAGAGGACGCGCGGCAACCCCGGCGCCCCGCCGCGGCTGAAGGCCTCGTCGATGACGGCGTCGGCCTCCTCGCCCACGTCGGCGTGCTCGAGCGGGATGTTCCAGAAAACCGCGAGCCCGCCGCCCGGCCGCAGCACGCGGACGATCTCGCGCAGCGTCTCGCGCGTCGCGAACCAGTGGAAGGCCTCGGCGGAGAGGACCGCGTCGACCTCCTGCTCGCCGAGCGGAATCGCCTCGGCGTTCCCGGCCCGCGCCTCCGCGCCGGGGACGACCTCCTGGAGCACCGCCCGCATCGCGTCGTCGGGCTCGACCGCGACCACGCGCGCGAAGCGCGGCACGAGCGCGCGCGTGAGCTTGCCGGTTCCCGCGCCCAGGTCGAGCACGGAAGCCCCGGGGCCGAGGCCGAGCTCCGCGCCGACCCGGTCGATCAGGTCCTCAGGCCACTCGGGCCGGCCGAGCTCGTACTCCCGCGCCGCCCGCCCGAACGCGTCCGGGGGCGCGCTCCTAGACGACACCGGCGGTGAGTGAGGTGCGATTCTCCTTCAGCATCTCTCGGGCGATCACGAGCCGCTGAATCTCGTTCGTGCCCTCGTAGATCTGCGTGATCTTGGCGTCGCGCATCATCCGCTCGACCGGGTACTCCTGGATGTAGCCGTAGCCGCCGAGGATCTGCACCGCCTGGGTGGTCACCTCCATCGCCACGTCGGTGCAATAGAGCTTCGCCATCGCCGAGATCTTGGTCAGCTCGGGCCCGTCGGCGCCCTCGTCGATGAGCTGCCCGCACTTGTAGAGCAGCCCGCGGGCGGCCTCGCACTTCGTCTCCATGTCGGCGAGTGCGGCGCCGATGAGCTGGTGCTCGGCGATCGGCCGCCCGAAGGTCTCGCGGCTCTTCGCGTACTCGAGCGCGTAGTCGGTCGCCCCCTGCGCGAGGCCCAACCCCTGCGCGCCGATCCCGGGCCGCGAGCGGTCGAGCACCCGCATCGCGATCGGAAAGCCGTCCCCCTCCTCGCCGAGGAGGTTGTCGGCGGGCACACGGCAGTCGTTGAAGAAGAGCTCGCCCGTCGTCGAGCCCTTGATCCCCATCTTCGGCTCGATCCGGCCGACCTCCAACCCGGGCGAGCTCGCCTCGACGACAAACGCGGAGATCCCCGCGTGCCCCGCCGCCGGGTCGGTCTTGCCGAAGACCGTGTAGAGCTCGGCTACTCCCGCGTTGGTGATGAAGCGCTTCGAGCCGTTCAGGACGTACTCGCCGCCCTTACGCCGTGCCTCGGTCCGCATCGCGGCGGAGTCCGAGCCCGAGCCCGGCTCCGTGAGCGCGTAGGCCGGCAGCCACTCCCCGGTCGCGAGCCGCGGCAGGTAGCGCGCCTTCTGCTCGTCCGTCCCGGCCAGCTTGAGCCCGAGCGAGCCCAGCTCCTGCACCGCGAGCAGGAGGCCGGTAGTCGCGCAGACCTTCGAGAGCTCCTCGATTGCGACGAGCACCATCAGGGCGCCCGTGCCCGTGCCGCCGTGCTCCTCGTCGAACGGGAGCCCGAACAGGTCGTGCTCCCTCAGCAGCTCGACCATGTCCCATGGGAACTCCGCCGACTTGTCGATCTCGGCGGCCCGCGGCGCTACCCGCTCGCGCGAGAGCGTCCGCACGAGGTCGCGGATCTCGCGCTGTTCGTCGCTCAGCGGGTCGCTCGGCACGGCGCGGAGTCTAGCCCTGTAGCTCAGGCGCGCCGCCGCCGATATAGACCGGATGCGGCCCCCCAAGCTTCCGCTCGTCCTGGTGCCGCTGCCGCTGCTCGCGGCGGGCTGCCTTTGGACGAGCACGGGCACCAGCGGCTACGGCAGCGGCGACCGAGCCGCCGCGGCCGAGGCGAATGTCCGCGCCGCGATCCCGGCCATCGAGGCCTACAACGCCGATCACCCCGGCCTCGGCTACAGGGGCATGACCCTGCGCGGCCTGCAGCGGCGCTACGACCGCGGCGTGACGAACGTCCGCATCCCCTGGGCGACGCGAACGAGCTACTGCGTCACGAGCACGGTCGGCCCCGAGACGTACCACAAGGCAGGGCCGGCCGGCGACATCCTCCCGGGCTCGTGCCCGGCAAGGCCCTGACGTCGTTCAGCCGGCGCCTTTCCCGTTCGTCGGGCCGGGCACGAGGAGCGTGGCTCCGATCGCGCCGCCGAGGTCCCCGAGCGCAGCGAGGTGGACGGCAGGGGGTCGCTCCGGGACGAAGAGGTGGGGCTGCATGGCCTCCTCGATCCGCTTCGCGTAAGGAGCGCCGAGCCGCGTACCAAGTCCGCCCCCGATCACCACGGACTCCAGGTCCAGGAGGTTGACGGCGGAGGCGATGCCTGCGGCGAGCGCGGCGACGGCCCGGTCGACGAGACGCGTGGCCAACGGGTCCTGCCGGCTCAGCGCCTTGGCCCACACGCCGCTGGTCAGGCGATCCCGGCCCGCCTTCTCCATCAGGCTGAAGAGGTGCGTCTTCGCTCCCTTGGCGACCGCGCGCCGCGCTCGAGCCTCCATCGCCGCGCGCCCTGCATAGGCCTCGATGCAGCCACGCCGTCCACATGGGCAGTGGGCGCCGTTCAGCTTGACGACCATGTGTCCCAACTCGCCGGCGGCGCCGCGACCGAGCCACGGCTTGCCATCGAGGATCAGCCCGCCGCCGATCCCGGTGCCCCAGAAGACACCCAGCAGCGAGGAATACGGACGCCCCGCGCCGAGCGCGAACTCCGCGTCGACCGCGACCTGGACGTCGTTACCGATCGCGACCGGCGCACCGAGCCCCCGCTCGAGAGCATCTGCAAGAGGGAACGGTTCCTCCCAGTTGGGGAGGTTGCGCGCGTGGGCGACCGTACCGGTCCCTTCGTCGACCGCGCCGGGCGACCCGACGCCGACACCCCACAGCGCACTCGCCTCGACGTGCGCGCTCTGCGCGGCTTCCAGCAGCGCATCCACCATTGCGGCGGCGACCGCCTCCGGCCCGCCCTCGCGCGGCGTCGGCCGCCGGGCCTGGCCGACTACCTCGTGGTCGCCGTCGACGACGACGGTTTGGATCTTGGTTCCACCGAGATCGATTCCGCCTCGGACGCTCACGGGACGACCCTACTCCGAGTGGTAATCGAAGTCGCTCTCGTAGCCGCAGTTGCCGCGGAACGAGAACTCGAGCGGCTCGTCGCTGACCCGGAGCGACTCGGCGACGATCTCCCGCCCCGTGCGCTCGTGTCCGGGAATCACGCACGTGACCGTCTCGCCGCTCCCCACCGGCCGCGCCACCTTCATCTCCACGAACCCGCCCGCCCGGAACCAGCCCCGCCCCGGCGTGTGGTCGATCTCGATCCGCGCCGGCCTGACCGCGAGCAGCTGGCTCTCCTTCCACGCCCAGGGAAAGTGCTCGACCTGCGTCCCGGGCACGCGACCCCTGAAGATGGACGCGAGCGCCGCGCGCTGCCGCTCGTCCCCGCGCCCGTCCACGTAGAGGACGAAGCTCCACGGCGAGCCCGGCTCGTCGTCGTGGTAGCGGCTCGCCAGCACGACCCCGAGGCCTGCGAGGTCGACGCCGTCCGCGTGCCCGGCCAGCACCCGCCACGAGAGCGCGCCGAGACACTCGCCGTAGGTCGAGCGCCCTCCCATCACGCCGTCGATCCGCCGGCACGGGCAGATCGCCTCGCAGTTGCAGGTCTCGAGGTACGAGCCGGCGACGCGCCATTCGACCAGGACCTGGTCGGCACCCGTGGCCATACGCTCACCCTATCCGGGGGTTCTGTGGGGCGCGCTGAGGGGAGGCGTGGCAGACGGCCTCCACGTTGTGGCCGTCAAGGCGAGCAAGCTCGACGCCTACATCGACGATCTGCTCTGGCGCGCCGCCTCCGAGCACGAGCCGCACGTCGAGGCGGTGATCCTCGGGGACACGCGTTACAGCGACGCGCTTCTTGCCGTCGAGGAGGCGCGCCGGGCCTTCGAGGAGTTTCGGGACAGCGTTGAGCTGCAGCGCGAGCTCGGGATCGAGGGCTTCGCCAAGGGGCTCAAGGTGCGCAAGCAGGCGCTCGAGCTCGCACGCCGCGAGCTGGCGAAGGTTCGGCGTCCGGCCCGGCGCAGCGGCTCGAAGCGGCGCATGAGCTTCGAGGAGTTCCTGCGCGAGTACGAACGCGAGCGCTGTGCGCAATACATCGAGCGGATCTGGCTCAAGCCCGCCGGACGAGTAGGCTCGCGCGTGCCTCCCGTCGAGGAGCGGGTCGAGGTCTACTTCGTGGGTGCCGACGAGCCCTACGCCCCGGAGCCGCTGGTCGGCGACCCCAAGACGCTCGAGCTGCTCCGCGGCGCGCACAGCTCGCTTCCCCACCCCGGCGCCTGAGCGACAGGGCAGCTCGAGCCGCTCGGCGATACGTCCTCGCGCGCGCGTGGACAGAGATGAGGAGCATACGAGCGCTCGGCCCGCAGCTGGCGTCGCCAGTGCATGGCTTCGAGCTTCAGCCCGATGGGTCACCGCTTGTCGGCTCTCCCCACTCTTTCGGCGGGAAGTCGGGGGCCTGCCAGTCCTGCTCGGATTCCTGAGCCAGCTTGTCCAGGTCGCCCTCCAGCAGGGCGCGAAGCTTCGGCCCGTAGGTGATCTCGAGCACGACCGGCGGAATCGGGTTTTCCCCCAGCATGTCCCGGATCGCCCGCTCGGCGTCGAACAGGGGACAGACCGAACAGCGGGGAAAGACGCCGTAGGAGAAACGAAAGCGGCACTCTCCGAACGACTTCAGCTGCGAGGCGGCACACCAGGCCATCTCCCGGGCGTGGAAGGGCGAGACCTGCTCTTCTCCCTGGTAGACCTCGGTCGCCCTCCAGTGGCGAACCCACTCGAGCACGCGGGCGAGCTCGGTGTAGAGGGTGGCGTCCTCGTTCAGGACAAACCGCACGCGGTACCTGCCCGGCTCGAGCTCCTGGCACTCGCCGGGCCCGGTCTGCGCCACGGCCACCGCCTTGGCGAACCGCTTCGAGCGTGAGGGGCCGACCTCGACCGTCACCCGCCGCTCCATCGAGGGCACCCTAACCAAGGCGGGCTTGGCTCGATGGCTGCACCCCAACGCTCGTGGGCGAGCAGCTGCGTCGCGCTTTGTTGGAAGTGCGACGATTTCCGGCTGGGCGCTGGACCCGGGGACCTCGGACCACGCGGGGACCGAGGCGCTCGGACGGGCAGGCGCATTCGCTGCATCAATCGCGTGGCCGGGGGGCTAGCGGCACTACACCTCCCAAGCCTCTTTGCCGTAGGTTCGGCCTAGTCGAGTTGTGTCGTCACGGGCCCATGCGGCCCCTGAGCATAGGAGGCAGGGATGGAGTCAAACAGCCAAATGACCGGCGAGGCGTATCCGGTGCAGTTTTCGGTCGAGTTCCCGGATCGCGATCTCAACCGGCTGACGACCGCGTTCAGGCTGATCGTTGCGATCCCTATCCTGATCGTCGCCGGCACCGTCGGCCACGAATGGGCGGGCTACGGCCCCGGCCCCGAGGTCGCTGCGGGCACCGGAGGAGTGCTGTTCCTGGGGCCGCTCCTGATGATCGTCTTTCGTCAGAAGTACCCGCGCTGGTGGTACGACTGGAACCTCGAGCTGCTGAGGTTCACGAACCGAATCGGCGCCTACCTCGCCTTGATGGACGACCGCTACCCGTCCACCGACGAGCACCAGGCGGTCGCGCTCGAGTTTCCCTATCCAGACGCGAAGCAGAGGCTGAACCGCTGGCTTCCGCTCGTCAAGTGGCTGCTCGCGATCCCTCACTACATCCTGCTCGTCTTCCTGTCGATCGCGGCGGTTGTGGCCGTGATCATCGCCTGGTTTGCGATCCTCTTCACCGGCCGTTACCCCCGAGGCCTGTTCGACTTCGTGCTCGGCGTGCTGCGCTGGGGCAATCGCGTGACCGCGTATGCCTTCGTGTTGGTGACCGACCAGTACCCACCCTTCCGGCTCAGCCCGTGAGACGCGCAACGTGAGCGCTGACGACGGGCTCACTCCCAATCCGACGCAGCGACGCCGACGGATCGCGCCTGTTCCAGTGGTCGCGGTTCTCCCTCCGGAGAGCGCGCCGAGCGCCTCACCACGAGGAGGCGCTCAGTGGCTAGCTCGATTGATGCCGGCCATTCGAGCGTCCCGTATGCCGCCCACCGTGGCATTGCGAACCGTATGAGCGGGCTTCAGCTACTCGGCCGGCGCATCCGCACGGGTGAACGTCAGGTGGGTGACTCCGCTGGGCGAGGAGACGGCCTCGA
>DASXQY010000077.1:0-14488 GCA_036506915.1 Gaiellaceae bacterium | reverse complement strand
AGCCGGGCATTTGACTCGCGCTCATACTCGTGGAGGAAGGCTTCGTAGGTCATCATCCGGCCCTTGCGGCCACGGCGGCCGTTCGCATTAGCCGGGCGGACCTTCGCCAATTCCCGCCGCGCGAGCTCGAGCGCCGCTTTGCGAACACGGAGACCGTCCGCGAAGCCCCGGATCCCCAACTCCCGCTGTAGCTCGACGCTGTCCCGGAACTCCTCGTAAACGCGCTCCGCCTCCTGGACGGCGACCATCGCGTCCTGGTAGCGCGTGTCGCCTTCGATCACGGCGCCGACATGCGGCTCGCGGTTGAGCACGGCCGTCATGAGCAGCCCCTCGACGTAGGCGTCCAGTTTGGCCGCCTTCATCGAGGCGTGAGCCGGACAATCCGCGTAGGTGCAGGCGTAGTTTGCCACCGGCTCGCCGCCCGCCCTGTACCCGCTGATGCGAAGCCGCCGCTCGCAGGTCGCGCAGAAGACGAGCCCGGGCAGCTTCACCTGCGCGGCGAGCTTTCCGTTCTGCGGGAAGTACGCTCCCCTCACGGCGTTGGCAGCCTCGAAGACCTGCCTGGAGATGATCGGCGCGTGGAAGTCCTTGATCACGCGCGGCTTGCCCTTGATCCCGTTCTGGATGCTGACTTCCCCGACGTAGGCGCGGTTGGCGAGCATCGTCCGCACTCCCGACTTCGTCAAGGGCTTGCCGCTGTAGACGCTGGTCGCGCCCTGTTCGCGCAGGAACCTCCTTAGCTTGCCGATGTCCTCGCCAGCCGCGCGCCGTTCGAAGACCTCCCGCACGAGCTTGGCCTCGCGCTCATGGACGACGAGGCGACCGGCGTCGTCTTTTCGGTAGCCGAACGGCGCCTTGTAGACATACGCGCCTGAGGCGACCTTGCGATCGATTGCCACCTGGTAGTTCGCCCGCACCCGGTCGAGGAAGGCCTCGGCGGTGACCATCCGGTAGCCGAAGATCTCCTTGGAGCCGGGCGAGGTCGAATCGAAGCCGTCGTTTACGCACACGAGCCGGCCGCCGACGTCGGCGAGCCGTTTCAGTGCGACCGAGCCGCTGATGATGTCCCGCCCGAAACGGTCGAGGTACGGAGTCACGATTCCCTCCGACTCGCCGGCTTCGACCTTCTGGATCAGGCGCTCGAGCTTCCGCTCGGCAACCGCGACCGAGCCGGATACATCGGTGTCCTCCTCGACCTCATCAACGGAGATGCCGTTGCGGTTTGCCCAGTCCCGGCACTGGGCCTCGTAGACCTCGGTGGCCTCGTCCTCGGTGCGGTCGCCGAGGCGGCTGACCCGGATGTAGATGTCGTACATCGTCTCGCTCCTCAATCAGATTCTAGCTGGTTTTATTATCAAAACGCTCCTTCTTTTCGGCGGGAGCGCCTACGCGGGCGCCGCGCCGGCAAACCAGAGCTTCTCCACCGGCCTGGCTGCCGGCGGAGGCGCGGTCGCGCTCCGCGACTCCAGCGGCGCGATCGTCGACTCGGTCGGGTACGGCGACGCGGTGAACGCGTTCGTCGAGGCCCACCCGACGACGGCTCCTCCGGCGACCGCCGCGCCGGGCAGCAGCGCGGTCCGGCTCCCGGACGGCCATGACACGAACGACAACGCCGCCGACTTCAGCGTCAGCTCCAGCCCGACTCCGGGCAGCTCGAACCACTGAGCCGGTCGGCCGAACGATGGGCGGCGGTCACCCGGGCCGCCGCCCGTCCAATCCCTCCATGGGGTGATGCCGCGGGGGGCGCCTGTCCCGATACTGCGTCCGCGGGATATCCCCGCGTGCGTGGAGAGAAAAAACTGCGGCGAATTGGTCTCATCGATCGGAAACCCGTTGAACGGCGCCTCTCGCCCGAGCTCGCGCTCGTGGACCCGGAGCTGGCGCGGCGGTCACGGGAGTCCGTCGAGGCCGATGGAAGGGGTTTGAACATGTCTGCACCAGGAACGCAAGAGATGACTGCGGGGATCGGCCTGGAGCCTCCGCTGAGCCCGCCCGTCGTGAGCGGTCCCGGTGCGCACGCACCGATGCCCGTGGGCGTCACAACCGACCATCTGGCCGGGCTTCCTACTCCGCCTCCTGCCATCCGGCCCCCCGAGGCACCGCGTCCGGCCGAAGAGCCGGTGGTTCCGGTGGCGCGGACCGAGCAACCCGCCCAGCCCGAAGCAGATCTGCCCTCGATCGCACCGGTCGAGGAGGAGCTTCCGACGATGGCGCCACTTGAGGAGGAGACGATCGAGCGGCCACCTGCTGCGGCGGCACCCGTTGACGATTACTTCGCCGCGCCCGCCGACGCCGTCGAGGCGCCGATCGTACTCGAGTCCGTTCGCCCGGCCGAGACCTCCGAGCTGCCCCTGATCGCACCGCCCCAGCCCGAGCTCCAGCCCGCCCCTGGCGCAACGCCCAAGGATGGCTTCCGCCTCGTCGTGCGGCTTCAGGACGGAGAGCGGGTCGAGATCGGCGACTTCAAGGACTTCGGCACGGCGATGGAGGCCGCGCAGGAAGTGATCGAGCAGTTCACGACCGCGGCCGCCGGCACCTGGCCGTTTTACGCGGGCCGCTTCATCCGCCCCGACCTGATCGTCTCCGTGGACGTGGTCGAGGGCAGGGATTAGCCGAAGCGCCTGACGTAGATCGCCACCGGTCCTCCGCCGAAGACCCGAACAGTTCCTGCGGCGCCCCGTCGCACCGGTCCAGCTAGCCAAACTCGGTGGTGGGTCAGTTCCCACCACCCAAACATCACGCTCACGAAATCTTTCCAAATCGTCTACGGACGCCTAATGGCGGAGCCTTTTACTGCGTGCACGCAGGCTCTTCCAGGAGGTCAGCACATGGCACGCAGGCTCATCGTTCTCACGCTCGTGGCGGCGCTCGGCCTCGCCGTCGCGGGCGTCGCAAGCGGCAAATGGTTCAACGTGATCCGCGGCACGCGCAGCGCCGACGTGCTCACCGGCACCGAGCATCCCGACCTGGTGCTCGCCTTCGCCGGCAACGACCAGGTCGCGACCGGCGACGGACGCGACATCGTCTACGCGGGCAAGGACAACGACACCGTCGACGGCGGCGCGCAGGGCGACCGGCTCTTCGGCGGGCAGGGCGACGACTCCCTCAGCGGCGGCGACGGCCGCGACGTGATCTGGGGTGCCGCCGGCAACGACACGATCGACGGCGGGAACGGCCCGAACCGGCTCCACGGTGGCAAGGGCGACGACAGCGTCACCGGCGGCCCGGATCGCGACTCGATCTGGGGCGGCCCCGGCGTCGACACCGAGAACGGCGGCGACGGCAACGACGTCCTCCATTCGCTGGCCGCCGACGGCCAGGTGGACACGCTCGACTGCGGGCCCGGCGACCACGACGTCGCCTGGATCCGCGCGGGTGAGGCCGACACGGCCGTCAACTGCGAGCTCGTGAAGACGGTCACGCTCAGCGCCGACCAGTAGCACCTCCCCACAAGCGTGCATCCGAGGCCCGCCCGTCCGGCGGGCCTCGGTCGTTCTAATGTCGAGGGATGAGCGCGCTCGAGCTGGTGGGCGTCGGCGCCTGGTCGTTCACGGCCGCGCTGGCGGGCGGCGCGGTCGGGCTCGTGCTCGGCAACCTGCGCCTGCCGCTGTTCGTGCTCGCCGCGTCGTCGCCCGCCGCCGGGGGCGGGGCGAACATCGCCGTCTCGGGAATCGCGGCGGCCACCGCTTCCACCACCCACATCAGGGCCGGGCGGATCAACTGGCGGCTGTTCGGCTGGATGGCGCCGCCCTCGGTTGCCGGCGCCCTGGCGGGCGGGTACCTCGCGGGCACCGTGCCCGAGAGCGCGCTCCTCCTCGCAATCGCCGCGGTACTGCTCTACAGCGGGGTCGACCTGCTCCTCCGGCGGCCGGCCCCGGGCCGCGCGCGCGAGGGCCCCCGGGTGCTTTCCGCGGTCGTCTCCGGAGCCGTGATCGGGCTCCTCGGCGGCTTCGTCGGGCTGATTCTCGGCTCGCTGCGAATGCCTGCCTTGCTGCGGCTCGTCGGAGAGCCTCCGAGCCGGGCCGTCGGTACGAACCTCGCGGTCGGGGTGTGCGTCGGGGCCGCCGGGCTGCTGGGCCACCTCCCCTCGGCCGCGCCCGACTACCGGCTCGTGCTCGTCGGCGGCGCCGCCTCGATCCCGGGCGCGTTGATCGGCGCCCGGCTCACCGGTCGCCTCTCGGAGCAGCGCCTCGTCCAGGCGATCGGCGCGGTCCTGCTGGTAGCCGGCGCCGCCGCCACCGTTCAGGCCCTGATCTAGGAGGGCTTGGCGAAACATCGGCTGAGCCGTCGGAGCACGCTGCTCGCCCCAGGCCGCGTCCTCAGTCGCCCCCGTATCTTCCAGATACGAACGCTCCCTGCGTCCTTGCCTCGCAACGATCAGCGCACCCCGACGACGAGCGACGTTCACCAAACCCTCCTAGCCCTTCTCGACCCGGTCGAGGAAGGCGCCGACGACTTCCAGGAACCGCCCCGGCTCCTCGAAGTGCGGCATGTGCGAGCTGTTCTCGAAGAGGACCCAGTCCGAGCGCGCGATTCCGCGATGGAGCACCTCGACCAGCTTCGGCGTGCACTCGTCGTGCCGGCCGGAGGTGATCAGCACCGGCAGGTCGATCTCGCCGAGCCGGTCGGTCACGTCCCAGTCCTTGAGCGTGCCGCTCACGGTGAACTCGTTCGGCCCCCACATCGTCTCGTAGACCTGCTTGCCGAACTTCGTGCGGGTGCGCTGCAACGCCTCGGGCTCCGGTTCGAGCCGGCAGACGTGGCGGCGCCAGTACTCCTTCTCGGCCTCCTTCTCGTCCAGGCCGGGCGGCAGCTTGGCTGCAAGGCGCCTCGTCTCCTCCGCCCAGCGCGGGGCGCTCGCCGGCGTCGAGTTCAGCGCCAGCGCGACGAGCCCATCCGGGCGGGTGAGCGCGTACTCCAGGGCGAGCATCCCGCCCCACGACGAGCCGAACAGGAGCAGCCGCTCCAGGCCGAGCGCCTCGCGGACGGTCCGCAGCTGGTCGAGGAAGGTCTCGACCGTCCAGAGCAACGGATCGTCCGGGCGGTCGGAGTCGCCGCTACCGAGTTGGTCGTAGAGGACGACTCGCCGCCGTTGGTCGGCCAGCGCGCGGAGCGGCTCGAGGCCGTCGTGCGTGCTTCCGGGCCCGCCGTGCAGGCAGAGGAGCGGCAGGCGGCCGGGCTCCTCGGCCGCGCCGACGATCTCGTACCAGGTCTGGAAACCGCGAAAGGGAAGGCGGCCGGTAGCCACGACAGCGCGACTCTAGTGACGACAGGTGAGACCGAGGGCCCGCGCCTTTGCGTTCGATTCGCGGCGAGCCGTCGCGAGCGCGGTCCGAGCCTCGGCGAGATCGCCCGCGTCGCGCAGCTCCAGCGCGGTGCTGACGCCTTCGATGCCGCGCTGGACGAGCTCGATCGAGTCGAGGAAGTCGCTCATGTCGTCCCGGTATTGCATGGGCGGGTGGCTCAGCGCGAGCCGCGAACGCTCGAGGTCCTCGATCGAGACGATCCGGGCTCCGGCGTCCATCAGCTCGGTCTGCGTCCGCGGGGCGGGCAGCTTGCGCACTGCGGCGGCGCGGTCGGCGCAGATCCGGTTGGCACGGGCGACCCAGGTGCCGCGGATCGACCCGTTCGGATCAAGGGCCTCGGCCAGCCGCTCGCCCCGCACGATGCTGCCGCCGCAACCGGCTGCGACGACGAGGAGTGCGAGCAGGAGCAGAACCGAGTGGCGGGCCATGCGAACGGTGTCGGCACTGGCGACCGACAGCTTGATCTTCAGGAGGCTCGGCGCCAGAGGCGGCGGCGCGAGGCAGGGACCTCCGCCCCCTCGCCGAGCGCGCGGGCGGCGGCGGCGAAGTCGGAATCGGTCAGGCTCGTCAGCTCGTCGGTCTCGAGCCGCCCGAGCAGTGCGCCCGAAACGCCGGCCAGGCGCAGCGCCTGCGCGTTCAGGGCCTGCTCGAAGATCGTGCGCGCGTAACGCGCGTTGCCGAACCCCTCCCCACGCTGCGCCCGCTCGAAGATCCGGTGCAGCTCCGCCTCGGCACCGTCCGCGAGCCGGTACTCGTTCTCGGCGGCGAACTTGCGCGTGATCGCCACGAGCTCGTCGTTGGAGTAGTCGGGGAAGACCAGCTCACGCGCGAAGCGGGAGCGCAGCCCCGGGTTCGAGTCGAGGAACTCGTGCATCAGGCGCGGGTAGCCCGCGACGATCACGACGAGGCGGTGACGGTGGTCCTCCATCCGCTTGAGCAGCGTCTCGATCGCCTCCGGCCCGAAGTCGACGCCGCGGTGCTGGCCGCCGCGCGCGAGCGCGTAGGCCTCGTCGATGAAGAGGACGCCGTCGAGCGCCCGTCTGATCGCGCGGTCGGTCTTGATCGCCGTCATCCCGACGTACTCGCCGACGAGCCCGGCCCGATCGACCTCCACCAGATGGCCCTTTCTGAGCAGGCCGATCGCCCTGTAGGTCTGGGCGAGCAGGCGCGCGATCGTCGTCTTCCCGGTGCCGGGGTTGCCGAGGAACACGAGGTGCTGCGAGGTCGCCACCTCCGGCAGCCCGTGCTCCAGCCGTTGGGCCTGGACCTGGAGGAACGCGACCAGCGCCCGCACCTGCTCCTTGATCGTCTCGAGCCCGACGAGCGAGTCGAGCTCAGCCTGGAGCTCCTCCAGGCTCCGGGCCGGGACACTGGGCTCGCGCGGGTCGAGCCAATCCGGCAGGTCAACCTCGCCGCCGATCCGCCTCTCGACCTGCTCGCGCAGGACGCGCACGCCACGGAGAAAGTCGTCGAGCGGGCTGGCCACGGCCGCAACCTACCCTCCGCCCGTTCTTGACAACCGCCGCAAAAACGCGCTAACCCGTGCTCGTGGAGCTTCCGAGCGGCGCGGTCACGTTCCTCTTCACGGACATCGAGGGGTCGACCCGCTTGCTCAAACAGCTCCGCGAGCGGTACGCGGAGGTGCTGGGCGAGCACCACCGTTTGCTCCGGACGGCCTTCGCCGCCCACGAAGGGCACGAGGTGGACACTCAGGGCGACGCCTTCTTCGTCGCCTTCTCGCGCGCGCGGGACGCCGTTCTCGCCGCGGTCGACGGGCAGCTCGCGCTGCTGACCCACGAGTGGCCGGAGGGCGCGCAGGTCCGCGTCCGCATGGGCATACACACCGGCCAGGCGGCCGCGAGCAACGGCCGGTACACAGGCCTGGCTGTCCACCGGGCGGCCCGCATCTGTGCAGCCGGCCACGGCGGCCAGGTGCTCGTGTCGCAGGCGACCCAGACGCTGATCGAGGACGAGGAGGAGGAGCTCCAGATCAGCCTGCGCGACCTGGGCGTGCAGCGCCTGAAGGACCTCGACCGGCCCGTCCGGCTCTACCAGGTGACGGCGCCGGCGCTCCCGGCGGACTTCCCTCCGCCGCGCACGGCAGAAACCGCAGCGAGGTCGCGTCGCACTCGCGTCCTGCTGGCGCTCGGGCTGAGTGCCCTGGCCGCCATCGTGGCTGCGGTCTCCGTCCTCGCCACCAGGGGAGCTGGCACGGTGACGGTGAAGCCGAACTCCGTTGCGCTGATCGACGCGAAGACGAGCAAGGTCGTCGGGCAAGTGCCGGTTGGCTCGGGGCCCGGCCCGGTCGCGGTGGGCGGCTCATCCGCCTGGGTCGCCAACGTGGACGACAAGACGGTGTCCCAACTCGATCCCCGGACGCGCACTGTCGAGCACAGCGTGTCGCTCACCGAAACGCCGACGGGCATCGCGGTTGGGGCCGGCGCCGTATGGATCGCGAACGGGCGCCGCGGCGACCTGACGCGCGTCGATCCGCAGTTTTCCGAAGCGACGACGCTGCACCGGGTCGCCGGGATCCTGACCGGCGAGTCCCGAGGTGGAGCCGTGGCGCTCGGAGAAGGCGCCGTCTGGGCCGCGTACGGCAGCTACGCGGTCGTTCGCGTCAGTCCGACGGCCAAGCCGCGCGTGCTCGCGTCGAGCTTCGCAGGCCGCTCGCCGGCCGCGATTGCGGTGGGAGAAGGCTCGATCTGGGTCGCCAACCGCGGCGACAACTCGGTCTCCCAATTCGATCCGGACACCTTCGCCGACGGGGCGATCCGCAAGCTTCAGGTCGGGCGCGGGCCGACCGCGGTCACGGTCGGAGGCGGGTATGTGTGGGTCGCCAACACGGTCGACGGGACGGTTCAGCGGTACGACCCGAAGTCGCAGGGCTCTGCGACGATTCCCGATGTCGGGACGGAACCGATCGGGATCGCCTATGGGGCCGGCGCCGTCTGGGTCGCGAACAGCGGCGACGGCACGGTGTCCCGCATCGACCCGGCAACGAGCGACGTCAGGAGGATCCACGTCGGCAACAGCCCGAACGGGATCGCCTTCGGCGGCGGGCTCGTTTGGGTCACCGTCACTCAGCCGTAGGTCCTACTTCAAGCAGACGGGGGCGAGATCCAGGAACGGGTTGATGATCAAGCAACCCGCGCGTTTGGAGACGAATGTGTAGACGCTCTCGACGTCGTACGCGGCAAGCGGAGCCTGCTCGCGCGCGATCTCCACGTCGAGCCGCCCGAAGGCCCGGTAACGCGCGGCGCCGGTGAGCCTCGCCGCCCGTCGTAGCAGGCGGTTGTACCTCGCGGAGTTGAAGTAGGACCAGTTCGAGCCGTACGCGCCGTCCCTCGGGACGTATCGCCCGTCGAGAAGCGAACCCAGGACGTCGCCCGGATCGTAGAAGTCAGGGAACCAGCCGAGGAACGTGAGGTCCCAGGGCTCGCCCGGCGTAAAGATCTTTCCGAACATGACGGGGCCCGGGAACTGCTTGATCGTGACGTCGATCCCGATCCGCTTCAGGTTGGCCTTGACGATCTGGGCCTGAGGGACGCCGGGCCCGCTGTCCTGGGTGTACAGCACGGCCTTGCCGCTCCGTCGGTGGCCTCGCGCGAGCGCCCGAGCCCGCGCCAGGTTCGGCCTCCGGAGGGGGTAGATGTGGGCGTCGCGGAATCCCGGGACGCCGATCGGCAGGTACTGGTCGGTGAGTTGGCCGCTTGCGGAGCCGCGCTCCTTCAGGAGGGCCGGTCGACTGATCGCGAAGTTGACGGCCTGCCGCAGCTTGACGTTGTTCCGAAACAGAGGGCGGGAGGTGTTCATCACGACCATCCGCAGGCCGAGCCCCGGCTCGCGGAAGAGCTGCGACTTGTTCAGCTTGTAGCGGCCGAACAGCCCCTCGAAGTCGGATGCGGCGCCGGCGTCCGCCACGTCCGCCTGCCCCCGCTCTACCTTCTGGAGCGCCGTGTTGGAACTGTCGACGAAGATCGTCGTGAACGCGTCGACGTGGTGCGGTCTCTCGCCGCGGTAGAAGCGGTTTCGCTTGAGCACGAGCTTGTGACCAGGGACGTATGTCGCGACGTAGTAGGGGCCGGCGGCGGGCAGCGGCGCGCGCGCTCCTTCGGGGTCCGCGGGAAGCTTGGGCGGGACCGCGGAAAAGCTGGCGAGCGTCATCCTGGCCGGCAGGTCGGGATTAGGCGCCGTCAGCTGGATCGTCAGCTTGTATCCGGCCACGCGCACGCCGCGCGCGACGCTCGCCTTGCCGTCGAGGACGTCCTGCGCGCCGACGATGTCCTGGGCGTACATCGTCCAGCCCGAGTTCATTGCCGGGTTCAGAACCCGGTTGATCGCATGCGCGAACGCAGCCGGCGTGACGCGGCTTCCGTCGCTGAAGCGCAAGCCTTTCCTGATCGTGAACGTGTACGTCTTGCCGTCGCGAGAGACGCGCGGATACCCAGTGGCCACCTCGGGCACGACTCGCCGCCCGCCCGGGAGCGGCTTGTCCGCATAGCGGAGCAGCTGCGCGCAGGTGGCCGAGAAGTAGAGCCCGGCGTTGAACGCCAGCGCAGGATCGATGTAGTCAATTCCCGGCTCGGCTATGCGGAAGGTGCCGCCGTTTCGCGCCGCGCCGCCCGAGCCCGGACCCGCGAAGGCGGCTGCGAAGAGGAGGCCCGCTCCGGCCACGAACGCGCCGCCGGTCAGCAGCCGTCGCCCCCGCATGCCGCTTCCTGCCACAGTGCCCTCGCGAGGATGGTGCGCCCCTTTCTTCGGAAAAGCAAGCCTCTTGGCCCCGCAGGGCGTTACCATCGCGGGCGGGATGCGACAGGCTCAGCCGGACGTCTGGCGGCGCGCCTACCGCCTGCGCAGGGACGCGGAGCGTTTCGACCTCCGCGATCCAGACCAGGAGCCGAAGGGCTGGAAGCGCACCCGGCACAAGATCTCGCAGCGCGACCTGCTCATCCCCCTGAGCCCGAGCCGACTGACGCTGTTCGGCGCGTGCGCGGTGTGCGGCGCAGGACTAGCCGTGCTCTGGGTCTACTTCCCGCTCCTGCTCGTCGCGATCGCGCTCGACCGCCCGTTCGCCGGGTGGGAATGGATCGGCCTGGGAGCGTTCGCCGCGGCGGTAACGGTCGCCCTCTTCCTCTACGCGTCGGCGAAGGAAGAGGGCTACCTGGAGGAGCTCAAGTGATCGTCCAGGTGTCGCCGGCCTGGAGGAGCTCGCCCAGGTCGCCCTCGCCCTGCTCACTTCGGGCCGTCTCGAGCTGCTCTTCCATCAGCCGGTCGTAGACCGGGCGGTCGACGTCACGGAAGACGCCGATCGGAGTCGGGCCGTGCGGCGTGTGCGAGAGGCGCGCCAGCGCGGACGCCAGGCTCGCGGACTCCTGGTGCTCGTCGTGGACGAGCAGCTCGTCCTCCGCGGCCCCGTCGACGAGCTCCGCCGAGCCGTCCGGTCGTAGCCGCACTCCCCGCTCGGACTCCGCGCCGAAGCGGATCGGCTTGCCGTGCTCGAGCAGGATCCGGTTCTCCTTCTCGTCACGCACGACGTCGAAGGCGCCGTCGTTGTAGACGTTGCAGTTCTGGTAGATCTCGACGAAGGCCGCGCCGGGGTGGTTCGCCGCCCGCCGCAGCGTCTCGGTCAGGTGAGCGCGGTCAGTGTCGATCGAGCGGGCGACGAACGTCCCCTCCGCGCCGAGCGCCAGCGCGACCGGGTTGAAGGGCCAATCGAGTGAGCCCATCGGCGTCGTCTTGTTCACCGTCCCGAGCGGCGAGGTCGGCGAGTACTGCCCCTTCGTCAGGCCGTAGATCTGGTTGTTGAACATCAGGATCTTCACGTTCACGTTCCGGCGCAGCGCGTGGATCAGGTGGTTGCCGCCGATGGAGAGCGCGTCGCCGTCGCCGGTGACGACCCAGACGGAGAGATCGGGCCGGGAGAGCGCAAGCCCGGTGGCGATCGCCGGCGCGCGCCCGTGGATCGAGTGCATCCCGTAGGTCTGCATGTAGTACGGGAAGCGCGCGGCGCAGCCGATCCCCGAGACGAAGACGATCCGCTCCCGCGGCAGCTCGAGTTCGGGCATGAAGCTCTGGACCGCGGCGAGGATCGCGTAGTCCCCGCAGCCAGGGCACCAGCGCACCTCCTGGTCGGTCTTGAAGGCCTTGGCGGTCAGCTTGCCGTTGCCCTTGCCGTCGCCGTTCTCGGTCATAACAGCGCCTCGATCGCCTGGGCGAGCTCGTCCGAGCGGAACGGGAGCCCGCGCACGTGGTTGTAGCCGACCGCGTCGACGAGGAACTCGGCGCGGACGAGCTTCAGGAGCTGGCCGAGGTTCATCTCCGGCACCAGCACCCGGTCGTAGCGCCGCAGCACCTCGCCCGTGTTGCGCGGGAACGGGTTCAGGTGGGTCAGGTGGGCCTGGGCCACGTTCCGCCCCTGCTTCCGGAGCCGCCGCACCGCCGAGGCGATCGGGCCGTAGGTGCCCCCCCAGCCGAGCACGAGCAGGCTCGCGCCCTCCGGGTCGTCGACCTCGAGCTCCGGGATGTCTGCGGCGATCCCCGCGACCTTCTGCGCCCTCAGCCGGACCATCCGGTCGTGGTTGTCGGGGTCGTAGGAGACGTTGCCGGTCAGGTCCTGCTTCTCGAGCCCGCCGATCCGGTGCTCGAGGCCGGGCGTCCCCGGCACGGCCCAGGGGCGCGCGAGCGTGTCGGGGTCGCGCACGTACGGCCAGAACTCGCCCTCGTGGTTCGGCTCCGTCGCGAACTCGACCGAGATGTCGGGCAGCGCGGCGACGTCCGGCAGGAGCCAGGGCTCGGACCCGTTCGCGAGATAGGCATCCGAGAGCAGGTAGACCGGGGTCCTGTACTTGAGCGCGATCCGGGAAGCCTCCAGGGCCGCGTCGAAGCAGCCACCGGGGGTCGAGGCGGCGACGACCGGTACCGGCGACTCGGCGTTGCGCCCGAAGAGCACCATCAGGAGATCGGCCTGCTCGGGTTTGGTCGGCATCCCGGTCGAGGGCCCGGCACGCTGGATGTCGAGGATCAGAAGCGGCAACTCCAGGGCAACCGCCAGCCCTACCGTCTCGCTCTTCAGCACGACGCCGGGCCCGCTCGAGGTGCAGACGCCAAGCGCGCCGCCGAAACTCGCGCCGAGGGCCGCGCCCACGGCGGCGATCTCGTCCTCGGCCTGGAAGGTCCGGACGCCGAACCGCTTGTGCCGCGAGAGGTGCTCGAGGATCTCCGAAGCCGGCGTGATCGGGTAGGCGCCGAGAAAGAGCGGCAGCCCGCTCTTGACCGATGCGGCGATCAAGCCCATCCCGAGCGCCTGGTTGCCGGTCACGTTCCGGTAGGTGCCGGGCGGGAGCTTGGCCGGCGCGACCTCGTACGAGACGACGAAGTCCTCCGAGGTCTCGCCGTAGGCCCAGCCCGCCTTGAACGCCTTCACGTTCGCTTCCGCGATCGCGGGCTTCGAGGCGAACTTGCGCTCGAGGAAGGCGATCGTCCCGTCGGTCGGGCGATGGTAGAGCCACGACATGAGGCCGAGCGCGAACATGTTCTTCGAGCGCTCCGCCTCGCGCTTGGTCACGTCCACTTCCTTCAGCGCCTCGAGCGTGAGGGTGGTCAGCGGCACCTCGTGGAGGTGAAACTCGTCGAGCGAGCCGTCCTCGAGGGGATTCGCCGCGTAGCCGGCCTTCTCGAGGTTGCGCTCCGTGAACGCGTCGCGGTTGACGATCAAGGTGCCGCCCTTGGGCAGGTCTCGCAGGTTCGTCTTCAGCGCGGCGGGGTTCATTGCGACGAGCACGTCGGGCGCGTCTCCCGGGGTGAGGATGTCGTGGTCGGCAAAGTGGAGCTGGAACCCGGACACGCCGGGGAGCGAGCCCGCGGGCGCGCGGATCTCGGCCGGGAAGTCCGGCAGCGTCGAGAGGTCGTTCCCGATCAGCGCCGTCTCGCTGGTGAAGCGCCCGCCGGTGAGCTGCATCCCGTCGCCGGAGTCGCCGGCGAAACGGATGGTCACCTGCTCGAGCTGCTCGACCTGCTTCTCCATCGGCCTACACCGTAGCGCGCTCTACCCAGCCCTCTGCCGGACGACCGTGATCCCCCAGGCGCTGCCCCTCGCGAACAGCTCGTCCGGGTCGAGCTCGTCTCGCCAGCCGAGGAAATGCCGCTCCGGCTCGTCGTCCGTCGAGCCGTAGACCGCCAGCCGCTCCTCGCGTGCCTGACGCTTACCTCCCCGCTCGAGCTCCTCCCGCCGGCGCTCGGCTTCCTCCGCCGCGGGTCCTTCCGCGTACCCCTTTCCCATCTACGTCGATGCTAGCTCGCCTCGGCCAGAAGCGCATCCAGATCGAGGGGCCTGCTGAACATCGCGACCTCGCCTGACTCCGAGCGCGGCCACTCCTCCTGCGGGCGGTCGCGGTAGAGCTCGATCCCGCTGCCGTCGGGGTCGCGGAGGTAGATCGCCTCAGAGACGCCGTGGTCGGTCGCGCCCGTGAGCGGCCACCCGGCCTCGACGAGCCGCCGGAGCGCGCCGCCGAGCGTCCGCCGGTCCGGATACCGGATCGCGACGTGGTAGAGGCCGGTCGTGCTCGGCGGAGGAGGCGAGCCCCCGCGCGATTCCCAGGTGTTCAACCCGATGTGATGGTGGTAGCCCCCGGCCGAGAGAAAGGCAGCGTCGTCGCCGAGGCGCTGCGTCACATCGAAGCCGAGCAGGTCGCGGTAGAAGGCGAGGGACCGGTCGATGTCGGAGACCTTGAGGTGGACGTGCCCGATGTCGACGCGCGGATCGATGCTCATCGGGGCGACGATACCGCGGTTGCGCGGCCGGTCGATCCGCGAACCCCATGCCTTTTGTCATGAGGACGGGGGACGCCGCAGGATCCCCCCGCCCCCACGCTCAGGGCCTACGGGCCCCAGGGCGACGACGCGTTCAGCGCCGCAACCACGATCATTCCGAGAACGATCAGCAGAAGCTGAATCCTGGCGGTCATCAAGAACACCTCCCTTCCGCAGACGAGTGGCTGGACCGTTTACGACGGGTACACAAACTGTGCAATCATTTGTTGTCAAGAACGTCTATGGATTGACGACAGCCGCGCAGGAGGTAAATACTTGGACCCTGTGGCAGAGGAGATCCGCGAGGGGCCGGCCGAGACAATCGGTCAGAGACTGAGACGGCTGCGCCTGGAACGCGGGCTCTCGCAGCG
>DASXQY010000076.1:0-2238 GCA_036506915.1 Gaiellaceae bacterium | reverse complement strand
CGCGAAACTTCGGCGACGATCCGCCCGCGCGAAAGCTCGGGCGTCAGGACAGCGCGTGCTCGAGGGCGGCCCTGTCCGTCGGCGAACCGTGTGTCGGCAGGACGTGCTCGATCGGCCGCTCGAGCAGCGGGTGCAGTCCCTTGACGACCTGCTCCCGCGTCACGCCCTCGGCCAGCCAGCTCTCCAGGAGCTCGATGCCGTCGCCGCGGTCGATGAGCGTGTCGCCGATGGCGACAGCGCGATGGCTCTCGACCCAGAGCAGGACGTCGTACGGCGGCTCCCGCCCGGGGAACGCCTCGACTCCGAAGGGCAGCCGATCGCCTGCCGAGAACAGCTGCGCCGGCATCCGCACTCCCGTCCCGTCGTCGTCGGGGGGCGGCGCGAACACCGGTGCGCCGAGGCTCTCGGAGAGGCTGCGGGCGTCACGCTCGTGCCATGGGTTCGTCAGAACGATGACCGTCTCGCGGTCGGCTGCGAGGTCGAGGATCGTCGTCGGTGGGGTGGTCGGGTCGATCAGCAGCAGCCTCTCGCCGTCGTCGACCGCGTAGGATGAGACCTCTGGCCCCCAGTCGCGACCCGCGGCGTCGTCCTCCGCCGTCCATTCCGGGTGCCTGGCCTCCCACCACCACAGACCTCTCTGCAACTCTTGCACGGCGTCATCCTAGGCGAGTGGACACCATTTGACGGCCGTCGGCCGGGGACATTCCCGCAGACTCGCCCGTCTCAGGCCGCCGTCGTTCGAAAGCTGGTCCGTAGGCGGGTTACGACCTTTGCTCCTGCTGGACGCCGCCGTAATCTGCGGGGCATGAGCTTCACGGAAGTGTTCGGCTTTGCAGAAGGCGGCGAACCGGAGAAGCCGGGGGAGCCGCTCCGTCCGCCCTGGCTTGGCCCGCCCGACGATGAGCTTGGCGTCGCGATTCCGGAGGGGATCGTTCTTGCTCGCTCCGAACACGGCGCGATCGGCCTCTCGCATGCGATCGCCCATCCGTCGGGTGTGGTATTCGAGTTCCTCGCGCAGGCGCGCGGCCTGACTCACGCGCAGGCGAACAGGCTCTTCCACGAGCAGCACACGTTCGGCGACGACGAGGAGCTACTGGACGGCTTCCTGCGCCTCGGCATGGAGCTACCGAGTGGAGCGCGCGTGTCGAACCTGGGCGGCCGGCGTGCACACCGCAAGGCGATGAGCGCAGACGAGGAGCCCGAAGGACCGTTCCTCTTCCCGCATGCGGGTGGTGGCGGAATGAGTGGCGGCGATCGCGTCGTGATGCATCCCGCCTACTGGCTGTGGCCGCTTCCGGAGTCGGGGCCGCTACGGATCAGCTGCGAATGGCCCGTTGTCGAGATCGCGCTCACGACGGTCGAGATCAACGGGGGAGCGCTCGTCGCGGCTGCTGCGAACAGTACGAAGCTCTGGCCGTCGGCCTAGGCAGCATTCACCGACAACACGCGTGCAAGCGGCGCAAGGTGATCCGGGAAGCCCTTCGAGCGGTCGGTCTAGCAATCGATCGATCCGCGTCTCCGGATGAACTGACCGAGCAAGCCGCTGGTCGATTCCGCAGCGAGATGTGGTTCCTAAGCACGTTGAGTGCGAACCGCATCAATAGGGACGACGGGCGCTGGTGAGAGGACGCTCGCGCCTCTTCCGCTCGCCGCCGAAACCGGCGGTACCCTCTACAGCATGGCTAAGCGGCAGGAGTGGAACCTGCCCGCGATGAGCGAGGCAGAGCTTCGGGCGCACGTCGCCCGGTGCAATCGCCGGTCCTCCTAGATGAGAGTCCTCGTCCTCCAGCACATCCCGTGTGAGCCGCCGGGCGTCTACGAGGACGTCCTGCGCGAGCGTGGCGCCGAGCTGCACCGCGTCGAGCTCGACGAGGGCGACCCGCTGCCCGACCGGCGCGACTTCGACGCCCTGGTCGTGATGGGCGGGCCGATGAGCGCGACCGACGACGAGGAGCTCTCCTGGCTGACCGACGAGAAGCGGCTCGTCGCCGACGCGGCGCGAGCCGGGACACCGGTCTGGGGCGTCTGCCTCGGCGCGCAGCTGCTCGCGGCGAGCCTCGGCGCGCGCGTGTATCCGGGGCCTGCTCCGGAGGTCGGCGTGCTGCCGGTCACGCTGACCGACGAGGCTCGCACCGATCCCGTCTTCGCCGGCCTGCCGCGGGAGGTCCTCACGCTCCAGTGGCACGGCGACACGTTCGACCTGCCGGACGGTGCTACGCGGCTGGCCGGCTCGCCCGC
>DASXQY010000075.1:0-4876 GCA_036506915.1 Gaiellaceae bacterium | reverse complement strand
AGGCTCAGCGGGCCCGGCTCAGCCGTTGGCCGCCACTCCTGCCGCGCGGTCGAACGCTCTCCTCGTCGTCGCGCTCGCCCGCGCGAAGCTGCGCGTCGCGCGCTCGTCCACCGCCAGCACGACGGGCCCGTGCACGATCAGACCGTTGGCGGCCCGCTGCTTGAGGAGGTCGCTGAAGAAGTTCTCGGCCAGCCACTCGCGTCCAGGGGCGACGGTCGCCTGGATCCTGATCCTCGCGAGCACAGGGGAAAGCTCGTCCACCTGTGAGACCCATGGCCGCCTGACGAAGGTCGTCGGCCCCTCGGGGAGGATCGCCGTGATGTCCCCGACGAGGCGCTCGCCCTCCTCACGCTTGCTGACGAACAGCTCGATGGCGAGCTCCTTCACGCCGCGCGGAAGGACGCGAGCAGCCGTGATCTGCGAGTTGTGCACCTGGATGACCTCGCCGTTCAGGGCGCGGAGCTTCGTGCGCCTGAGCGAGACGTCCTCGACGACTCCCTGCAGCTCGATGCCGGCGACGATGACCACCGTGTCACCGACGGAGTACCAGCGCTCGAGAAACATCGCGAGGCCGGCGAGGATGTCGATCAGGAGCCGCTGCGCGGCGAAGCCGGCGACGATGAGGGCGAAGGACGCGCCGGCGAGCGCGGTGAGCTTGTCCACCCCGCCGGTGAGCTGCGCCACGGAGAGGACGAGCGCGGCCGCGAAGGCCGTATACGCGATGCCCGTGCGAATGACGCTCACGAGCGTCTCTCGCCGCTTGAGGTCGGCGATCTTGCCGGTTGCCTCCAGGTCGCTGTCGCTCTGGCGCCGATCGTGCCAGGCAAGGACACGCCTGGCGACGAACGCGCTCGAGCGCGCCACGAGCCACGCCGCCGCGAAGAGCGCGACGATGACCACGACCCGTCCCCAAGGCGACGAGAGCGGGGTGTTCGAGGTCAGCAGATTGATGAGGGGATCGAGCAAGGCCGCGTGTGTTACGAAGGTGATCTCAACCGAAGGTATCGGCGGGCCGCCGGCTGTCACAAGCCCGCGGGCCCGGTCTGTAACACGACCTTAATCTTGGGTACCCCTTGGGTACTGAGACCGCTCCTCGCGCGTATTAACGTTGTCGAACCGTGCGCAAGGTCATGATCGTCATCGCCGTGCTTCTCGTGCTCCTCATGGGCGCGGCGGTCGCCGCCGCGTGGCGCTACGACGAGTCGCGAAGCGATCGCCTGGCGGAGGGGATCGTCGTCGCCGGCCTCGACGTCGGAGGGATGCGCGTCGCGCAGGCGAGGGCCGCGCTCGAGCGGCAGGTCGAGGGGCCGCTCAGCAAGCCTGTTTCGATCCGGTACGAGGCCGGCCAATTCGTCTTCTCACCGGCCGATGCGGAGGTACGCACCAACATCGAGGCGCTCCTCCGGCAGGCCCTCACCGCAAGCCGGCAGGGCAATTTCCTTACGCGCGCCTTTCGTGACGTGACCAACGGCCGCCTGGGCTCGAGCCTCTCACTGGACGTGAGCTACTCCGACGCGGCCGTGGAGAGGTTCGCCGACGGCGTCAAGAACTCGGTCGACCGGCGGCCGCGCGACGCCAGGAGCAAGGCGACGTTCGCGGGCGTCCGGATCTGGCCCTCGAAGAAGGGGGTGGCCGTCGATGCCAACGAGCTCGCCGGGCAGATCGAGGCGCTCCTCGTCGATCCCGCCGCCTCACGCTCGTTCGACCTGCCCACGCGCGTTCTTCGCCCCAAGGTGACGACCCGCCGTCTCCGCAAGCGCTTCCACACGTTCCTCGCAGTCAGCCGCTCGAAGAAGGAGCTCCGCCTGTTCGTGAAGGAGAAGCTCGTGAAGACGTACCACGTCGCCATCGGCCGCATCGGCTTCGAAACTCCTGCCGGGCTCTACGAGATCAGGACGAAGGCGATCAACCCGGCCTGGTTCGTGCCGAACAAGCCCTGGGCCGGCGATCTGGCGGGAAAGGTCATCCCGCCGAACGATCCCGAAAATCCGCTCAAGGCCCGCTGGATGGGCTTCTGGGACGGGGCCGGTATCCACGGCACAGCCGACTCGAGCTCGATCGGATTTGCCGCCTCACATGGGTGCATTCGGATGCGGGTGCCCGACGTCGTCCAGCTCTACGACCGCGTGCCTCTGCACACGCCGCTCTACATCAGCTGAGGGCTGCCCGGATTCTGTGAGGATTTCGTTAGGACACGCGCAGTTCTGGTGGAAATCTCTGGGGAAAACGAAAGGCGGCCTCGCAGCCGCCCCTCGTTCCGCCTCCTGCGGCGATCGCTAGTGGGAGAGACCGAAGCGCCGCCCGCGAAGCGCGGCCACCGCTGCCAAGGCGAGCAGGCCCGCTCCCCCGGCCCCGCCGATGATGGGCCAGAGCGGGAAGGAGCGACTGTTCGAGTCTCCGCCAGTATTCGGGATCGACGCGGCCGTAGGCGCGATGAGAACCACGGGGTACGTGTACTCGCGGTCCGTGACCCCGTCGCGAACGGTGTACGAGTAGCGCCCGGGCGCCGGGAAGACGACGCTGAAGTGGAAGATGTTCGCCTTGCCCGAGGTGTCTCGCTTCGGCGTGAAGACCTGGCTCTTGCCGGTGGAGAGGTTCGTGGTCGTGATCGTCGGGCGCGCGTCGGCGACGAGCTCAGGGCTGCCGATCAGGGTGAGCGACCCCGTCCAGGGGTCACCCGGCTTCGTCCCGAAGGGGACCGAGCTGAGCTCGACGCCGCCCTCCTTGGCGAAGGCGCCGGCGCTCAAGGCGGCCGCTGCAATGAGGGCGAGGGCTAAGACGGGAAGCAGACGTCGCATCGAATTCCTCCTTCGTTTTGCAGTGTTACACCGGCGCGCGCGGCGAGGTTCCGCTACGGGCACCTCGGCGTGGCCGGGCAGCTGGCCAAGACCGACACGCTGGCCCGCTCGTCCGCGCCGCGGCGAAGCTCGACGAGGGCAGAGGCGGCGTTGTTCGCGTAGCTCGACTCGCGCAGGTGGCGACCGGGGTTCGCCCGATGGATGAGGACGTAGCGGCCCGCGGGCAATCCCGTCACGTCGATGTACTGGCCTTCGAGGACCGGAACGTAATCGTCGCCGAAGCCCGGGGACAGGCCCTCCGAGATGCGCAGCCGGTTCGGCTGGCCCCGGCCGCACTCCTGCGTCCAGACCGGCAGCGCGGGCTCGCCGGGAAGGCGGAGGCTCGCACGGGCGTCGTAGCGGTCGCCGAGGCAGAAGCCGGTCTTGTGGTCGCCACCGACCGGCTTCCCGTCCGGTGCCCGCAGCTCATAGCGCTCGAATCCAAGGAGGTGCCAGTGGCGGTGCGTCTCGGCGACGACGAAGCGGAGATGTGACCTGAGCGGGTAGGTGGCCGCCGACCCGTCGACGCGGCGCACGAGCTGGTGCGCCGTCATGTCCGCCTGCTGTTGGCTCGGGCGGGTGCCCGAGACCACCAGCGGGCCCGCGCCGACATTCTCGACCGCAGAGAGGAACACGAGCAGCTCGCGCGCGTCGCGGCGCTCGATCGAGATCGCACGCGGGGCTACCTGGTCGAGGTCGGGCAGCAGCTCTCGCGAGGAACCGCGGACGCCGTCCCCGCAGGCCGCGGGCGTGAGCAGCGCCACGGCCGCCGCGAGGAGGGCTGCCCTCCGCGTTGCCATCGGCCCTACTACACCGGGAGCCGACCGCGGGTTCTACCCGTGCTTGCCCTTCCCCCCGTGGTGGCCGTGGCCGGGGCTGTGCACCCCGTCACCCTCGCCGTGCTTGATGTGGCCTTTGCCAAGCTTCGCGTGGCCCTTGCCCGTCTCGTCGTCGGTCGGCGTCCGAGAGCCGACCGGCGAGGGTGGCTCCGGGCGAGCAACGATCGCCGGCGTGCCGGTAGAGCGAGCCGCCGGGCTCGTCGACCCGGATATGCGGCTGGCCGCGATCAGCGGGGCCACCTGCTCGGCGGCCGGCCGGCCGGGCGCCTTGCCCACCTGGGATCCAGAAGCCGGCTGGACCTGGGTTTGAACGGTCTCGTGCCCGAAGGCAGGCGGCGCGGCGGCGCGTGAGAACGGGAAGCCCGTCGTGTCGGCGCCGAGCACCCGCAGCCAGAGAACGACCGCCACCGCCGTCCCGGCGGCGAGGAGCCCGAGAGCGGCGACGGAGGCTCCGAAGGGTCGAAGGGCAGATCCCGAAACCGGCCCGGGCGCCAGGGCGGCTGTGATCGGCTCCACAATGGCGACCAGGGGAGCGGCGGCAGCGATCCGGCTCTCGGGCCAGGCGAGCGCCCGCGCGCTCCGCGCACATTCGATGCGGTCGAACCCGCGTCCGAGCTCGGGCACGACGACCTGGAAGGCAGACGGGTCGAAGCGGCGGTCACAGACTGGGCAGTCCTGCATTGGACCGCTTATAACACTCGGGCCGGGCGTCACACAGAGTGCGAGCGCTCGATCCTGTTCTTTCCTTCCTTCTTTGCGCGATAAAGCGCCCGGTCGGCGGCCAGCATCAGCTGCTCGGCCGATGCCGAGCCCGGATACGCGGACACGCCGAAGCTCGAGGTGACGGCGAAGGTCTCGCCGCTTCGGCTCGTGAACGGCGTCCCGCGCAGGGCTTCGGCGAGTCGCTCGGCGAGCTTGACGCCGCCCTCGAGGTCGGTCTCGGGCAGGAGGACCGCGAACTCCTCGCCTCCGTGCCGGACGGCCAGATCGAACTCGCGCACGCTCTCGAGCATGATCTCGGCGAAGCGGCGCAGGACCTCGTCTCCGACCTGGTGACCATAGAGGTCGTTGACCCGCTTGAAATCGTCGAGATCGGCGAGGACGAGCGAGAGCGTTCCGCCGAAGCGCTCGGCACGGCTCACCTCGAGGCTGAGCGACTCGCTGAAGCGGCGGCGGTTGGCCAGGCCGGTCAGATGGTCG
>DASXQY010000074.1:0-6475 GCA_036506915.1 Gaiellaceae bacterium | reverse complement strand
CACGATCGCCGAGCTGCGCTTTCCCGCCGCTTTTGCCGTGGGAATCTCGCAGATCCTTGCTTTGATGCCGGGCGTCTCGCGCTCCGGAATCACGATCACGGCGGGCCGCGCGGCCGGCCTCGACCGTGACTCCGCCGCCCGCTTCTCGTTTCTCCTTTTGATCCCGGTCGTGGCCGGGGCCGTCGTCTACAAGGGGATCAAGCACGTCGTCATCGAGTCGTTGCCGCCGGGTTCCACGGGACCCTTCGTGGTCGGCACGATCGCGGCGGCGGCTGTGGGCCTCGTCGCCATCGACGTGCTTCTCGGCTACGTGCGCCGGCACGACTACTCGCCCTTCGTCGTCTACCGCCTCCTGGCAGCGGCAATCGTCCTCGCGGTCATCGCCACCGGTGTGCGCGACGCCACGTTCTAACTGAATAAACTCGCGCGAAAGCAGGGAGCGGCGAAGACGGCGAGCATCGCAAGAGAGGCACCGCGAGCGGCCCGCGGTCGACTCGGGCTCGCCCTAGTGTGCCTTGCCATCGCGCTCCTGCTCGCCGCCACAGCAGCTTGGACAGCCGGGCGACTGCGCGAACGAAGCGAGACGCACACGGCGGACGCGCGACTCGCCTCGTCGCTGCGGGCAGCGGGCGCCGAGGTGCGAATGGAGCTGCGGGAGGCAGGGGCGAGAGCGCGCGATCTCGCCGCGTCGCCGGGCGTGCAGCGGGCGTTCGCCAGGCGGGACAGCAAGGCGCTTGCTCGGCTCCTCCCGAGCGGTGGCGACGTCGCCTTCGAGAGTCCGAGCGGGAACGTAGGCGCCGGCGGCTACCGGCTCCGGCGCACAGTCGAGGTCACCGATGCTCGCGGGCGCGTGCTCGGGCGCGTGATCGTCGGCCTCCGGCTCGAGGCCGCCTTCATCGGCCGGCTGGAGACAGCGTCCGCCGTTCCGGACGGGGACCGGCTCGCAATCGCCGAGAACGGCCGCTTCCTTACGCCCGTGTCGACTCGGGACAGCCGCTCCATGTCGACGCCGCTCGCCAGCGGCACCGACCTCAGGCTCGTTGCGCTGGCGCCCCAGGAGCCCATTGCGGACGCGACTTCCACGACCAGACAGCGAGTCTTCCTCGCGACGCTGTTCACGATCGCGTTGCTCGCGATCGCCTGGTGGAGCGCCGTTCGCTTCCTCTCCGCCCGCCCCGCGCCTGCCCCCGCGCGCCGGCGCAGGACCGACGAGGTGGAGAACCTGACGGGAAGGCGCGTCCGCGAGGCCGTCGCCTTGGTCGGAGAGGCTTTGGCCGCGACGCATGACCCGGGCGCACTGATGCCGGTGATCCTCGAGAGCGCCGTCGGTGCGACCGGGGCCGTCGGCGCTCGCCTGGTCAGCGACGGAGTCGAGCGCTTCCGCGCCGGCGATCCCGAGAGCGGCGGCCCGCCGCTCACGCTCTCCCTCGGCACGGAGGACGAGCACGTCGGCAGCCTGCTCATCTACCCGGCTCCGGGCCGCCCGTTCAGCGAGGACGAGGGCCGCCTCGCCCACTGGCTCGCAGCTCAGGCTTCCATCGCGCTCGAGAACGCGCGCCTGCACAGGGCCGTCGAGCAGCAGGCGATCACCGACCATCTGACCGGCCTGGCCAACCGCCGCCGCTTCAGCGAGTCGCTCAGCCTCGAGGTGAGCCGTGCCGAGCGTTTCGGCGGAACGCTCTCGCTCGTCCTCGCCGATCTCGACGATTTCAAGCGGGTCAACGACCTCTACGGTCACCAGGTCGGAGACGAGGTCCTGCGCCGCTTCTCCGAGATCATGCTCGAGAGCGTGCGCGAGTTCGATCTGGCCGTCCGGCACGGAGGCGAGGAGTTCGCGGTCCTCCTCCCCGAGACCGACCTCGACGGCGGCGTCAAGCTTGCCGAGCGACTCGTCGAGGCCCTGCGCGGGACGCGATTCACGAGCCGAAGCGGCGAGACCTTCTCCGTCACCTCGAGCTTCGGCGTGTCCGCGTATCCGGGCTCGGCATCGGCCGAGCAGCTGATGCTGGCCGCCGACCGCGCGCTTTATCGCGCAAAGAAGGAAGGAAAGAACAGGATCGAGCGCTCGCACCCTGCGTGACGCCCGGTCCGAGTGTTATAAGCGGTCCAATGCAGGACTGCCCGGTCTGTGGCCGTAGCTTCGACCAGTTTGCCTTCCAGGTCGTCGTGCCCGAGCTCGGCCGCGGGTTCGACCGCATCGAATGTGCGCGGAGCGCGCGGGCGCTCGCCCTGCCCGGGAGCCGGATCGCCGCCGCCGCTCCCCTCGTCGCCATCGTGGAGCCGATCACGGCCGCGCTGGCGCCCGCGCCCGTTTCGGGACCTGCCCTACGACCCTTCGGAGCCCCCGTCGCCGCTCTCGGGCTCCTCGCCGCCGGGACTGCGGTGGCAGTCGTTCTCTGGCTGCGGGTGCTCGGCGCCGACGTGACGAGCTTCCCGTTCTCACGGGCCACCGCGCCGCCTGCCTTCGGGCACGAGACCGTTCAGCTCCAGGTCCAGCCGGCTTCTGGATCCCAGGGCAAGGCCCCCGCCCGGCCGGCCGCCGAACCGGTGGCCGCGCTGATCGCGGCCCGGCGCGTACCCGGGTCGACGAGCCCCGCGGCTCGGTCTCACCGCACGCCGGCGGTCGTCGCTCGCCCGGCGCCGCTCCCGACAGTCGGCCTTCAGGCGCCGACCGGCCACGAGACGGGCAAAGGCCACGTCAAGCACGGCGAGGGCGACGGGGCGCACAGCCCCGGGCACGGGACACAGGGGAACGGCAAAGGTCACGGCAAGGGCACGAGGAAGGCCAAGCACGGGTAGAACCCGCGGTCGGCTCGCGGTGTAGTAGGGGCCGATGGCAACGCGGAGGGCAGCCCTCGTCACGGCGGCCGTGGCGCTGTTCACGCCCGCCGCCTGCGGGGACGGCGTCCACGGTTCCCCGCGGGAGCTCCTGCCCGACCTCGACCAGGTAGCCCCGCGTGCGATCTCGATCGAGCGGCGAAGCGGGCGCGAGCTGCTCGTCTTCCTCTCCGCGGTCGAGAACGTAGGCGCGGGCCCGCTGGTCGTCTCCGGCACGCGCCCGAGCCGACAGCAGGCGGACATGACGGCGCACCAGCTCGTGCGCCGCGCCGACGGGTCGGCGGCCGGCTACCCGCTCAGGTCGCATCTCCGCTTCGTCGTCGCCGAGACGCACCGCCACTGGCACCTCCTCGGATTCGAGCGCTATGAGCTGCGGACACCGGACGGGAAGCCGGTCGGTGGCGACCACAAGACCGGCTTCTGCCTCGGCGACCGCTACGACGCCCACGCGAGCGTCCGCCTTCCCGGCGAGCCCGAGCTGCCAGTCTGGACGCAGGAGTGCGGCCGGGGCCAGCCGAACCGACTGCGTATCTCGGAGGGCCTGTCCCCGGGTTTCGGCGACGATTACGTTCCGGTCCTCGAAGGCCAGTACATCGACGTGACGGGATTGCCCGCGGGCCGCTACGTCCTCGTCCATCGGGCGAACCCGGGTCGCGACCTGCGCGAGTCGAGCTACGCGAACAACGCCGCCTCTGTCCTCGTCGAGCTTCGCCGCGGCGCGGACGAGCGGGCCAGCGTGTCGGTCCTGGCCAACTGCCCGGCGCCGAGGTGCCCGTAGCGGAAGTGCCGTAGCGGAACCTCGCCGCGCGCGCCGGTGTATCACTTCAAAACGAAGGAGGAATTCGATGCGACGTCTGCTTCCCGTCTTGGCCATCGCCCTCATTGCAGCGGCCGCCTTGAGCGCCGGCGCCTTCGCCAAGGAGGGCGGCGTCGAGCTCAGCTCGGTCCCCTTCGGGACGAAGCCCGGTGACCCCTGGACGGGGTCGCTCACCCTGATCGGCAGCCCTGAGCTCGTCGCCGACGCACGCCCGACGATCACGACCAAGAACCTCTCCACCGGCAAGACTCAGGTCTTCACGCCGAAGCGAGACACCTCGGGCAAGCCGAACATCTTCCACTTCAGCGTCGTCTTTCCGGCGCCCGGCCGCTACTCGTACACCGTTCGCGACGGGGTCACCGATCGCGAGTACACGTACCCCGTGGTTCTCATCGCGCCGACGGCCGCGTCGATCCCGAATACGGGAGGAGACTCGAACAGTCGCTCCTTCCCACTCTGGCCCATCATCGGCGGTGCCGGCGGAGCGGGCCTGCTCGCCCTGGCAGCGGTGGCCGCGCTTCGCGGGCGGCGCTTCGGTCTCTCTCACTAGCGATCGCCGCAGGAGGCGGAACGAGGGGCGGCTGCGAGGCCGCCTTTCGTTTTCCCCAGAGATTTCCACGAGACTGCGCGAGTCCTAACGAAATCCTCACAGAATCGGGAGCCTCAGCTGATGTAGAGCGGCGTGTGCAGAGGCACACGGTCGTAGAGCTGGACGACGTCGGGCACCCGCATCCGAATGCACCCGTGTGACGCGGCGAATCCGATCGAGCTCGAGTCGGCTGTGCCGTGGATGCCCGCCCCGTCCCAGAAGCCCATCCAGCGGGCCTTGAGCGGATTCTCGGGATCGTTCGGAGGGATGACCTTGCCCGCCAGATCGCCGGCCCAGGGCTTGTTCGGCACGAACCAGGCCGGGTTGATCGCCTTCGTCCTGATCTCGTAGAGCCCCGCAGGAGTTTCGAAGCCGATGCGGCCGATGGCGACGTGGTACGTCTTCACGAGCTTCTCCTTCACGAACAGGCGGAGCTCCTTCTTCGAGCGGCTGACCGCGACGAACGTATGGAAGCGCTTGCGGAGACGGTGGGTCGTCACCTTCGGGCGAAGGACGCGCCTGGGCAGGTCGAACGAGCGTGAGGCGGCGGGATCGACGAGGAGCGCCTCGATCTGCCCGGCGAGCTCGTCGGCATCGACGGCTACCCCCTTCTTCGACGGCCAGATCCGGACGCCCGCGAACGACGCCTTGCTCCTGGCGTTGCGCGGCCGCCGGTCGACCGAGTTTTTGACACCGTCGGCGAAGCGCTCCACGGCCGCGTCGGAGTAGCTCACGTCCAGCGAGAGGCTCGAGCCGAGGCGGCCGTGGGTCACGTCACGGAAGGCGCGCGTAAGGAAATTGCCGCGTCGGCTCGCGGCGAGGGCCTGTCGGAGGAGCGTCTCGATGTTGGTGCGTACCTCCGCGTCGGCCGGTGAGAAGACGAATTGGCCGGCCTCGTAGCGGATCGAAACTGACTTGCTGAGAGGCCCCTCGACCTGCCGCTCGAGCGCGGCCCTCGCTTGCGCGACGCGCATCCCTCCGACGTCGACGCCGGCGACGGCGATCCCCTCCGCCAGGCGATCGCTCCGCGACTCGTCGTAGCGCCACGCTGCGGCGACCGCCGCGCCCACGAGGAGCACGAGAAGCGCTGTGATGACGATCAGGACCTTCCGCACGGCTCGACAACGTTAATACGCGCGAGGAGGCGTCTCAGTACCCAGCGGTACCCAGATTAAGGTCGTGTTACAGACCGGGCCCGCGGGCTTGTGACGGCCGGCGACCCGCCGATACCTTCGGTTGAGACCACCTTCGTAACACACGCGGCCTTGCTCGATCCCCTGATCAATCTGCTGACCTCGAACACCCCCCTCTCGTCACCTTTGGGACGGGTCGTGGTCATCGTGGCGCTCTTCGCGACGGCGTGGTTCGTGGCGCGCCTGAGCGCCTTCGTCGCCAGGCGTGTCCTCGCCTGGCACGATCGGCGCCATAGCGATAGCGACCTCGAGGCAACCGGCAAGATCGCCGATCTCAAGCGGCGCGAGACGCTCGTGAGCGTCATTCGCACGGGCATCGCGTATGCGGCCTTCGCCGCCGCGGTCGTCCTCTCTGTCGCGCAGCTGACCGGCGGCGTCGACAGGCTCACGGCGCTCGCCGGCGCGTCCTTCGCCCTCATCGTCGCCGGCTTCGCCGTGCAGCGGCTTCTGATCGACATCCTCGCCGGCCTCGCGATGTTTCTCGAGCGCTGGTACTCCGTCGGTGACACCGTGGTCATCGTCGCCGGCATCGAGCTGCAGGGAGTCGTCGAGGACGTCTCGCTCAGGCGCACGAAGCTCCGCGCCCTGAACGGTGAGGTAATCCAGGTGCACAACTCACAGATCACGGCTGCCCGCGTCCTTCCGCGCGGCGTGAAGGAGCTCGCCATCGAGCTGTTCGTCAGCAAGCGCGAGGAGGGCGAGCGGCTGGTCGGGGACATCGCGGCGATCCTCCCTGAGGGGCCGACGACCTTCGTCAGGCGCCCGTGGGTCTCGCAGGTGGACGAGCTTTCCCCCGTGCTCGCGCGGATCAGGATCCAGGCGACCGTCGCCCCTGGACGCGAGTGGCTGGCCGAGAACTTCTTCAGCGACCTCCTCAAGCAGCGGGCCGCGAACGGCCTGATCGTGCACGGGCCCGTCGTGCTGGCGGTGGACGAGCGCGCGACGCGCAGCTTCGCGCGGGCGAGCGCGACGACGAGGAGAGCGTTCGACCGCGCGGCAGGAGTGGCGGCCAACGGCTGAGCCGGGCCCGCTGAGCCT
>DASXQY010000073.1:0-26564 GCA_036506915.1 Gaiellaceae bacterium | reverse complement strand
GACCCACGGCTGCTCTAGGCGAGGCCCATCTCGCGGAGTACATCGTCGGTCTTCGCGAACCGGATCTGGTCGTACTGGACCACCTGGACGCGGTTCCCCCACGGGTCGAGGAAGTCGAGGAACCGCCCGGGCAGGATCTCGACGCCGGCGGCCTCGAGCGCGCGGCGGGTCTGCTCCTTGTCGTCGACGACGAGGCCGAAGTGCCGGGCGCGGTCCGGTGGTTGGGAGCGGCCCTTCATCAGCGCGATGAACTGGTCGCCGAGCTGGATGAACGCCGCGTTTGCGGAGCGCTCCTCGACCTCGAAGTCGAAGAGCCGGCCGTAGAAGGCGAGCGCCTCGTCGATGTCGCCCACCTCTAGGGCGACGTGGTTGATGCCGACCAGGCGCGGGCGTTCACTCACGGCAGGATCAGGTGGCTGTCGCCGAACTCGTGCCAGAGGTAGCCGTGCCGGACGGCGGCCGTGTACGAGCGGTCCAGTAGCTCGTCGCCGGCGGCCGCCCGGAGCAGTTGGAGGTGCGAGGCCTCGGGCTCGTGCCAGCCGGTGAGCAGCCCATCGACCGCCCACAGCCCGCGCTCCGGAGTGACGACGAGATTCGTCCAGCCCGCTCCGGCGCGGACCTCTCCGTCCGGTTGCGCGACGGACTCGAGCGCGCGAACGACCGTCGTTCCCACCGCAACGATACGGCCGCCCCAGCCGCGGACGGCGTTCACGAGGCGGGCGGTCTCGGCGGGGACGCGGTAGCGCTCGGGGTAGGGCGGCTCGTGCCGTTCGGGCGAGGAGACGCCGGTGTGGAGGGTGACCGGGGCGATCAGGACGCCGGAGGCGGCGAGCCTGGTTAGGAGCTCGGGCGTGAGCGCGCGGCCGGCGCTCGGCATCTCGGAGCTGCCGGGCTCGAGCGCGAAGGCGGTCTGGTAGGCCTCGAGCGGCCAGGCCCGTGGGACGTACCGGTAGCGGATCGGACGGCCGTGCTCCGCGAGGTAACGCTCGAGGGGCGCGGGCAGGCTGAGGCGAGCGAGCCAGAGGCGATCGCTGCTCGCGTAGCGGGCGAGGATCTCCGCTCGCCCTGCCGCCGGCAGCTTCAGCTGGTCGCCGGACCGAGCGCCGTGGAAGGGCAAGTCGCCGAGCCGGAGCTCGACGACCCAGTGGTCGTCCGAATGCTTGGGCGCAGGGGTGGAGAGGCGGAGCTCGAGCGCGGTCCGGTCCGGCCCCTCTGCGGGAAGAGCGGCGGGAATCGTCGCGGAGGTGTTGACGACGATCAGATCTCCCGCGGCGAGGAAGGACGGCAGCTCGTCGAAGCGGGTGTGGACGATCCTCCCGCTGCCGCGGCTGGCCACCAGCAGCCGCACCTGGTCGCGGCGCAGGCCGCGCGCCTCGGGCGGCTCGTGCGCCTCGAGCCGGGCCGGTAGCGCGAACGCGAGCGCGCTCACGTGTCCCTTTCGGCCTCGTCCCTTCGGGACGCGGCCGGGGACTGTCCCCGGCCGTGGCCGGAACGGCCGCGGCTCAGCTGCACCGAAAGCGTGACGATGTTTCCACGGCTCCCGCTCATGCCGGCACCTCGACGAGCTCGCGAGCCTGGTAGCGGCCGCTCGGGAGCTCGCCGTCGATCAGGGCGAGCAGGCCGGGGATGCTCTCCTCGGGCGGCGGGCGATCCGAGATGTCCTCGCCGGGGAAGGCCTCCTGCTGGAGCTGCGTGCGCATGTCGCCGGGGTCGACCGCGTAGACGCGCAGCTCCGGATGCTCGGCCGCGAGGATCGCGCTCAGCTGGTCGAGCGCGGCCTTCGAGGAGCCGTAGCCGCCCCAACCCTCGTACGGTTCGGCGGCCGCGTCCGAGGTGACATTGACGACCCGCCCGTCCCGAGCGAGGTGCGGCAGCGCGAGTTGGACCAGCGCCAGCGGCGCGAACACGTTCACCTCGTAGACGCGGCCGAGCACGTCCAGCGGATATGCGTCGAGCGCCGGCTGTGGGCTGGGCCCGAGAACGCTCGCGTTGTTGACGAGCAGGTCGATCCGGTTGCCCGCCGCCTCGACGAGGGCGCGGCGGTGATCCGGATCGCTCACGTCCCCCGCGACCGCGACGACGCCGGGAACGTCGGCCCAGGCCGCCTCGAGCGGCCCGCGCGTGCGGGCGTCGACGACCAGGCGCCAGCCGCGCTCCGAGAGCGCCCGGCCCAGGGCGAGCCCGAGGCCCCGTGAAGCTCCGGTGACGATCCCCGTAGGCATGGCTCCAGCGTACGAAGCGGGCGGTCTGAGCCGCCAGAGGCAATTGGTCCTAGGACTTCCGGCCGGCGCGCGCCGCGTAGAGCGCCGCCTGCGTCCGGTCCGAGACCCCGAGCTTGGCGAGCACGTGGCCGACGTGCGTCTTGACGGTCTTCTCGGCGATCCCGAGCTCGAGGGCGATCCGCTTGTTCGCGAAGCCGCGGCCGATCAGGTCGAGCACCTCCTGCTCGCGCGGCGTGAGCTCGGGCTTCTCGCCGCCGCGGTCCTCGACCAGCGAGTCGACAAGCCGGGCGGCAACTGCAGGATCGATCAGCGCCTCGCCCTCGGCGGCCAGCCGGACGGCCCGCGCTAGCTCCCGCGGCTGCACGTTCTTCAGCAGGTAGCCGGCCGCGCCGGCGCGGATCGCCGGCAGGAGGCGCTCGTCGTCGAGGAAGCTCGTCAGGACGACCACACGCGTCGCGGGAGCACGCTCCCGCAGCTCACGCATGGCGTCGACCCCGTCGAGCCGAGGCATGACGAGGTCCATCAGCACGACGTCGGGCCGCAGCCGCTCGGCCTCGCGCACGGCCTCGTCGCCGTCGGCCGCCTCGCCCGCGACCTCGATCCCTTCCTGGAGCTCAAGGAACATCCGCAACCCCTCGCGGACGACGCTGTGGTCGTCGACGATCAGCACGCGGATCGGGTCAGGCACCGGGCACCACCAGGCGCACCGAGGTCCCGGCCCCAGGCGTCGAGTCGATCTCGAGCCTGCCGCGCAGACGCTCGGCACGCTCCTCCATCGAGGTCAGCCCGAGCCGCCGCGACCGGAGCTCGGGGTTGGAGGGGTCGAAGCCGACACCGTCGTCCTCGACCTCGAGGCGCAGCCCTCCGTCGTCGGTCCGCAGCCGGACGGTCACGTGCGAGGCATCCGCGTGCCGGAGCGCGTTCTGCAGTGCCTCCTGCGCGATCCGGAGAATCTCGGCGTCTCGCTCGGGATCGCCCGGAAGCTCGTCCTCGAGCTCGAGCGTGATTCGGCCCGGCCGGCGGCTGCGCAGGACGTCGACGTGCTTGCGCAAGGCTCCACAGAGCCCGTCCCGCTCGAGGTCTGGCGGGCGCAGCTCGAAGATCAGCGCGCGCAGCTCGTCGAGCGCCTCCTGGGCAAGTGCCTTCAGCCTTGCCAGCTGCTCGCTGACGGCCGCCGGGTCTCGACCGGCGAGCGTCTCGGCGGCGTCGGCGGTCAGGACGAGGCTGAACAGCTTCTGGCTGACGGCGTCGTGGAGCTCGAGCGCGAGCCGGTTCCGCTCCGAGAGGACCGACAGCTCGCGGCTCTGCTCGTAGAGCCGGGCGTTCGTGATCGCGATCGCGGCGTGCGCGGCGAGCAGCTCGATCAGGCGCCGGTCCTCGTCGGTGAACTCGGCAGCCCCCAGCTTCTCGGTCAGGTAGAAGGCTCCGATCACGCCCTCGCGCGTGCTGATCGGGACGCCGAGGAACGAGCGCATGTCGGGATGCCCCTTGGGCCACCAGCCGCGGAAGCGAGGGTCGTCGTGGATGTCGGTGGTGCGGAACGACTCCGCCGTCTCGAGCGTCGCTCCGAGCATCCCGTGCGTCCGCGGCAGCGGCCCGAGCTTGGCCACCAGCCCGTCGCTCATCCCGGCGGTCAGGAACCGGCTGAAGCCGCCCTCGCCGTCGGGCGTGCCGAGCGCGGCGTAGCGGGCGCCGGCCAGCTCGCGTGCGCTCTCGACGAGCCGCTGGAGCACCTCCTCGACCGATCGTTCCGCCGCGACCGACAGCACCGCGTCGCTCACCGCACGCAGGGTCGGGCTCAGCTCCTCGCTCATCTCCGCCCCTGACGATACGCGTCCGGCCCGGGGCCGCAGCCGGCGGCGCCGTTCTCGGTTGGTACGAGCGATTTTTCGTTCTACGCTTTGGTCATGGCGGCGTGCGCGAACTGCGGGCACGAAAATCCTGACCGCGCGAAGTTCTGCGCCAGGTGCGGCTCGGCCCTGACGCTCGCGTGCCCGTCGTGCGGCAGCCCCTACAGCGCCGGCGACCTCTTCTGCGTGGACTGCGGGGAGCGGCTCGCGGAAGGGGACGCGCCTGCGCCCCCCGCTGTGCGTGCGGCACCGGCCGAGGCTCCGGTCGCGGAGCGCCGCCTCGTCACGGTGCTCTTCGCCGACCTAGTCGGCTTCACGGCCCTCTCGGAGAAGCGCGACTCGGAGGAGGTGCGCGAGCTGCTGTCGCGCTACTTCGAGACGTCCCGCCGGATCGTCGGGCTCTATCGCGGCACCGTCGAGAAGTTCATCGGCGACGCTGTGATGGCCGTCTGGGGCGCTCCGGTCGCAACCGAGGACGACGCGGAGCGTGCCGTACGCGCCGCGCTGGAGCTCGTCAGCGCGGTGCAGGCGCTCGGAGAGGAGGTCGGCGCGCCGATGCTGCGCGCCCGGGCCGGAGTGCTGACCGGCGAGGCAGCGGTCACGCTGGGTGCCGAGGGCGAGGGAATGGTCGCCGGCGACCTGGTCAACACCGCCTCTCGAGTCCAGTCGGCGGCTGATCCGGGCACCGTCTTCGTGGGCGAGGCCACACGGCGGGCGACGGAGCAGGTCGTCGTTTACGAGCACGCCGGCAGTCACGAGCTCCCCGGGAAGTCGGGACTGACCCCCCTCTGGCGTGCGATGCGCGTCGTCTCGGGCAGCCGCGGCACCCTGAAGGCCGAGGGGCTCGAGCCTCCGTTCGTCGGTCGCGACCGCGAGCTCCGCCTGCTGAAGGAGCTCTTCCACGCGAGCGCGGAGGAACGAAAGGTCCACCTCGTCTCGATCTCGGGAATCGCCGGGATCGGCAAGTCGCGCCTGTTCTGGGAGTTCTTCAAGTACACCGACGGTCTGCCGCAGAGCACGCTCTTCCACCGTGGCCGTTGCCTCGCTTACGGCGAGGGCGTCACCTACTGGGCGCTCGCGGACATGGTGCGCATGCGCTGCCGGATTGCCGAGGACGAGGAGCCGGCCTCCGCGCTGGCCAAGCTGCACGCGACGCTCACCGAGTACATGGTCGACGAGGAGGAGCGTCGCTTCGTCGAACCGCGCCTCGAGCATCTGCTGGGTCTCGAGGAGAGGCAGGCCGGTGAGCGTGAGGAGTTCTTCGGCGCTTGGCGCCTCTTCTTCGAGCGCCTCGCGGACGCAGACCCGGTCGTCATGGTCTTCGAGGACCTGCACTGGGCCGACCCAAGCCTGCTCGACTTCATCGAGTACCTGCTCGAGTGGGCGCGCGACCACCCGCTCTACGTGATCACGCTCACCCGGCCGGAGCTGAGCGAGCGCCGCCCGACGTGGGCCGCCGGCCTCCGGACGTTCACCTCGATCTACCTGGAGCCGCTGCCGGAGCGGGCGATGCAGGAGCTGCTCTCCGGTTTCGTGCCGGGGCTGCCGCCCGACCTACGTGCGCGAATCCTCGAGCGGGCGGAAGGCGTGCCGTTGTACGCGGTCGAGACGGTGCGGATGCTGCTGGACCGCGGCCTGCTCGTGCAGGAAGGCAGCGTCTATCGCCCGGTTGGCGCAATCGAGACCCTGGAGGTGCCGGAAACGCTCCAGGCGCTGATAGCCGCGCGCCTCGACGGCCTGGCGCCAGAGGAGCGCCGCCTCCTCCAGGACGGCGCCGTGTGGGGCAAGACGTTCACACGCGAGGCGCTGTCGGCGATCTCCGGCACTGACGGCTCACAGCTCGAGCCGCTGCTCAGTGGGCTCGTGCGCAAGGAGGTGCTCTCGATCCAGGCCGACCCGCGGTCACCGGAGCACGGCCAGTACGGCTTCCTCCAGGACCTCGTCCGCCGCGTCGCCTACGAGACGCTCTCGAAGCGCGAGCGCAAGGCGCGCCACCTGGCCGCGGCGGAGCACCTCGAACGCACGTATGTCGAGCAGGAGGTGGTGGAGGTGCTCGCCTCCCACTACCTCGCCGCCTATGAGGTCGCGCCCGAAGAGCCCGACGCTGAGCAGATCAAGCAGCGCGCCGGCGCCCTCCTCGCCCGCGCGGGCGAGCGCGCCTCCTCGCTCGCCGCCAGCGCCGAGGCAGAGCACTACTTCGAGCAGGCCGCCGCGCTCGTGGACGAGCCGCTAACTCGGGCACAGCTGCTCGAGCGCGCAGGCGAGATGGCTCTTCGCGCCGGAAAGGCCGAGCAGGCGCAACCGGACTTCGAGCAGGCGCTCGCGCTCTTCCGCGAAGCGGGCCAAGGTCACGAGGGTGCGCGCGTAACCGCGCGCCTGGGCGAGGTCGAGTGGCGACGGGGACATCTCGACAACGCGCTCGAGCGGATGGAGCGCGCCCTGGCCGAGCTCGAGGGCGAGGGACCCGACGCGGACGTCGCCGCACTCGCGACCCAGGTGGGCCGCTTGTACGGGTTGAAGGGAGAGCTCGAGCTCGCGTCGGCGCGGCTGGAGACGGCGCACGAGCTGGCGGAGTCGCTGTGGCTCCCCGAAGTGCTTGCCGACTCGCTGATCAGCAAGGGCTTCGTCGCCACATGGCGGTCCCGGCTCGCAGAGGCGCTCGCACTCACGCAGCAGGGACTGGCGCTGGCGCTCGAGTACGAGCTCCCGTCCGCCGCCTTCCGGGCGTTCAACAACCTCGGCGACCTCTACAGCCGCCAGGATCGCTGCGACCAGGCGTCACTCCAGCTCGAGCAGGGCCTGGCCCTGGCGCGCCGCGTCGGCGATCGCCAGTACGAAGCGATGCTCCTCGGCGAGCTCTCCTGGGTGTTCGCACTCACGGGCCGCTGGGAGGAGGCGCTGGCCGCGCTCGCGCAGGTGCCGGAAGAGCAGCTCGTCGAGCTGCTCCCCACCTTCCTGCTGGCGATGCCGGAGCCGCTCGTCGCGCAGGGGAAGCTCGAGCTGGCACGACGCCTGCTCTCCCTCCACGCCCGTCACGAGGCCGCCGTCGACGTGCAGCAGCGGATCGCGTACCGAGCGGCGGAGACCGTCGTGCTTCGCGCAGAGGGAAAGGAACGCGAGGCGCTCGCGGCCGCCGAGGAGGTGCTCGCCGGAATCGAGGTCCGCCCGCACGATCAGGCGACCAAGGTCGCCGTTGCGCAGGCGCTGGAAGCGGCGCTCGCGCTCGGGGAGCGCGGGCGCGTGGAGAAGCTGCTCGAGGTGATCGACAGCCTGCCACCCGGGCGCCGCGCGCCGAGCCTGCGCGCGCACGCCGATCGCTTCCGGGCCCGACTCGCCGCCGAGGACGGCGAGAAGGGGAAGGCGGAGCGCGCGTTCGCGGCCGCCACATCGACCTTCCGCGAGTTCGGCATGGTCTTCTGGCTCGCGATCTCCCTGACCGAGCAGGGCGAGTGGCTGATATCCGAGGGGCGGGCTGCCGAGGCCGAGCCGGTGCTCGCGGAGGCGCGCGAGACGTTCGTGCGCCTCGCGGCCAAGCCCTGGCTCGAGCGCGTCGAGGCTGCGGACGCCTCGCTCGCCCAACTGGTCCAGCCCGAAGTCCCTCCGGCAACGCGGCCTGAGCGTCAGGACGTGCGCGTCTAGGCGAGCGCCGCCGCCGCCTTAGCCGCGGCGCTCGAGCCGCAGCAAGTCGGGGCGGTGGTAGTGCCCCGCCGGGTCGAAGCGCTGACGCGCCCCGTCCAGCACCCCCGGGTCGAGCTCGGCGTAGAGGATCGCCTCGTCGTCGTACGCCGGGCCGGCGAGGTAGGTGCCGTCCGGCGCGAGGATCGCGCTCCCGCCGCGGCCGACCACGTCGAGCCCGTCGAGCAGGCTCCGAAGAGGGAAGTCGTCCGGGTAGCTCTCCGCGCGCTGGAAGTGCGAGGGCGCGATCACGAACGTGCGCGACTCGCGGGCGATGTGCACGAGCGTCGCCTGCCAGGCCTCGCCGTCGTCCGCGGTCGAGGCGACGTAGATCTCGACGCCCGACTCGTACAGCGCGAAGCGCGCGAGCGGCATGTAGTTCTCCCAGCAGATGAGGCCGCCGAGCCGGCCGAGCGGCGTCTCGATCGCCTCCAGCCCGCCGCCGTCGCCTGGGCCCCAGACGAGCCGCTCGTGGTTCGTCGGCACGAGCTTGCGGTGCTTGAGCACAAGCCGCCCGTCCGGCCCGTGGTAGAGGAGCGTGTTGTAGAGCGTGCCCGGCTTCGCAGGGTCGCGCTCCGTGACGCCGGTGACCAGCCAGAGCTCGTGCTCGCGCGCGATCTCGCCGAGGCGGCGCTCCGCCTCGCCGGGGATCTCGACAGCCTCGCGCGCGAGCAGCGCGAACGCCTCCCTTGCGCTGTCGTCGGCCCAGCCGGCCAGCGCCTTCGCCCAGGTCGAGGACGGGTACGCCGGGATGAACGCCTCCGGGAAGACGGCGAGCCGCGCGCCCTGCTTCGCGACCTCGGCCGCGAGCCCGGCCAGCTTCTCGACGGTCGCGTCGCGGTCGAAGATGACCGGCTCGGCCTGGACGCAGGCGACGGTGACCCGCTCGTGCACGTCTTGATTCTGCCTAGGAGCCGGTCTGTTGATCAGTTCAAAGGGTTCGACCGGTCATTTCAGACGGATGCACGGGCAAAGCCCGTGCATCCTGAGGGCGGCACCGCAAGCGGCGCCTCGGAGGCCAGCTCGCGGCGCAGCACCGAGGCCACTGCGGTCAGGGCGATCCGCGTCTCCTCGTCCGTGGGCTCGCGCGTGGTCAGGCGCTGGAGCGCGAGCCCGGGGACGAGGAAGGCTCGCGCGGCTCGCGAGCGCGAGGCCTGCACGAGCTGCCACAGCTCCATCGTCAGCGCCAGCGAGACCAGGGTGACGGCGAACGGCGTGTAGACGGCGACCGAGAGCGGCCAGAGACGCTCCGCTCCCAGCGAGACGGGGACGACCAGCGCGGCGAAGTTGGTGCCGCAGCGAGGCGAGAAGCGGCTGGGGCGTGCGGCTCCGTGCCAGGTGTCGAGCAGGCGACTCTCCTCGGCCGCCGCGATCGCGCGGTGCTCGGCGCCGTGCAGGAAGAGCGTCCGGCCGCGGAGGAGCCACGCGAGCAGGACGACCGCAGTTGCAATCCCGACCGGGGTGGATGCGGAGCCCGGCAGGAAGAACAGCGACAGCGGAGCGAGCAGCGCCGCGAGCAGCAGGAGCCGTTCCCTCGTCCGGGCGACTCCGCGCCCGCCGAAGAGCGGCGCGAGAGCCAGGCCGAGCCGGGCGAGACCGCGCGCCAGCGGAACGTGCCGCAGGCGCTCGGGCGGGCGCGGCATCGAGCCTTCGCGGACGGCTCCGTCCCGGGTCGCGAATGCCCAGAATCGTTCGCTCGCGATCACGACGCCGTCGGCGCGCGCCATCCCGCCGAGACGCGGCAGCCCGCCGGCCGCGTCGGCTTGCGTGAGGACGTCCGTGACCCCCGGGCGGTGCACCCAGACAGGATCGCGCGCAAAGCGCCGCCCGGCAAGTGCCGGGGCGGCCCAGGTCACGTGATGGTGGGTCCTAGCCTTTCGGTTCAGCGGGACGGCCGGTTAGGGCGGTGGCTCAAAGAACGCTTAACGGAGGCGCAACGCGAGCTTAACGCCGCCTAACCAGTGATCAACACCGCCCGGTTATAAGGAGGGCCGTGGCTGGACGCTTGCGCCTGATGCTCGCCGCCGGGCTCGTGGCTGCCGCCGGTCTCGGCGCCGGCCTCGCGCTCGGCGGCGCGGCGCTCCTGGGCGGGCTCGGCTCGGGCACCACCACCGTCCGCGAGCTCCAGCCCGTGGACGTCCGGCCGATCCCCGCACTGGAAGGGACGTCGAGCAAGAACCCGACGATCAACCAGATCTACCGCGCCACCGCGCCGGGAGTCGTCCAGGTGACCGCCACCCAGGTAGTCGAGTCGCCGGCGGTCGACCCGTTCTTCGGCTTCCCCTTCCCGCAGGCGCAGCGGCAGCGCGCGCTGGGCTCGGGCTTTGTGATCGACAAGGCCGGCCACATCGTCACGAACTACCACGTGATCGAGGGCGCCCGCTCCATCGAGGTCAGCTTCTCGAACAACGAGAGCATGAAGGCGAAGCTGGTCGGCGTCGACCGGTCGACCGACGTCGCGGTGCTCAAGGTGGACGCGCACTCGCGGGCGCTGACGCCGCTTAGGCTGGGAAACTCGGACGCCGTTCGCGTGGGCGACGCCGTGGTCGCGATCGGCAACCCGTTCGGGCTCGAGCGCACCGTCACCACCGGCATTGTGAGCGCGCTCCAGCGCGTGATCCAGGCGCCCAACGACTTCTCGATCGACCATGTGATCCAGACCGACGCCGCCTTGAACAAGGGCAACTCGGGCGGCCCGCTCCTCAATGCCCGCGGCGAGGTGATCGGGGTCAACTCGCAGATTCAGACCGGCGACTCGAATGCGCAGGGGAACGTCGGGATCGGGTTCGCGGTGCCGATCAACACGGTGAAGACGGTCGCGGCGCAGATCATCAAGTCGGGCCACGCCGAGCACGCCTTCCTCGGGATCACCGCGCAGCCGGTCACCGGGACGATCGCCAGGCTCTTTCGCCTGCACGCAGAGAACGGCCTCCTGGTCCGCTCGATCCAGCCCGGCAGCGCGGCGGCCAAGGCGGGCCTGCGCCCCGGCAAGCACAAGGCGACCGTGGCGGGTGTCACCTACCCGCTCGACGGCGACCTGATCGTGAGCGCGGACGGCGTGTCGCTCTCCTCGCTCGATCAGCTCCGCGACGTGATCTCCGGCAAGAAGCCCGGCGAGAAGGTGAAGCTCGAGATCTGGCGCGGCGACAAGCAGATGACCCTCGACGTCAAGTTGGGACGGCAGCCATCGACTCCCTAGGGCTGACCGTCCGGATAGGCCCCGACCCCCTGGGGCCCGGTTCCCGGCGGCCGTACGCCAGCACGGCCGGGCGGGAACGAACGGAGGAGGCCCGCCGCCTGCCCGGGCCTCCTCCGAGTTTTTAGAACTCGTCTCAGAATGAAGCCATGTGCCGCCGGGACGCGCTGAACGGCGCGTGGACGGCGTCCTCGGTCGCACCCTTATCCTCGCGTGATCCTAGGACGCGTAGCGTGTGCGTCCTTGCCACGCACCGCCCATCGCACCCCGGCGGCGAAGCGTCATTCCGAAACGAGTTCTTAGTTCATCTCGCTCATCGCCATCGCGGTGGGATGCACCGCGTGCTCGGCGGCGGCCTTCACGCCCTCGCCGAACGTCGGGAAGACGTGGTGCATGCCCGCGATGTCCTCCACCGTCGCGCCGAGCCGGAGCCCGAGCGAGAAGCCCTGCACAATGTCTCCCGCGTTGCGTGAGACGACATGTAGGCCGAGCACGCGGCGGCTTCGGCCGTCGAAGACGATCTTGAAGAGCCCGTGCTCCGCATCGATGTAGGAGAACCGCCGCACGAAGTGGTTACGAACGACCTCGACGTCGTAGCCCTGCTCCTGCGCTTGCTCCTCGGTCAGGCCGACGCCGCCGAGCTCCGGGTCGGTGAAGATGGAGGTCGGCAGGACCGAGTAGTCGGCCGCCGGCACGGAGCCGTTCGACGCGAACATGTCGTCGATGGCGAGCCGCGCCTGGTACTGCGCGACCGGCGTGAACTGCGCGACGGCGTTCACGTCGCCGGCCGCCCAGATCCCGGGCACCGAGGTGCGCATGCGCTCGTCGACCGCGATCCCCGCCTTGGTCGTCTCGATTCCGACGGCGTCCAGATTCAGGCCCTCGAGGTTCGGCACTCGGCCCGACGCGAGCAGGACCTGTGCGACCCGCACCTCGTACTCCGGCGAGCCGCCGCGGGGGCCGATCGTGGCCACGATGTCGGCGCCGTCGCGGCGCGCGCTCTTCACGAACACCGACGTGACGATCTCGATTCCCTCCTCCTCGAGCGCCGCGGTCAGCATGGCGGAGGCCTCCGGGTCGGAGTTGGGCGAGATCCGCTCGAGCGCGTCGACGATGGTCACCTTCGAGCCGAAGCGGGCGAAGATCTGACCGAACTCCAGCCCGACCGCGCCCGCGCCCACGACGAGGAGCGATTCGGGAAGCTCCGTCAGCTCGAGCGCTGAGACGTGGTCGATCCAGCCGACCTCGTCGATCCCCTCGATCGGCGGTACCGCGGTGCGAGAGCCCGTGGCGATCAAGATCCGGTCGGCACCGAGCTCGTAGTCGCCGACCCGCACGGTGTGGGCGTCGACCAGGGCCGCCTCGCCGGTGAAGGTGTTGAAGCCCTGTGCCTCGAGGTCGGCGACCCACTGTTCCTGCGGCTTCTTCAGGGTGTCCTTCCGGACGCGGACGCGCGCGAGATCGACCGTCGCCGGGCCGGCGTCGATCCCGAGCTTCGCCGCGAGCGTGTTCACGTCGTGTGCCAGCTCCGCGGCCACGAGATAGGCCTTGGTCGGGGTGCAGGCGACATTGGGGCAGCTCCCGCCCCAGCACTCCTTCTCGACGAGCGCCACGCGTGCGGCGTGCTCGCGTGCGGCCTTGCCGGCCGCGTCCCGGGCGGCCGAGCCGCCTCCGATCACGATCAGGTCGAAGTGCTCGGTCATGCCACGCCCTCCTTCGGTTCGACCTCGGCCATGCCTGGATTGTCTCGCCTTGAACGGCACCGTTACATGTAATGGCGCTGCGGGCGGGGAGACTGAGCCGCATGAAGATGATCGACATCAGCGTTCCGCTGCGCGAAGGGATGGTCACGTACCCAGGCGACCCGGTCGTGCGGATGGAGCGGGCGGCCTCGATCGCAAACGGCGACGTGGTCAACCTGACGCGAATGGACTTCGGCCTCCACTCCGGGACGCACGTCGACGCACCGGTTCACTTCATCGACGGCGCCTCCGGAGTCGACTCGGTCCCGCTCGAGGCGCTCGTGGGGCCATGTGAGGTCGTGGAGGTGCCGGACCTGTCTCGCGACTCGGTCGCCCACGCGCCCGAGGGCGTGGAGCGCGTGCTCTTCAAGACGCCGAACTCGGAGCTGTGGGCGCGCGACGAGTTCGCCGAGGAGTTCGCCCGGCTGGACGGCGAGGCCGCCGCCCTGCTCGTCGAGCGGGGCGTACGGCTCGTGGGCGTCGACTACCTCTCAGTGGGCGACGAGGCCGCGCACAACGCGCTGCTCGGTGGCGGCGTCGTCCCGGTCGAGGGCCTCGACCTGCGCGGAGTGGAGCCGGGAAGCTACGAGCTGATCTGTCTGCCCCTGCGGGTGGTCGGCGCCGACGGCGCCCCGGCCCGCGCGATCCTCGTCCGCGACTAGAGCTCGACGATCGCCGGGCGAGGGAGTCCGGCGGTCTCGAGCTCGGGTAGCTCCGGCGTACGCGTGAGGATCTCGTGGCCGGCGGCGGTGACGAGCACGGTGTCCTCGGACTTCCCGCCGCCCGTGATCGACGGGTTCCAGGCGACGGCGCCGGCCGGGGGGAGTGGGGTCGGCTCGCCGGGGACGGCGAAGACCTCTCGGCCCTTGTAGCCGGTCAGGCCGCCCTGGTGGTGGCGGCGCCACTCCTCCGAGAAGCCGGCGCGCTCGTACGCCTCGGCGATCACGTCGAACAGCTCGCCGTGCCTCGCTCCCGGCCGCGAGGCCGAGATGACGGCGGCGTCGACCTCGGCCGCGGCGCGGACAAGGTGCACCAGCCGTTCGGGCGGTGGGCCGAAGGAGACGATCCGCGTCATCGACACGTGCAGGCCGTCGCGCTCGACGGTGAACGCGAGCAGGGCGTGCCGGCCGAGCGGAGCCGAAGTGGGCAGCGGATGGCGGTGCACCGGCTGCCGCTCCTCGCCCGCGACCAGGTTCACGCGCGCGATGAGGTCGCGGTTGCGGGTGGCGCGCGCGAGCTCGCCGGCCGCCTCTAGCTCGGTCAGCTCCGGTCGCAGTGTTCCGATCGCCTCCACGAACGCCGCCGCCGCGTCGGCGCCGGCGGCGCGGTACCGCTCGACCTCCTCGTCGCCGAGCCCCTGCCGGTGCGGCGCGAGCTCCCGCTCGAGCTCGCCGTCGGTCCGCGCACGCGGGGCGAGGCGCGAGACCGTCGCCTCGCGCCCTTCGTGCCACGGGAAGGGGATCGGTTCGTACCCGAGCTCCTCGAACCTTTCCTCGCTCTCGACCCGCGACTGCTCGATGCCCGCGTAGAGCACGAACGCTTCGCCGTCGCGCAGAACGACGGTGTAGTCGGCGCTCCCGACGTCCACAGGCCGCCCGCGCCCGCAGAGGAGCCAGCGCACGTTCTCGGGCGCCGAGACGACGAGCGGAGCGCCGCCTGCCGCCTCGAGCGCGGCACGACGCTTCCGCTCAGCTTCGCTCACGAGGCAGGCGTGGCCGAGGCCTGCGGCGCCATCATGCTCATCGACTCCTGCGGCACGTCGAGCGCGATTGCCGCCTGGATCAGACCGAGGTGCGAGAACGCCTGCGGGAAGTTCCCGATCAGCTCGCCCGAGTGCGGATCGATCTCCTCGGCGAGGAGCCCGACGTCGTTGCAGAACGAGAGCAGGCGCTCGAACAGCTCCCGCGCCCGCTCGCCCTCGCCCGTCCGCGCGAGCACCTCGACGAGCCAGAAGGAGCAGATCGCGAACGTCGCCTCCTCGCCCGAGAGCCCGTCGACGCCGTCCGTGATGTAGCGGTAGACGAACCCGTCAGCCGAGAGCTCGGCGGCTATCCGGTCGGCCGTCGCCTTCGCCCGAGGATCGTCGTGCGGCACGAAACCGACGATCGGGATCATCAGATTCGAGGCGTCGAGCGTCTTCGATCCGAAGTACTGCACGAACGACTGCGACTCGGGATCGACTCCGTCCTGCTCGACGAGCTGACGGATCTCGTCGCGGGCCGCGACCCAGCCGGGGTCGGCCTCCCGCCCGTCGAGCTCGGCGAGGCGCACCAGCCGGTCCAGGGCGACCCAGGCCATCACCTTCGAGTAGACGAAGTGCTGGGGCTCGCCGCGGATCTCCCAGATCCCCTGGTCGGGCTCTCGCCACTTCTCGAGCACGACACCCCCGACCCGCGAAAGGAAGTCCCAGAAGACCTGGTCGATCTCGCCGCCGTGCCGGCGCCACAGCCAGGCGGTGTCCAGCAGCTCGCCGAACGTGTCGAGCTGGAACTGCTGCGCGGCGCCGTTCCCGATTCGCACGGGCCGCGAGCCGCGGTACCCCTCGAGCCAGTCGAGCTCGACCTCGGGCAGGAGCCGTTCTCCGCCCACGCCGTACATGATCTGCAGCTCGCTGGCGCGGCCGGCCGTCGTTCGCCTGAGCCACGCCATGTAGGCGTTCGCCTCGTCGGCGTAGCCGAGCGCGAAGAGCGCGTTCAACGTCAGCGCGGAGTCGCGCAGCCAGGAGAAGCGGTAGTCCCAGTTTCGCTCGCCGCCGACCTCCTCCGGCAGCGACGTCGTCGCCGCAGCGACGATGGAGCCGGTCGGCGCGTTGGTCAGGGCCTTCAGAACGAGTGCGCTGCGCACGACCTGCTCTCGGTACGGGCCCTGGTACGTACAGCGGTCGGCCCACCCCGCCCAGGTCGAGGTCGTCATCTCGAGCTTCTGTTGCACCTCCTCGGATGTCAGGCGGCGCGGCGCGAGCTCGTGGGGAAGCTGGTACGTAAGCACGACGAATGCCTCCTCGCCGGCACGCAGCGTGCGGTTGCCCTGCGTCGCGGACAGCTCCGCGTGACCGAACGGGAGCTCGCTCTGGAGGACGAGCGCGTCCGCGCCGCCGTAGACGACGACGAGATCGTCCGCGAGTGTCTCGAGCCGTGGCGTGGTGAGCCCGTAGTCGAAGCGCGGAACGAGCTTCACCTTCACGGCGACCTCGCCCTCCGTGCACCGTGCGATGCGGATCAGCTGGTGGTCGGGATGAGCCGAGTGCGCGTCCTCGCCGGGCTCGGGCATGCGGTAGGAGAAGAAGTCGGTCAGGACGAGCGTGCCGGTCGGCGTCCGGAACGTCGTCTCGAGCACGTTGGTCCCAGGCAGGTAGCGGCGCGTCGGCTCGTAGTCGTCGTCGAGCGGCGCGATCCGGAAGAAGCCGGCCTTCGCCCAGTCGAGGATCCGCCCGAAGACCGGGCGCGCCTCGAAGCGATGGAACGTGCACCAGTCGATCGAGCCGTCGGTCGAGACGAGGGCGCACGAGTGGCAGTCCGCCAGCAGCGCGTAGTCGGCGATGGGCGGGTAGATCGGGACTTCTCTCATCACACGCCCTCCAGCTCGGCGCCGTTCCTCGTGACCTCGACGAAGACCTTGATCGCGTCGCGGTCGTCGGTCAGGGCGCGGATCATCTCGTCGTAGTTCTCGAGCCCGTGGATCGGGGTCGTCAAAAGCTGCTCCAGCCAACCGGGGAAGAGCGCCTCGGCCTTGATCAGGTCGTCCACGCCGCTGCGGAAGTCGGCCGGTGACGCGTTCACGGTCCCGACCATCACCTTGTTGCCGAGCACGAAGCTCTGGTTGATCGCGTCGGAGTTGATCTCCGCCTTGCGCTCGCCGCCGGTGATCGAAGAGAGGACGAGGACGCCGTTCTTGCCGAGCACCTCGGCGGCCTCCCAGATGATCGGAGAGAAGCCGGTCGCGTCCATGATCAGGTCGAAGGGGCCGTGCTCCTCGCTGAGCTCGGCGAGGGTCCGGTCTGCCGACGAGACGTACCGCCCGCCGAGCTGTTCGACGAGGTCTGCGTTGCGGTACGGGCGCTGCGGGAGCGAGTAGACCGTCAGCTCGAGCCCACGCAGCCGCGCGGCCAGCGCCATCAGGAGACCGATCGTCCCCGAGCCGAGGATGCAGGCGCGGCGGGGCTCCCAGACCTTCAGGCGCCGTTGGATCTCGAAGGCGTGGTTGATCCCCTTCTCCGCGACCGTCGTCGGCTCGAGCAGGACGCCGACCTCCTGGAGTGTGCGTGGAAGCGCGAAGACAAAGCTCGCGTCCTCGACGTAGTACTCGGTCAGGTAGCCGTGCAGCAGGTTGATCCCGCGCTCGTAGTAGACGTCGTCGGTGGTGAAGTCCTGGAGGCCGATCTTCCCGTAGATGCTCGACCCCGGCCGCCGTACGCTCGCGACGACGTACGTGCCGGGAACGATCGTGTCGGGCACGTTCGGGCCGACCTCCTCGACCACGCCGAAGTTCTCGTGGCCGATGATCAGGTAGTCGTCGCCTTCGGGAGCGGCTCCGTATTCGGCCGCGTTGATCTCCTTGTCGGTGCCGTCGACGCCGACGCGCAGGACGCGGACGAGAACGCCGCGTCCGTCCGGGACCTGGTCGACCGAGGGCTCAGGAACGTCCTGGAGGTGGATCGAGTTCGGCGTGCCCGGTGTGACTGCGATGGCTTTCATGCCGCGATTGTCTCGCCTGCCGCCGCTTCGTTACAGTCGCCGGGTGGCGCAGGTCGAAGCAGCCGACGCGCAGCTTCTCGACGCGCTTCGCGCCGGTGACGAGCGCGCGTTCGCCGCCCTGGTTCGCGAGTACCACTCCTCGCTCGTGCGGGTCGCGCGGATCTACGTCTCGACCCTCGCCTCGGCCGAGGAGGTGGCGCAGGAGACCTGGGTCGGCGTCCTGAACGGGCTCGACCGCTTCGAGGGGCGTTCGTCGCTGCGAACCTGGATCTTCCGGATCCTGACGAACATCGCCAAGACACGGGCTCAGCGCGACGGGCGGACGCTTCCCTTCTCGGCGCTCCAGGACCCCGGGCGCGTGCCCGAGGCGGCGGTGGACGCGGACCGGTTCCTCGACCCCGAGCATCCTCGCTGGCCGGGGCACTGGGCGATCAAGCCCGAGGCCTGGCCCGAGGACGCGCTCCTCGCCGCCGAGACGCGCGAGCGGATCGCCGAGGCGATCGAGGCGCTGCCGGCTTCGCAGCGGGCCGTGATCACGCTCCGCGACGTCGAGGGCTGGGACGGCGCCGAGGTCTGTAACGCCCTCGGGCTGACCGAGACCAATCAGCGTGTACTGCTCCACCGCGCCCGCTCGAAGGTGCGGGGCGCGCTGGAGTCGTATCTGCAAGAGGACGAAACGTGACCCAGGACCTCGAACAACTCAGTTGCCGCGAGCTCGTGGAGCTCGTCACCGACTACCTCGAGGGCGCGCTCTCCGACGAGGAGCGGGCGCGCTTCGAGGCGCACATCGGCCTTTGCGGCGGCTGCCGGGTCTACCTCGAGCAGATGCGCCAGACGATCGAGCAGCTCGGGCACCTGCCCGAGGACGCGCTATCGCCCGACGCCGAGCGGGAGCTGCTCGAGGCCTTCCGCGGCTGGCGCTCGGCCTGACCGAAGCAAGGTCAGCGCGCCCAGCGGGAAGAGGATCACCGAGAGCAGGCCGGCCGCGATCACCGCGGCGGCGTTTGCGGCCGAGATCAGGCCCATGTCCTGTCCGATCTGGCTCGCGACCACGAAGAAGCCGATCGAGGTCGCCTGGAGGAGGGCGCCCGCGGCGATCTCGCGGCCCGTGGCGAGCCGCCGGTAGAGCAGCGCCGGGAGGCCGCGCACCGCGAGCAGGATCGCGAGGAAGAGCGGCACGCGCGCAAGCGTCGAGGGCTCCCCGAACAGCGCGCCGGCGTCGTAGCGGATCCCGCTCGTGACGAAGAAGAACGGGATGAAGACGCCGAAGCCCGCCGCCTCCAGCTTGCCGCGAAACTGCGGATGCGTCATCGCCTGGTCCCGGTCGACGAACTTGAGGATCGCCCCGGCGAGGAACGCGCCGAGGATCGCCTCGAGCCCGAACTTCGAGGCGAGCACGACGAAGACGGCGAGCAGGACGAACGCGCCGCGCACGCGGATCTGAGCGGTCGTGTCCTGAAGGCGGACGAGCGTCTGCATCACCCGCATCGATCGCTCGAGCCGCGTGACCGCGACGACGACCGCGGCGCAGAGGGCGCCGAAGAGACCGAGCAGGACGAGCTTCGCGCCGAGGCTGCTCGACTCGCCCGAGAAGAAAAGCGTCAGGAGCACGATCGTCCCGACCTCGGCGATCGACGATCCGGCGATCACGAGCTGCCCGAACGAGGTCTCGACCTGGCCGGCGTCCTTCAGGACGGCGATCACGATTCCGAGCCCGGTGGCCGAGAACATGATCGCGATCAAGAGCGGCGACTTGACCAGCCCGGCGGCATCGAGCGCGAGGCCGAAGGCGAGCCCGATCGCGACGGACAGGACGAAGCCGAGCCCGGTCACCTCGAGTAGGCGGCCGCGAAAACGGTCGTAGTCGACCTCCAGGCCGGCGATCAGGAGCAGGAACGAGAGGCCGATCAGCGACATGATCTGCACCGGCTCGTCCGCCTTCGCCCAGCCGAGCACGGACGGGCCGATCAGGATCCCGAGCACGATCTCGAGCACGACGTTCGGAAGGCGGAACCACGGGAGGAAGCCGATCACGAGCGGTGCGACGAAGCCGCTTGCCGCGACGACCGCCAGGCTCGTGAACGAGATCTCCGTCACGACCCGGTAGTCAGCCGCGCCCCGTTAGCGTTACGCGCTCTTGATCGAGCAGCACTTCGGAGAGAGCAGCACGTTCTCGCTCGGCGTGGAGGAGGAGGTGATGATCCTCGATGCCGAGAGCCTCGCGCTTGCGCCGGGGGTCGAGTCGCTCGTCGCCTGGGCAGAGGGGAGGACGCTGCCGGGCGTCCTGAAGATGGAGCTGCTGGCCTCGATGGTCGAGCTGGCGACCGACGTCTGCGCCTCGCCGCAGGAAGCGCAGGACGCGCTTCGGGGGCTGCGGTCGGCGGCCGCGGAGGGCGCCCACGACCACGGGTTGCTCGTCGCGGCGGCCGGCACGCACCCCTTCAGCATCCCGGAGGAGCAGGACATCGCGCCCGATCCGCGCTACCGCGAGTTCGTCGCCTACGCGGGCATCTCGGCGCGGCGGCAGGCGGTCTGCGGCCTGCACGTTCACGTGGGCGTGCCCGGGCCCGAGGAGTGCATGCACGCGCTCGAGGGCGTCCTTCCGTGGCTGCCGGTCGTGCTTGCGCTCTCGGCGAACTCGCCCTACCTGGCCGGCGAGGAGACAGGCCTCGCTTCGAAGCGGGCCGAGGTGCTGGCGGAGCTTCCCCGCGCGGCGGCGCCGCCGGCCTTCGGCTCCTACACGGCCTGGGAGGAGTTCGTCGAGCGGTTCGTCCGCCTCGGTCTCGCCGACTCCTACACGCGCTTCTGGTGGGACATCCGCCCGCACCCGACCTTCGGCACGCTCGAGATCCGGGCTCCCGACCAGCCGACCTCGCTGGAGCTAACCGGCGCGTTCGCCGCGCTCCTCCAGGCACTGTGTGCGACGGTCCTCGACGGCCCGCCGCCGGAGCCCGCGAACCGCGGCGACTATGCCCAGAATCGCTGGGCCGCTTTTCGCTTCGGCCCTCGCGCCGAGCTGATCCACCCCGACGGGGATCGGCTCGTGGCCGTGTCCGAGCTCACGTACGAGCTCCTCGCCATGATCGAGCCCGCCGTCCGTGACCTCGGCACCGTCCAGCTCCTGCGGAGGCTCCACCCGCAACGCTGCGAAGGCGACCGGCAGCTCGAGATCGGCCGTGCCCGGGGTCTCGAGGCCGTTGCCGCGGACCTCGCCGCGCGGACGGTACGATCGAAGTGATGCCCCTCCGGTCGGAGACGATCCAGGTCAGCGGGATCCGCTGCGAGCGCTGCGTCGGCCGGCTCGCCGGGGCGCTCCGCGGCCACGAGGGCTTGGAGCAGGCGAGTGCGAACCTGATGGGCGAGGTCCGGCTCGAGTGGGACGACGAGCGCACCGACCGCGAGGCGATCCTCGCGGCGATGGCCCGGGCGGGCTTCCGCCCTCTCGAGCCTGTTTAGGAGCTAGCTCTCCTCGGATGGTCGGACGGGAGGTCGCCCGTCGCCGAGCGTCTCGGGCGCGGTGTTACCCCTCGGCCAGCCCGTAGTGCTCCGCGATCGCCTTCTCGTCAAGGGTGCCGTTCTCGACCTTCGGCGATTCCTCGACGATCGGCTTCGAGACCGACACACGCACGACCTGCTCCGACTCGTCCGTGTGGGCGAACGTGAGCGGGATCGCATGCCGCGTCTTGCGCAGGTGCCCTTGCTCGACGATCAGGTTGCCGTCCTCGACGCCGACCACGTGACCCAGCTTGTGTTCGTCGCTGGTGACCACTTCATAGTTCTCCATGATCGTCTCCTACCGCAGCGGCTGTTCTCGTAAACGGGAATTGCAGGGCTCCGCGGCGCGTTACAAGCGGAAAAGCGGCACTTGCTAGGGTGGCCGCGATGGGCGAGACGACCCCCGAGGCGGAGCCGAGGAAGCTGGCGGAAGACGCCCGCGACCGCGTCCGTTTCGAGGAGGAGGCGCTCGACCTCGCAGACCAGGTCTACCGGGTCGCAAGGAGGCTCGTGTCAACCCGCGAAGAGGCGGAGGATCTGATGCAGGAAACCTATGCGCGCGCATTTCGAGCCTGGCGCTCGTACCAGCCGGGGACGAACCTGCGCGCGTGGCTGCTGCGGATTCTGACCAACCTCAACATCGACCGCGGCCGCCGGCTCCAACGCGCGCCCGACTCGCAACCGCTCGAGGAAGGGGACTACTTCCTCTACAACAGGCTCGAAGAGGCGGGGCGGGAGCCGAGGTCGGACGAGGACCGCGTCGTCGAGCGGCTCTCGCAGGACGACGCCGTCGCGGCCCTCTCCGCCGTCCCGCACGACTTCCGTGACGTGATCGTGCTCGTCGACATCGGGGACTTCAGCTACGCGGACGCGGCGCAGATCCTCGAGATCCCGATCGGGACCGTGATGTCCCGCCTCCATCGTGGGCGGCGTATCCTGAAACGAGAGCTCGCCGAGAAAGCGGTTGGGAGCGTCTGATGGGCCTGGGTGTCGAACCGGATCCGTGCGCGAAGTGCGAGGAGCTGCTCCAGCCCTACCTCGACCGCGACCTGACCGACCAGGAACGGGCCGAGGCGGAGAGTCATCTCCAGGAGTGCGCCTATTGCCGGAAGCGCTACCGGTTCGAGGAGGAGCTTCGGCGCTTCGTCCGGCAGGCCGCCGTCGAGGAGATGCCGCCTGATCTGAAGGCGAAGCTGGCGGCGCTGCGCACGCCGCTTCACTGAGCCGTTACTAGCAGGTCGCGCGCGGCGGCCCGGCGATCACGACCAGGCGGCGCGGGTTCTTGCCGCCGGGCAGCGGGCTCGTCGTGCCGCAGCCGAGTTGGCTCGCGAGCCGCCGGGCGAGGAGGGCGCCGCCCGGCTCGAAGTAGACGGCGGTCTCGCGGTAGTCGAACCGGCTTGCCCTGGTCACGTGCTGGATCCGGTAGCCGAACGAGCCGATCCGGCTGGCGAGCGTGCGCGTGTAGTTGATGTCCCCGCCGCCGTTGAGGACGTCGACGGCGACCTTCCACGGCGGCGGTAGCGCGGCGGCTGCGCGCTCGGCGGCCGGTGAGCGGCCTTCGTTCTGGTCGAGGGCGCCGACGAGCGCGAGTGCGAGAACCGTCACGAGCGTCGCGGCCGCCCCGGCCGCGAGCCAGCGACCGACGTGCCGCCGGGTCGGCGGCTCGACCGGCAGGCCCGAGAGGCGGCGCGCCTCGCGGTGGTCGATCCCGAGCGACGTCGAGTAGCGAAGGAGCGCGATCACTGCGGCCTCGGGGCTCGGGAAGCGGTAGAGCTTGCCCTCCTCGAGCCAGTCGACCTGCTCGGGCCAAAGCGCCGCGCGCTTCGCCGCCTCCTGCACCGTCAGCTTCCGCTGGAGCCGGACCGTGGTGAGCGGCGAACCGCCTGCGGCGGGCGCGGTCTCGGCGGGTCGGGCGAGCTCCACTGTCAGGATTCTGCGGTCGGCGGCTTCGGCCTCAGGCTCTCGGGGATCTCATCGGCAAGATCGACGTCACCTGGAGGACCAAGATCGTCGCAGGGGACGAGGACGGCATCGGCGGTTCGGAGGCCTTCGTCCGGGACGGCGGGCCAGGACGCTCGCGCGATCAGCAGTGGGTGGAGGCGGACGCCGCCGTACGTTGCGGCGACGATCTCGGCCTTTGTCGCGCGCCAGGCCGCGATCACGCGGTCGATCGCCTCGGGGGCGAGGCTGGGCCCGTCGCCGAGGACGACGACCGCCGCCTCCGTCGCCGGCGGCAGCGCCTGCAGGCCGCAGCGAAGCGACGCGCCCGGTCCGCGCTCCCAGCCTGGGCAGCGAACGGTGCGGGCGCTCGTCTCGACCCCGTGGGCGCCGAGGACGACGACGACGTCGTCCACCGAGCTTTGACGCACGCGCGCGAGCACGGGCTCGAGCAGCAGTCGCTGCTTGGGCGAGCCGAACCGGCTCGACGCCCCGGCCGCGAGGACGACGCCCCAAACTCCGGTGTAAGACAACCTGACGATCAGGAGTTGACTGCGGCGACGGCTCGCCGGATGAGCGGGCGGGCGAGCTCGACCTTGTACGCGGTGCCGGGTAGCGGCGTCGCACGCTCGAGCTCCTCCGCGCCGGCGAGCGCCCACGGGATCGGCGCCACCCCGGCGAGCGCGAGACGCGTCTCCGCGCCGAAGCGGGCGGCGGCGACGCCGACGAGCGCGAACGACCACTTGGCGCGGTCCATCGCCTTCAGGTAGACGCTCGCTTCCGGCTGCGGCACGTCGAGCTCGAGAATCAGCTCGCCCGGCTCGAGCGCGGTCACGCCACGGTCTTCTTCGGTCGGCAGGCGGTAGAGGTCCGCGACGGGAAGCTCGCGCCGGTCCGTTCGCACGCTCGCCCCGAGCGCGAGCAGCGCCGCGGCGGGATCGGATGGATGGGCCGAGGCGCAGCGCTCGTTGCCGAAGATCGCATGCTCGCGGTGTGCACCCTCGCGCGCGTGGCAGCGCTCGCCGCCGTGGAGGAAGCACGGGAACTTGAGCCGCCAGTACCAGCAGCGCGTCGCCTGGAGCAGGTTGCCGCCGATCGTTCCCATCGCGCGGAGCTGCGGCGAGGCCGAGGCGGCGCAGGCCTCGCGCAGCACCTGCGGCACGTCCGCCTCGCGCTCGAGCTCCGCCAGCGTCGTCCCCGCCCCGATCCTCGTCCCTTCCACTCCGCGAGGGACGACGGCCCGCACGTCGACCAGCGTCTCCGCCGCCACGATCCCGTCCCGCAGCAACGGCACGAGGTCGGTCCCGCCCGCGAGCGCGACCGAGCCGTTCCCCAGCGCGGCGCCCGCCGCCTCGAGCGAGTCAGGCCGGAGCAGCTGCAAGCTTCTCGCGCTCCCGCGCCTCGGCCAGCGCGCGGAGCATCTCTTCGCGCGACACCGGCAGCGAGCGCACGTCGGCCCCGGTTGCGTCGCGGATCGCGTTCACAATCGCCGCTGCCGTGGGCACGATCGGCGGCTCGCCGAGGCCCTTCGAGCCCAGGTTCGTCAGGTGCTCGTCCGGAATGTCGAGCAGGTCGACCACGATCTCCGGCACGTCGGCGATCGTCGGCAGCCTGTACGCGTCGAGGGTCTGGGTCAGCACGATCCCGGTGGTGGGGTCGAGCAGCCGCTCCTCCGAGAGCGTGTGCCCAAGGCCCTGGATGATCCCGCCCTCGACCTGGCTCTGCGCGCCGAGCGGGTTGATCACGCGGCCGACGTCGTGGATCGCCGCGATCCGCTCGACCCGTACCTCGCCGGTCTCGACGTCGACGGCGGCCTCGGCGACCTGGATCCCGAAGGTGAGGACGCGCATGCCGGTCGGGTTCGGACCCCGCGCGCCCTTGCCGAGGATCTGGGCGTCGTCCAGAAGACCCGTCACCTCCTCGAGCGGCCAGAAGCCGCCGTCCGCGGACACGACCTTGCCCTCGCGCAGCGAGAGCACGCGCTCCTCGACGTGGTACCGCTGCGCCGCGATCTCGACGATCTGCCGTGCCGCGTCTGCCGCAGCCGCCCGCACCGCGGGGCCCATCGACGGCGTCGTCGAGGAGCCGGCCGAGATCGACGCGTACGGCCCGCGGGCCGAGTCGCCGAGCTCCACCCGGACCCGCTCGAGCGGCAGCCCGAGCTCCTCCGCGGCGATCTGCGCCATCGCCGTGCGCGTGCCCGTGCCGATGTCCTGCATCGCGGTGATCACCGTGGCCCGCCCGTCCGAGCCGACTCGCACCCAGGCGTACGAGGGCGGCCCGCCCCCGCCGTACCAGATCTGGCTCGCGAGCCCGACCCCGTGCCGCCACGGCCCCTCCGAACGAGCCCTCACCTCGTCGCGGCGGGCCCAGTGCGGCTCGGCGCGCGTGTAGCACTCGAGCAGGTTCTTCGAGGAGAACGGCCGACCGTCGACGAGGTCGCTGTCGGCGTGGTTGCGCCGCCGGAGCTCGAGCGGGTCGAGCTCGAGCCGTCCGGCGAGCTCGTCCAGCAGGCATTCGAGCCCGAACGTCCCCTCGACGAAACCCGGCGCGCGGAAGGCCGCGTTGGGCGGCGTGTTCAGCTTCGCCCCGTGAGTGACGGTGCGGACGTTCTCGCAGGCGTAGAGCATCTCCATAGGGCCGTAGGTCGCGGGCGACCAGCCGGCCCAGCCGACCGCGTTGACGAAGTCGCCCTCGAGCGCGGTCAGCGTCCCGTCGGAGCGCGCGCCGGCGCGCAGGCGCTGAATGGTCGCGTTCCGGTTGCCGGAGGCCAGGTTCTCCTCGCGCCGGGTCAGCGCGCAGCGCACCGCCCGGCCGGTCTTGCCCGCCAGCGCGATCGCGATGTACGTGTAGTCGCCCGGGCCGTTCTTCGCGCCGAAGCCGCCGCCCATGAAGTTGCAGACGACGCGAATCCGGTCGGGCGGCAGGCCGAGCTGGCCGGCGATCGAGTCGCGCACGCCCCAGATCCATTGCGTCGAGATGTAGACCTCCAGCGTGTCGCCCTCCCAGCGGCAGACCGACTGGTGGGTCTCCATCGCATTGTGCAGGACGGTTTGCGTCCGGTACTCCGCCTCGACGACGACGTCCGCCTCGACGAAGCCCTTGTCCGCGTCGCCGCGCTCGTAGCGGCGAGCCTCCTCGTCGTCGAGCAGCGAGCCCTGCCGGACGGCTTCGTCGGGATCGAGCACGGGCTCGAGCTCCTCCCAGTCGACCTCGATCAGCTCGAGCGCCTCGCGCGCGGCCTGGAAGCTGTCGGCGGCAACCGCCGCCACCGGAGCGCCGTGGTAACCCGGCTCCAACGTGAGCACATGGCAGTCCTCCGGGCCGATCACCCCGCGCACCCCGGGAGCCTCGCGTGCACGGCCCAGATCGAGCTTGTTCAAACGCGCGCGAGCGTGCGGGCTGCGCAGGACCGCTGCGTGGAGCATGCCCGGCAGCGCGAGGTCGGCGGTGTAGGTCGCCTGCCCGCGCGCCCGCACGTGGCCGTCGATCCGTTGCGCCGGCTGCCCCGCGACCTCTCGCGGTCCGGGCGGCCACTGGTCGATCCCCGCGTCCTCGTCGACGATGACCCACTGCTCGGTGTAGCGGCCCTCGACCTCCTTCTCGGTCCGGATCAACCGCGCCACGCTACGCGTCCGGTTTCGCCAAAGTGGGGGTCTCGATCATCATTGCGCCGCGCCGCTCGCGCTACCTTCTCGTTGGCCAACGTAGCTGAGCACCGCCTCCTCGATCCGCGGGTACGCGCCGCAGCG
>DASXQY010000072.1:0-1561 GCA_036506915.1 Gaiellaceae bacterium | reverse complement strand
CGCGCGTCGCACGGCGTTGGTCGCCTCCTTCGGGTCGACGATCTCGCTCGCGCCGAACGCGCCCGCCCACTCTCGCTGCCGGGCGTGCTTGGCGACCACGGCGACGTGGCCGGCCTTCGTGAGCTCCTTGATCGCGAGGAGCGTGAGGATGCCGACCGTGCCGGCGCCGATCACGACGACGTTCGCGTTGGGCTCGAGGTCCGCGCGCAGGGCGGTGTGGACGGCGCAGCTGAGCGGCTCGAGCAGGACCGCCTTGCGTTCGGAGAGCCCGTCGGGCACCGGGTGGAGCTGCGAGCGGTGCGCGACGAACATCTTGCTCCAGCCCCCGCCCGTGTCGGCGCAGTAGCCCGTCTGCAGGCCGGCGCTCACGTGGCCGGTGGTGACGCGGTCGCAGCGGCCGGTGAGGCCGGCCGCGCAGTTCGGGCAGGGGTCGAGGCCGCGGGCGAGGCAGCTCAGGACGGGTTCGAGCGCGATCCGGGTGCCCTGCGGGAGATCGTCGACGTCGTCCAGGAGCTCGCCGACGACCTCGTGGCCGGGGACGAACGGCAGCGAGACGAGCGGCGAGAAGTAGAAGCTCGATTTCCCGCCGATCGTCGCGAGGTCCGAGCCGCAGATCCCGGAGAGCAGCGGCCGAACGCGACCCCAGCCGGGCCCGAGCGGCACGACGTCCTTGCGGTTGACGAACCGCATCGGCGCGAGCGGCCCGCTCAGGAGACCGGGCAGGCGGTCGCCGACGACGCGGGCGGTCAGATACCGGGGGACCGAGCGGAAGAGCTCGATGGCCTGGGTGGTCATTGGGTGAGCCGCCTCGGAGCCGGCGTCGTCGGTCGATCCGCGGGGACGGAGCGATATCGAATTCGGTATCGCGAGCCGGCGGGAGATCCGATGCCTCCGAGCGTCAGGGTTCTGTCTCTCAGACCCGCGCCCCACCCCATGTCACCGCACCGCCGGCTTCGGGAACCGCACGCGGGGCATCCCGCCCGCCATCCGCCAGTCCTCGATCGGCCAGCGCCTGCGCTTGGCCACCCGCAGCAGCGCCGCGTCCGGCGACACCGCCACCGGGTTGCCCACCGCCCGCAGCAGCGCGAGGTCCGAATGAGAGTCGGCGTAGGCGTAGGACGACTTCAGGTCGGCGCCCTCGAGCTCGGCGTACCGGCGGAGCCAGGCCCCGCGCGCCTCGCCCACCAGGGGCGGTTCGGCCAGGTAGCCCGTGTACGCACCGTCGCGGACCTCGAGCCGGGCCGCGATCACCTCGTCGAACAGCGGCGCGAGCGGCTGCACGAACGGCTCGGCCGCGGCTGTGATCATCATCGTGCGGTGCCCGGCGGCGCGGTGGTCCCGGATCCGCCGGACCGCGGCCGCCGAGACCTTCTGGAGCATGAACTCGGACACGATCTCCTCGACCAGCCGCTCGATGCCGTCGACCGTCGCGCCCTCGTAGCGACGGAAGAACGTCCGCAGGAACTCGCCGCGGTCGCGCCGGTCGGCCATCAGGTAGGAGGGGATCCGCGAGAACACGCTCGCGAGCTCGTCGGGCCACTGGTCCCACGGCAGGTCGGCC
>DASXQY010000071.1:0-4687 GCA_036506915.1 Gaiellaceae bacterium | reverse complement strand
CTTCCTGATGAGCGAGGAGGTGGACTGGTGCTACCGGTTCCGTCAGGCGGGCTGGAAGATCCTCTTCTTTCCGGGGGCCGAGGTGTTCCACGTGGTCGGCGCGTCGCTCAATCCGAGGCAGTTCAAGGCGATCGTGCGGGGGCACCTGCAGTTCCTGCGCAAGCACCGCGGGTTGCGCGTCGCCGAGCGGGCCAGGCGCGTGATGCTGTGGGGGCTTCGGCTTCGGAGTGTGTTCTTCCGCGGCGATCGAGGCCGCGCGTACCGTGAGGCAGCTCAGTGGCTGGGGTCGGGCAACACAACGTCACTCCTGGCCAGGAGGGCTTGACGAAACGCCGGACTATGTCGCCGGGCCGCGCTGCTCGCCCCGAGGCCGGGTCCTCGGTCGCCCCGGTAATGGCAATTACCGGGACTCCCTGCGTCCGCGGCCTCGGAACGACCATCGCACCCCGGCAACGAGTGACGTTCCGTCAAGCCCTCCTAGAATCGACGCGGTGAAAGCCGTCGTCGCCGATGTCGGCTGGGTCAACGGCCTGGCCTCGATTCGCTTGCTCGGACGGGCTGGGATCCCGGTCTTCGCGGTCGACCACCGCTCGAGCCCGCTGGGGTTTCGCTCTCTCAGGCCGGGGCTCGTCAACGCCGCGCGAGTGGCGCGAGGCGTCTTCCGTTGATCCCGCCCACGGTCGAGCGGCGGGCGCGCTGGGTGCTCGACACGATCGGCGCCCGCGATCTCGGCTTCGGAGACGACCTGCCGTACAGCGCCGATGCATGGGAGCAGGTCGAGCGCGAGGAGCGGCCGCACGGGGACGACCTGGCCGAGGCGTTCTTCCACCTAGCGCGTGTCGAGGAGCGAAACGGGGCGCGGGACGAGCACGACCGGTTCCGGGCGGCCTCGTCTTGCCTCGACCCGCTTGATCCACCGCTCGAGCGGCTGCGCCGCCGACTCGGAGTCGAGACTCCGCGCTGGGGTGGTGCCCGCTTCGCCGTCGCGCTCACCCACGACGTCGACTCGCCGTGGAAGTGGACGCGGAAGGGCTTGAAGGGAGCGGCGGCCCGCGCGAAGAGCGACATCCGCCGGGGACGCTTCGGATCTGGGGCGCGCGAGCTGCGCGGGCTGGCCGGTGCCACCGTGCACAAGATCCGCGGGACGGATCCATACTGGAGCTTCGACCGAATCCTCGACGACGAGCGGCGCAGCGGATCCTCCTCGACGTTCTTCCTCCTCGCCGAGCACGCGCACGAGTTGGACGGCCCGGCGGCCGAGGCGTACGAGCGGCTGCGTCCCCGCCTCGTCGAGACGCTGCAGGAAGGAGGCGCCGAGGTCGGCCTCCACGGCAGCTACTCTGCCGCCGCCGACCCGGTGCGCATCGCCGACGAGAAGAAGCGCCTCGAAGCGCTGTCCGGGCCGATCAACGGCCAGCGTTACCACTTCCTGCGGGTCGACCCGCACCGCAACCTCGCTTTCCTCGAGGCGGCGGGCTTCGCGTACGACTCGTCGCTCGGATTCGGCGATGCGGTTGGCTTTCGGGCCGGGATCGCGCACCCGTTCCGGCCCTGGGACTTCGAGCGCGAGGCGCCGCGCGACCTGATCGAGGTTCCGCTCGCGGCGATGGACGTGACGCTGTCCGCCGAGCGCTACCTGAACCTCAGTGCCGCGCAGGCGGAGGACCGGCTGAGCTCGCTCGTGGACTGGGCCGCGGAGCACGGAGGCGGTTTCGCGGTCCTGTGGCACTCCGAGCAATACGACTCCGCGCTTCTGCCCGACTGGGATCGCCTGTACCGGCGGCTGATCGGCAAGGTGCGGGACCGGGGCGGGGTGTGCCTCCAGGCCGGCGCGTTGGCGGAGGAGGCGCGCGAGTGGCTGTCGTGACCCAGCCGATGCAGATCTACCGCGTCGGCGCGGGGCGGATCGCTTCGTCGGCGCTCTTCCTGGGCCTCGTCCTCGCGGCCCCCGCTGCACTCCTCCTTGGCCGGGCGCTGCCCCCGCACGGCCTCGGCCTCGTCCTCCGCCTGGCGGCCGCGACGGCCTGCGTGATGCTCGTGCCGGGTGGGATCTTCGTGCGCGCGCTCGGCCGCCCGCACACGTTCGGGGTCGCGATTGCGGCGTCGTTCGCGTGGAGCCTGGCGGCTCTCGCGGGCGCGTTGGCGCTCACCTTGGCCCTCGACGGCACGATCGAGACGACGCTCTGGCTCCTCGCAGGCTTCGCAGCCGTGTCACTCGTCCCGGCGCTTCTGCGAGCGCCCATTCCGTCGGAGAGAAGCGAACGCGTGACGATCGCCGGGGTGACGGCCGCGGCGGCCGTGTTCGCCTGCGCGGTGTGGTGGACGTCGAACTCGATCTTCGGCGACGCGCTCTTCCATCTCGGCCGGGTCCGGAAGCTCGAGTCTTTCGACCTGACCTCCCTGAGCGTCGTGAACGAGTTCCGCCAAGGCGGCCTCCACCCCGGCTATGCGTTCCCGGTCTGGCACTCCGGGCTGGCCCTGGTCGCGAAGCTCGCGGCCGTCGACCCGACGGTCGTCATGCTGCATCTACCTGCGATCCTGACCCCGCTCGCGGTCGTGCTCGCCTACGCGGCCGGCGCCGCGCTCTTCCGGTCATACGGAGCTGGAATCGCGACGGCCGCAGCGCAGGTCGGCCTTCTCGGCTTCTCCCGAGCCGGAACGGGATCGTTCGACTTCATGGCGCTCCCGGCGACCGTGGCCAGAGCGCTGATCGCTCCGGCGCTGCTCGCGCTCGTCTTCTCGCTCGTCGCCGGCGGCCGTCGCCGGCAGGTGCTCTCGATCTCGGCCGCGTCGATCGCCCTGGCCCTCGTGCACCCGACGTACGCGTTCTTCGCGGCGGTTCCGCTTGCAGGCTTCCTCCTCGCGCGGGTCGCCCTCGCGACCTCGCGTTGGCCGGAAAACCTGCGGATCGCCGCGGCCCTTCCGGCCGTGCTCGTTCCAGCCGGGCTCTACGCCCTGTGGCTGAAGCCGATCGTGGACGAGACCGTCTCGCACCAGCCGGACGCCGTGGAGCGTCGGCGCGCGATCGCCCATTACGCCGGGCAGATCGACGTGTTCCACGGACTGCTGCGCCTCGCTCCGGAGACGATCTCGCGCGGAGGCGCGATCGCCGTGGCCGGGTTGATCGCGATCCCGCTGGCGGCGCTCGCCGGAACCCGGCGCTGGGCGGCCTACGTGCTCGGCGCGGGGCTCGCCGTGCTCGTGCTCGTCCTTGTGCCGTGGGCGTTCGACAGCCTCTCGAATGCGGTCTCCGTCTCCCAGGCGAGGCGGCTGGGCGCCTTCCTGCCGATTCCGTTCGCGGTCGCGGGTGCGGCTTCGCTTCTCGGTCGCTACCGGATCGCCGGCTGCCTGACCGCGTTCGGCGTCGGGGGCCTGCTGCAGCTCGTCTACCCCGGGGAGTTCTCCTACTTCCTCGTCGTAGGCGGCCCGGCGTGGCCGGTCTGGCTCGCGCTCGCAGGTGCTGGCGTGGGCCTCGTGGCGGCGGCGATCGTTCGCCGGGCGGTTCCCGAAGGAGCGCCGATCTGGACCGCCGCGGTGGCCCTGTCGCTCGTCGCGCCGGTGGGTCTGGCCGGCCTCGCTTACCTACAGCGTGACGAGCCGGACCGCTTCCCCCTCACCCCGGGGCTCGTGCACGCCCTACGCACGAAGGTGCCGCCACGAGCTGTCGTCTTCTCGGATCTCGAGACGAGCTACCGGATCGAGGCGTACGCGCCTGTCTACGTCTCGGCTGCACCGCCGGCTCACGTCGCCGACACGAAGGACAACTGTCCCTACGAGCGTCGCGAGGACGTCATCCGGTTCCTGCACAGCGGCAGCCTCGCGGTCCCGCGCCGCTACCACGCGCAATGGATCGTCGTCGCGAAGCGTAGGTTCGACCTCCACTTCGGCCTGCCGAAGGCGTACGAGGACCCGCGCTTCGCGCTCTACCGCCTCAAGCCGCGTTCGTGACCGTGAACGCGAACAACGCCTGACCGACGTTCTCCTGCTCGTCCAGCGCGTCGACCTGGAGCACGTAGGAGCCGTTCGGAAGTGTTCGCGTGTCGAACCCGTGCGCGAGGTAGAACTCGTAGCGTCCGCGGCGACCCGCCTTGTTCTGGAACGTCCCCGGCGCGTAGACGAAGTTGAAGAGGTCGAGCGGGAGGAGGTAGGTCCGGAAGTCGACGGGCGTCTCCCAGCGCCTGATCGTGTTCTGGCCCTGGACGATCCGCCAGCGGATGAGAGACGGCGTGAAGATCGCCTGATTCCAGGGGAACGGGACTGGGATGACCACTGGTGAGGTGTCGAAAGCCTCGGCGGTGATGTCGACGGTCCCCGTCACCGTCTCGGGTGGAATCGGACGTCCGGACGAGTAGAACGTCAGCTTGGGAATCTGCGGCACGGTGTCGTCGATGTACGGCGCGAGCCCACCCAGGCGCAGCGGGTTGATGTATGTGCCGTTCTGGTACTCCGCGAGGTGCACGTGCTCGGCCCCGGGAGCAACCCGCCCGATCAGCTGATGACGCCTCACGCGCTGGTCCTTGGCGACCGCCGGCACGACGTGCCAGTACGACAGGAGATGCCCGCCGCGCTTCGGGAAGATCGAGACGGTCATCCCGCGCGCACGCGCCCGCCCGGGCTCGATCGCGTAGACGGGCGTGCCGTCGGGCGCCGAGATGTCGACGCCGAAGTGGAACCCGGTCTCGTTCCC
>DASXQY010000070.1:0-7217 GCA_036506915.1 Gaiellaceae bacterium | reverse complement strand
TTGCCAGATCTCCATCGGGTCGTGCTCCACCCAACCCGGCTTCGGGTAGATCTGCTCGTGCTCCTTCTGGTCGACCGAGACCACCTGCCCGCCGTGGTCGAAGACCATGAAGCGAGTGCTGGTGGTGCCCTGGTCGACTGCTGCTGCGTACTGAGCCATTCGTCCCTCCTTACGCTCCGATGATCACCCCGCGTGCTCGGGCCCGCTCCAGGTGTCCGCTGCGGTCTTGAGGAGCAGATGCGATGAGGTGGCGCCCGGGTCCTGGTGACCCGCGCTTCGCTCGCCCAGGTAGCTCGCTCGCCCCTTCCTGGCGACGAGCGGGATCGTGTCCTGCATGCCTCGCTCGGCCGCCTCAGCCGAGCGCCTGAGGGCGTCCGCGAACGGGACACCCTCGGCGATCGCGGCCTTGAACGCGTCCCGGCCGGGAATCAGGGCATCGATCATGGTCTTGTCTCCCGGCTCCGCCTTGCCGCGAGACTGCACTCCGCCGACCGCGGCGTCGAGCGCGGCGGCCCAGTCGTCGGGGCCGAGCTCGCCCTTCCCTGCGGTTGCCGTCCCCATCTGGAGGAACAGCGTTCCGTAGAGCGGGCCCCCGGCCCCGCCGACCGTCGACACGAGCGTCATGCCGACGGTCTTCAACAGCCCGCCGATGTCGTCCGCGCCCGCGGCGTCCAGCTTGCCGAGCACGGCCGACATCCCTCGTTGCATGTTGATCCCATGGTCGGCGTCTCCGACTGCGGCATCGAGCTGGGTCAGGTACTCCTTGTTCGCCTCGATCTCCGCGGCGAATGTCCGGACCCAGCGAAGCACGTCGTCGTAGGCGACGCTCATCCGGGCTTGCCCCGAGGCGGTCTCGATTGCGGCCACGCCTGCCAGCGCCTCCCTATGCCGCCCATCTGAGCCCGGCCGTCTTCACCGGCGCATCCCAGAAGCGGGTCAGCTCGTCGTCCAGCTTCAGCAGGGTGATCGAGCACCCTGCCATCTCCAGCGACGTGATGTACGGCCCGATCAGGTTGCGCGTGATCGTGATCCCGCGCTCGCCGAGGAACCTGTTCAGGTCGTTGTAGACGACGTACAGCTCGAGCAGCGGCGTCCCGCCCATGCCGTTGACGAAGGCGAGCACTTGGTCGCCCTTCTCGAACGGCAGGTCCTCGACGATCGGGGCGGTGAGCCGCTCGACGATCTCGGCGGCGGGCGCGAGCTTCACCCGCTCCCGGCCCGGCTCTCCATGGATGCCGATCCCGATCTCCATCTCATCGTCGGGGAGGTCGAAGGTCGGCTTCCCTGCTGCAGGAACGATGCACGAGGTCAACGCCATGCCCATGCTGCGTCCGTTGGCGTTCACCTTGCGGCAGAGCTCGGCGACCTCGGCGAGAGGGCGCTTCTCTTCAGCCGCGGCCCCGCAGATCTTCTCCGCCAGGACCGTCGTGCCCACGCCCCGCCGCCCTGCTGTGTAGAGGCTGTCCTGGACGGCGACGTCGTCGTCGATCACCACCGCCTCGACCTCGATTCCCTCGCCCTGGCCGAGATCTGCGGCCATCTCGAAGTTCATCACGTCGCCCGTGTAGTTCTTGACGATGTGCAGCACTCCGGCGCCGCCGTTGACGGCCTTCGTCGCGTCGAGCATCTGGTCGGGCGTCGGAGAGGTGAACACCTCGCCGGGACAGGCCGCGTCGAGCATTCCCGGCCCGACGAAGCCGCCGTGCATCGGCTCGTGCCCGGAGCCTCCTCCCGAGACGAGCCCCACCTTCCCCTGCACCGGGGCGTCGGCCCGAACGATGACGTTGGGGTTGAACTGGACCTTGACGAGGTCGGGGTGCGCTGCGGCGATCCCTTGCAGCGCCTCGGTGACGACGTCGTCCGGCTTGTTGATCAGCTTCTTCATAGCTCCTCCACGACCTCGCCTCGCGTTTCGACGTCCGAGGTCGGTGGTTCGCCGCGGGCTCGCAGGCCGTGGTTGATGAAGAAGTCGTACACGACTGCACCGATGATTCCGCCGACTATCGGGGCGACGATCGGGAGCCACCAGTACCAGTTGACGTCGCCGTAGTTCCCGGGCAGCGCGACCCCGTCCCAGCCGGCGAACCAGGCGAAGAGCCTCGGGCCGAAATCGCGGGCCGGGTTGATCGCGTAGCCGGAGTTCGCCCCGTAGGACATGCCGATCGCCGCGACGATGAGGCCGATGATGAACGGCGCCAGGTTCCCCTTCGGCGGCAGGTTCAGGTTGTCGATCACGGCCAGCACGATCCCGACTAGCAAGGCCGTGCCGATCATCTCGTCGATGAACGGCCCGACCGGGTTGTGGAAGTACCCGGACGGGAACGTGGCGAAGACGCTGTAGGAGGCAATCGAGCTCGACTCACCTCGCACGGCGCCCGTCGCGTGTTCGTAGCCTTTGATCGCGTCCTTGTAGTTGAGGTAGACGAGGGCGGCGCCGGTGAATGCCCCGGCCACCTGGGCGATGATGTAGTGCGGCACCTTCGCCCACGGAAAGCCACGGCGCACGGCCAGCGCGATCGTGACGGCCGGATTGATGTGGGCGCCGCTGATTCCGCCGGCGACGTAGATGGCGAGCACCACCGCCATGCACCATCCCCACGTGATGAGCAGCCAGTCGCCCGACGCCAGGAAGATCGTGTGGTTGGTCGCGGCACGACCGGACTGATTCAGCGCGGCGACGGCCATCGCCACCACGCCGTCGCCGAACGCGATCAGCACGAACGTGCCGAGGTACTCCGACAGGAACTCTCCCCACACCGTTTTTCGCCAGGCCGCACCGGCGCCCATGCGAACGTGCCAGACCCCCATCATCCCTCTGGGTTCTGGAGCTGTTTCCGGCACCTCCACCTCCCTCTCTCGAACTTCGTGCTTCCGGTAAGGGCCGCTCGAGAGGAGGGCGGATCGCCGTTCTTGGCTCTTTCGCGTGCTCGTGGCGGCGCGCCGGCTCTCCAGCGGCACGGGTGCAGCGGTGTCCCTAACGCACCAGGAGGCGCTCTGTCAAGTACGTCCGGGGATTTTTCGGCGGCCCCGGCTGCTCCGTTTGCCCGCTAGGCCGCCCAGACGTCGACCGTGTAGAGCCGCCGAAGCTCTCTTGCGAGGTCGTCTGTGCCGCCGATGACGAAGAGCTCGTACGGGTAGGCGTACTGGGCACGAAAGCCTCGGTCGCGGACGAGGATGCGGCCCCAGAGGGATACCCGCCCGAGCGCGAGGGGGCGCCCCTGCCGCAGCGGAGGGAGCTCCTGGTGACGCCGCCCGTAGTGCTGCCGAACCCCCGTGTAGCGCCGTAGAAGGTCCTCGGCGAGTTCTCGTGTCCTGAAGGCGTAGATGCCGCACTCGTGACCTTCGACGGGTGCGGCCCCGCCGTGCGTCGAGCACTGCGCCTCGAAGCGTCTCCCCGCCGGCCAGCTCACGTGGTGCCACGTGAAGGATTCCAGCCGGTAGGCATCGTCGTGGCGGCGGATGTGCCAGAGCCGCCAGGCGATGATTGGCTCGACGTGGGCCTCGATCATGGCTCGGTGCGGGGCCAGCTCACGCAGGCACCGGCTCCTCCACCGGTTCCTGGGCGGGCGCCGGCATCGGCACGGGCTCTTCGAGCGGTGTGATCTCGATCTCTCGTTCCGTGTCGGGCGTGCCTATGTCCATTGCTGCCTCCTGTGTCTGCGAACACGTTCTCGATACGTCTCTAATCGGAAACTTGAGGCAAAAGCTACAGAGGGAGCCGGACGGCCCAGGCTCGAGTTTGGGTGCTTGACGGCGAGGACCCGAGCGAGTTAGCTGGGAATCAGATGGGCCGCCAACCGATCCGCGAATGAGCTCGCCACGCGTCCTCCTGATCGGCCTCCTGGCTGGGCTCGCCGTAGCCACCACCACCGGCTGCGGGGGCGGAGGCGCGAGCGGCGTCTCGAGCGAGTCGGGCGCCTCGATCGTGACTTCGAAGGCGCTCGCGTTCGTCTCGGTGGACAGCGACCTCGGCTCGAGCCAGTGGGGCAAGATCGACGACCTCTCGCACAAGTTCCCGGGCCGTGACAAGGCGCTCGCGGACCTGAAGAAGGAGCTCGCCGGGCAGAACCTCGAGTGGGGCCGCGACATCGATCCCGCGCTCGGGCCGGAAGTGGACATCGCCGTCGCGAGGGGCCCGACGCTGGACGAGACCGCGATCGCCTTCCTGACCAAGCCCGACGACCCCGACAAGTTCAAGCAGCTCGTGAAGAAGCTCGACGCCACGGACGACGGAACCGATTCCACGCCGACCGTCTACCGCGAGGTGGACGGCTGGTACGTCGCCGCGGAGAACACCGCCGCGATCGACCGGGTGCTGAAGGGCTCGGACGGGGCGCTCTCGGACAACGGAACGTTCGGCGACGCACTCGGAAAGCTGCCGGACGACGCCGTCGCCAAGGCGTATGTGAACGGACCGCAGCTGGCCGCCGTGCTCCGGGATGCGCAACAGGACAGCTCGACTCCCCTCACGCTCAACCCGAGCGCGCTCGGCCTCGACAAACTCGATTTCATCGCAGCGTCGCTCGGCGCGGAGGACGACGGCGTCCGGCTCAAGGGCGTCGCCACCGGCGAGGGCGTCAGCTCCTTGAGCGCCGGCGACTTCACCTCGAAGCTGATCGACGGCGTCCCCGGCGATGCCTTTGCGTTCCTCGATTTCCGCGGCGGCGGCCTCGTCGACGGGGTCGAGAAGCTCCGGTCGAACCCGACGTACGGGGCGGGGTTCGACCAGTTCGAGAAGATGCTCGGCGTCCCTCTCGCCGACATCCTCGACCTCCTGAGGAACGAGGTCGCCTTCTACGCTCGGCCGGGCGCGGGGATCCCCGAGCTCTCGCTCGTGCTCGACCCCGAGGACCGCGACAAGGCGCTGGCCACGCTCGACAAGCTCGCCGCGCGCGTCGCCGCGGCCGCGGGCGGACGGGTCACGTCCGGCATGCAGGCCGGACATCAGGTCAAGACGATCGACTTCGGCCAATTCGCGGTCCACTACGCGGAGGTCGACGGCCGGGTGCTCATCACCAGCGGGGTTACCGGGATCGCCGATTACGGCAACGGCGCGAAGCTGGCCGACAGCGCCGACTTCAAGGACGCGAAGGCGGCGGCCGGCCTGCCTGACTCCAACGGCGGCTTCCTCTACGTCGACCTCAAGTCCGCGATCCCTCTGATCGAGAGCTTCGCCGGCCTGGCCGGGGAGGCTCCGCCCGAGGAGGTGACGGCGAACCTGCGGCCGTTGCGCTCCTTCCTCTCCTGGAACGCCGGCTCGGGCGACACGCGCACGTTCGACGCGTTCCTCGAGATCAAGTAGGGCCGGGATGAGGGTCCGGGCGGCCCTACTGATCGCGGGCCTGACGCTGCTCGCCGCCGGCTGCGGCGGCGGGAGTGGCAACGCCCTTCCGGCCGGCGCCGACGTCGTGCCAGCGAGCGCGCCGGTCCTGATCTCGCTCGACACCGACTTCTCGTCCGAGCAGTGGCGGCGGGGCCTCGCGCTGGTGCGGAGGTTCCCCGGCGCCGATGAGCTCCTCCGGCGGGCGAGCGTGGAGGCCGGGAACCTCGACTTCGAGCACGACGTCAAGCCGGCGCTCGGCGCGGAGGTCGACGTCGTCTGGCTCGACTTCGCGAACCACGGCAACGACGTCGTCGCGCTCACGCAGCCGAAGGACGAGAAGCGCTTCGCCGCGCTGATCAAGAAGGGAAACTCGACAGGCGACTCCCAGCTCGTGACGACGAGGATCGGCGACTGGACCGTGGCCGCGGACACCCGAGCGAAGCTCGAGCAGTTCCGGCGCGCGACCTCCTCCGGCGAGAAGCTCGCCGACGACGACTCGTTCAGGGACGCGATGGGCCGGCTCGACGAGACCGCAGCGGTGCGGGCCTTTGTCGCAGGCGCGCCGGTGCAGAAGGCGCTCGACCGCGCCCTCGAGAGCGGAGGCGCGCCGCCGAACCTGACCCGCGACCTCGCCGCGATGACGTCGATCGCCGCAGCCGGGCTCGTGGAGCCCGACGGCGTTCGCGCCGATGCCGCGCTTGCGACGCACCCGGCGGCCAAGCCGAAGACCTACTCGCCCTCGCTCGCCGACGGCCTGCCCGCCGGCGCGCTCCTCTACGTGTCGACCTCGAACCTGGCCGATCCGGCCCGGACGATCGACAAGCTCGTGGCGCGCAGCATCCCGTCCTACGAGACGCAGAAGAGCCAGGTCGAGACCGTGCTCGGAATGACGCTGGAGGGGGACATCTACCCGCTGATCTCCGGCGAGCAGGCCCTCGCCCTCTATCCGGCAAAGCCGATCCCGAAGATCGTCTTCGTCACGAAGGTTCCCGACGAGGAGCGGGCGCAGCGGCTGGTCGACCGCCTCCTCTCGCTCGTCAAGCTCGGCGGCCTCAGCGTGACGACGTTCAGGGTCGGCAGCACGACTGTAAGCGACGTGACGCAGCTGGGAAGCGACGTTCACGGCTTCGTGGCCGTCGCCGGCGGGAAGCTGATCGTCACGACCGCCCGGGACACGCTCGCGACCCTGATCGAGGGCAAAGGGCAGAAGCTCGCGGACGACCCGCTCTACCGGGAGGCCCGGGCCAAGGCGGACGTGCCGGGAAGTGTGGTGGCCATGGTGTACGGCGACCTCACGCATGGACTGCCGTTCGCCTTCGATCTCGCGGAGTCGAACGGCGACACCGTCCCGCCCGAGGCGCGTCAGAACACCCGGCCGCTCAGGGAAGCGCTCCTGTACGCGACCCAGGACGGGAACCGGTTCCAGGTTTCCGGCTTCCTGACTATCAAGTAGCCTGGGCCGCCGATGGCGGTTCGCGAGTTTCTCTTCACCTCCGAGTCGGTCACCGAGGGTCACCCGGACAAGGTCGCCGACCAGGTCTCCGACACGGTGCTCGACGCCGTTCTCGCGGACGATCCGGCCGGCCGCGTCGCCTGCGAGACGCTGATCACGACGGGCCTCGTCGTCGTGGCCGGCGAGATCACGACCGAGACGTACGTGGACATCCCGGCGAAGGTGCGCACGAAGATCGAGGACATCGGCTACACGCACTCGGAGTGGGGGTTCGACGCGACCACCTGCGGCGTGGTCGTGGCGATCGACGAGCAGTCGCCCGACATCGCGCAGGGCGTGGACTCCTCGTACGAGGTCCAGCACGACCCGGCCGACGACGACCCGCTCGACAAGATCGGCGCCGGCGACCAGGGAATGATGTTCGGGTACGCGACCCGGGAG
>DASXQY010000069.1:0-4624 GCA_036506915.1 Gaiellaceae bacterium | reverse complement strand
GCTCGAGCCAGTTCGCGCCCCTGAGGGCGCGTGATCCCAGGACGCGTAGCGTTGAGGGCCAGTTCCACTGGCTCTGGCCGGTGACGAAGCTCTACGTGCTGCCGGGCCCGCAGAACCTCGCGGCCGGAGCGCTTGCGCCGCTCGGCCCCGAGCGGAGCACGGGCTTCCTCGACTACTTCTTCCCCGAGGACGTGACGGACGGCGAGGTGGAGGAGCTGCTCGCATTCGACGACCAGGTCGGGCGCGAGGACCGCGTGCTCGTCGAGGCCGTCCAGGAGGGCGTGCGGTCGGGGCTGCTCGACGCAGGGCGCCTGATGCCCGAGAGCGAGCGACTGCTCGCCCACTTCCAGCGGCTCGTGCGCGAGGAGCTCGCGTGAGAGGGGCCGCCGCGGTCGGCCTCGTCACGGTCGCGCTGGTCGCGGGATGCGGCTCGGGCGCCCCCTCCGCGGAGAGCGTCGTGCGCGCCTGGAGCCAGGCTCTCAACGACGACGACAACGACCGCGCCGCCGACCTCTTCGCCCCCGACGCGCAGATCGTCCAGGCCGGGCACGAGGTGACGCTCAAGACCCACGCCGAGGCCGTCGCCTGGAATGCGGCGCTCCCGTGCTCCGGCAAGATCGTCTCGATCGACTCGCACGGGAACACCGCGACTGCGACCTTCCTGCTCGGCGACCGGCGCCACAGCAGGTGCGACGGGCCTGGTGAGCGCTCGACGGCGATCTTCAAGGTGGTCAAGGGCAAGATCGTGCTCTGGCACCAGACGCCGGCCAAAGGGCCGACGGGCCCGACGATCTAGTTGAGCGCCGCGAGCGGCGCCAGGCGCCGCTGTCTCTGCGAGGAGAGCTCGCGCTGGATGCTCTGCAACTCCCGCTCCCGGCTCCTGAAGGCGTCGACTACCGCGGGGTCGAACTGCCCTCCCGACTGCGCGAGGATCTCCCGGCTTGCGTCGCTCCAGGCCATTGCCGGCCGGTACGGGCGATCGCTGGTCATCGCGTCGAGGGCGTCGGCCACCGCGAAGACGCGCGCCGCGATCGGGATCTGGGTCCCCGCCCGGCCGTCCGGGTACCCGTCCCCGTCCCAGCGCTCGTGATGGGAGCGGACGACCGCGAGTCCGTCCCCCCGGAGAAACGTGACTCCGCGGAGCAGCTGCTCCCCGAGCACCGTGTGCGTCTGCATCAGCCGCCGCTCGGGCTCGTTGAGCGGGCCCGGCTTGTGGAGGATGTGGTCGGGGATCCCGATCTTGCCCACGTCGTGGAGCATGAAGCCGTACTCGACGCTCTCCTCCTCGGCCACCTCCGGCGCGACGACCCGCGCGAGCTCGGCCGCATAGCGGTGGACCCGCTGGGAGTGCGCGCCCGTGCCGGAGTCCTTCGACTCGAGCGCGGTGGCCAGCGCGGTCACCGTCTCGCGATAGGCGCTCTGGAGCAGGCGCCGCTGCCCGCGCTCGATCTCCAGCAGGTGCCGGAGGTCGCGGGCGTAGAGGAGGAGCTGCTCTTCCGGCTGCTGCTTCCGACTGGCCCGGTACGGGGTCCCGTGGAGCCCGCCGGCGAGGCGCTCGACGACCGCGAGCAGCTCGAGCGGGCTGAACGGCTTGAGCACAAAGGCGTCCGCCCCGACCTCGCTCGCAATCAGCTCGTTCGCGACATCCGACCCGGTCAGGAGCACGATCGGGATGTCGCTCGTCTCCCGCGCGCCCTTCAGCCGGGCGCAGAGCTCGACCCCGCTCATGCCCGGCATCGCGACGTCGAGCACGATCGCGTCGGGGCGGGCTTGCGCGATCCGGCGCTGGGCCGAGGCGGCATCGGCGGCCTCGTCCACCTCGAAGTCCACGGCCTCGAACGTCGTCCGAATGAGAGTCCTTACTCCCTCGTCGTCATCGACCAGCAAGAGGCGCAACCGGCATCCCCCTTCCGACTCTCTAGCCTTGTCGGCCGGGAGTCGAGAAGCTTTATCCCTGGTAGACGAAGAAACCGGCCCCAGACTTGCGCCCGAGTTTCCCCGCCGCGACGAGCGAAACCAAGAGAGGGCACGGCGCATAGCGCTCGTCACCCAGTCCTGAGCGCAGCACCTCCATGATCGCGACGCAGGTGTCCAGGCCGACCAGGTCGGCGAGCGCGAGCGGCCCCATCGGGTGGTTGAAGCCCAGCGTGGCGATCGTGTCGATCGCCTCCGCCTCGGCCACCCCCTCGTGGAGTGCCCACACCGCCTCGTTGATGTATGGCATCAGGATCCGGTTCGAGACGAAACCCGGGAAGTCGTTTGCGACCGCCGGCACCTTGCCGAGCTCGCGGGCCAGCTCGGTGATTGCCTCTGCCGTCTCGTCGGACGTCTCGCGCCCGCGCACGATCTCGACGAGCTCGAGCACCGGCACCGGGTTGAAGAAGTGCATCCCGACCACAGCCTCGGGGCGGCTCGTCGCCGCCCCGAGGCTAGTTATCGGGATGGAGGACGTGTTGGACGCGAGGATCGCGCCGGCGGGAAGGATCGCGTCCGCGCGGCGGAAGACGTCCTCCTTCACGGCGGCGTCCTCGACCACCGCCTCGATCATCAAATCCGCAGGGACGAGGTCGTCCGCCTGCTCGACCCGCGACAGCACCTCATCCGGGTCCGGGCCGCCCTTCTCCGCGAGCTTCGCAAGGCTCCTGCGCATCGTCTCGAGCCCCCGCTCGACCGCGCCCGGCGCGGCGTCGAGGAGTGAGACCCGCCGGCCGGAGGCGGCGACCACCTGGGCGATGCCTCCGCCCATCTGGCCGGCTCCGACGACCAGGACGTGCTCGAACCTCACGTGTCGAGCTTGGAGCGGTCCGTGCGAACGATCGCGTACAGCACGTAGTCGTCGCGGCCGCGCTCCGAGGGCATGAACGACCGGAGTACGCCCTCCTCGACGAAGCCGAGCTTTTCGAAGACGCGGCGCATCGCATGATTCTCCACCCAGGTGGACGCCTGCACCCGACTGGCCTCCTCGCCCTCGAAGAGGTAGCGCGTGAGCAGGCGGATTGCCTCGGTGCCGAGGCCCCGGCCCCGGTCGGTCACATCGAAGAGCGAGATCCCGAGCTCGAAGACGCCTTCGGGCATCGTCCGCGGCGGGCGCCTCGCGTCGACCTCGCCGACCAGCCGCCCGCCGGTCTCGATCCCGAGGTCGAGCCAGCCGTCGACGAACTCTCCGGAGTTGGCGATCCGCTGGCGGAGCCGTTCGTAGGCCTGGGGCGTCGACATCCACGGCGCCGCCTCGTCGTTCACGCGCGCCTGCCATACGGTGTCCAGCTCCTCCTCCCTCAGCGGGCGGAGAACGAGGTGCTCGCCCAGGAGCGTGATCACACTTCGAGCAGGATCGCGTCGCCCTGGCCACCGCCGGAGCAGATCGCGGCGAGGCCCAGCCCGCCGCCGTTGCGGCGCAGCTCATGGATCATCGTCGTCAGGATCCGGGCGCCCGACGCCCCGATCGGATGGCCCAGGGCGACCGCGCCGCCGTTCACGTTGACGCGCTCGGGATCGACACCGAGCAGCTCGCTCGAGTTCAGCACCACCGACGAGAACGCCTCGTTCAGCTCGACACGCTCGACATCGCCGATCCTCTTGCCGGCCTTCTCGAGCGCGATCGCCCCCGCCTTCGCCGGCGTCCGGGCGAGGTAGGCGAAGTCGTCGGCGACGTAGCCCTGCGCGACGATCGTGGCCAGCACCTCGAGGCCCCGCCTGCGGGCGAACTCCTCGCTCGTTACGACGAGCGCGCCGGCGCCGTCGTTCACGCCGGGGGCGTTGCCGGCGGTGGTCGTCCCCTCGGGGTCGAGGACCGGCTTCAGCCGCGCGAGCTGCTCGATCGACGTGTCCGGCCGCGGCCCCTCGTCGACGGCGACTTCGCCGACAGGCGCGATCTCCGGCTTGAAGAGGCCTTCGTCGATTGCCTTCACCGCGCGCTGGTGCGATCGGAGCGCCCACAGGTCCTGCGCCTCGCGCGAGATCCCGAGCTCGCGCGAGACGAACGACGCCTGCTCGACCATGTGCCGGTTGTCGAAGGTCGAGATGAGCCCGTCGTGGGTCATCAGGTCGATCAGGGTCCCGTCCCCGAGGCGATACCCGAAGCGGGCCTGCTTGAGGACGTAGGGCGCGTTCGACATCGACTCCATCCCGCCTGCGACGATCACCTCGTGGTCGCCGGCGCGGATCATCTGGTCGGCGATCTCGACCGCCCGGACAGAGGACGCGCAGACCTTGTTGATCGTGTCCGAGGGCAGCTCGACCGGCAGGCCCGCGCCGACGGTCGCCTGGCGGGCGGGGGCCTGGCCGACGCCACCCTGGAGCACCTGGCCCATGACGGCGTACTCGACCTCGCCGTTCTCGATTCCGGCACGGTCGAGCGCGGCCCGGATCGCGATCGCGCCGAGCTCGGTTGCCTCGTAGTCGACGAGGGCACCGCCGAGCTTGCCGAACGGCGTGCGGGCAGCCGAGACGATCACCGAGCGTGACATGCCAAGGACCCTAGCGAGTGAAGTCGAGCCCGGGCTCGAGCCGCCGGGCGAACGCCGCGACGAGGCGAATAGCCGCTTCCACGTCGTCGAGCGCAACGAGCTCGGTCGGCGAGTGGACAAAACGGCTCGGGATCGAGATCAGCCCGGCCGCGGTCCCG
>DASXQY010000068.1:0-31816 GCA_036506915.1 Gaiellaceae bacterium | reverse complement strand
GGCGAACTCCACCAGGCCGCTGCCGTGATTGAGCGCGCCGAACCTCGCGAGCGTGTCGTCGAAGCCGAAGTCCGGGAACATGCGCGGCGGGGCCGTGGGGATGAGCACGTAGACGACGAGGCCGATCGCGTTCGCGAGCAGGACCGTGTTGCGGAAGCGCTTGAACGCCTCGTGGCGGCGGAGGTAGACCCAGAGGAGCGCGAGCCCGAGGACGGTGAACTCGGAGTTCCAGTACGTCCACGAGGCGAGCGTCGCGAGCAACTCGGAGCCGTCGACGAGGCGCTGGAGGGTGACCTCGAAGAGGGTGCCCGCATGGCGCTCGATCCCGATCACGTGCAGGCCGTTCTCGAAGGCGCGCGGCGGGTTCCGGTCGGCAATGCCCCGGGCGACCTGATAGGCGCCGAGGAAGCCGAACCAGATGGCGAGCTGGCGCCCGAAGTCGGCCCACCCACTGGGCAGGACTCGACGGCCGGCTGTGACGAGTACGCTCACTGGAAGGGAACTTGCGTGATTCTAACGCCCATCCCTGTCGTCCTTCTAGCGTTGTGAAACGCGCGACGGCCCTCTCGGCTTCCCTGCTCTTTCTGCTCGCGGCGGGCTGCGGCGGGAGTGGAGGGAAGCCTCCTGCGGCCGCGCGGGAGCAGGTCGCGCCGCTTCCCTCGCCCCGCGAGGTCGCGTGGTTCCGGCAGATGGCCGCCTTCGCGAACGCCGTGAGCAACCTCTCCGGGCAGGGGGCCGCGCCCGGCCCCGCGGGGCCGAAGGCGCTCGCGGCCCTGCGCTCCTGCGGCCCGATCTTCCGCAGCTCGGTCGGGGCGGCGCCGTCGGCGCGGCAGCGGGCCGCGGCGAAGGCCGTGCTCGGCGCCTGCGCCGACTATGCGCGGGGCGATTTGAGAGCCGGCGATCGCGCCCTGGACGACTCGGGGTCGCTGATCTTCCTCCGCAGCGACGGGCGCGCGCTGCCGAAGCGGGGCGGCCCGACCGACGAGAGCCGCGTGGAGCCTCGCTTTTCGCGCGCGGCGGCGGCGCTGAGCGGGGTGCCGGGAACCGTGGTGCGCTGCTGGTCGCTCCCGGACTGGCTCTCGCTGATCGACGAGCGCGGCGCCTACACCGGCGGGGCGGTCGACCTGCGGGCCGACGGGTTCGTCTCGGAGGGACGGCGAGTCAACCTCGCCCCGCGCATGTGCGAGCGGCTCGTTCGCTTCGTCTACGGGGGCGAGCGGCCGGCGCGCGGGCGGACGAAGCTCCAGCTCGCGAACACGGTCCTGACGCTGGCGCACGAGACCGTGCACGTCTCCCAGGGCGCGGACGAGGCGGTTGCGACCTGTTACGGGCTCCAGCGGATGCGGCGGGCGGCGGTGCTGCTCGGCGCTCCCCGGGCGTACGCGAACAGCCTCGCCGAGCTTGCCTGGACCGGCCTCTACCCGTACGGGCTTGCGAAGTACCACTCGCCGCAGTGCCACGACGGCGGCAAGCTCGACCTCCACCCGCGCTCGCGCGTCTGGCCGTAGCGATCGCTACTCAGCAAAGCGTGCGAGCCACTCCCCGAGGAACGGCTCGCCGATCGCGTAGGTGCCCCGGCTGAGCCGCGCGACGAGCTCGCGGGAAGTCAGACGCGTGAGCGCCTTCTGCACGTTCGTGGCCGCGGGGAGCCGGTGCGCGCGGCGGAAGTCCGCCGAAAAGACGCGAGCCGGGCCGCCGGCCAGGGCGAGCAGCATCAGCCGCTCCGTGCGGTTCGAGTCCTCCCAGACCAGCGAGAAGTGGTTGTGCTCGGACTCGAGCAGCCGGTCGAGCCCCCGCGCTACGTCGCCCGTTCCGGCGACGGCACCTTCGGCGACCTCCTCCCAGACGAAGTACGAGAGCTGCTGCGTCGCGTACGGGTGACCGCCCGTGAGGTCGAGGATGCCGGCGACGGCGTCGTCCGCGATCGAGCGGTCGGTGGCGGCGAAGCGGCTTCGGATGTAGTCCGCGAACTGGTCGATTGGGATCGGCCCGAGCTCCATCTGCTTCGCGCTCCGCCAGAACGGCTCGTTCCGGTCGCTGAAGATGCGCCGCATCAGGTGCCGCTTGCTCCCCAGGTAGACGTGCGCGACCTCGGGTTGCGTTTGGAAGACGGCCCGCATCAGCCGCGGATAGTTGCGCCCGATCTCCGTCACCTCCTGGAACTCGTCGAGCACGAGAGCGACCTTGCGCTTGCGCTCGGCCCCGAGCCGGCCCGGCAGCGCGAGCAGCGATTCCAGTGTCGCGTCGACGTCTGCGGGGGCGTGGCCGACGTCGAAGCCGAAGCTGACGCTTCCGTCCTGCGCGTCGATCGTGATCCTCGGCGTCACGCGCAAGCCGCGGAAGATGGCAAGCGCCCTCTCGCGGGCGCGGAAGAGAGGCGAGGCGACGTCGTCGTGGATCGTCTTCGCGAGCTTCTCCGCGAACCGCTCCTTGGTCGGCGTGGTCGAGAGGTCGCAGTAGGCGACGAGCACGCGCCGCGCCCTGACCTCCTGCGTCACGCGTAGGACGAGCGAGGACTTGCCGAAGCGCCGGCGGCCGACGATGACGACGTCCTGGCCGTTGACGATGTCCGATCTGAGCTGCTTGAGCTCTCGCTGGCGGTCGGTGAAGGCCTGGTCGAGCGCGAGTGCGCCGAAGCGAAAAGGGTTCGTGTCCATTTATACCGACCGGAATAATACCAGTCGGTGTAAAGAGTTAGCCGCCGATCTGCGACATCGACCTCGACGCCCTGACGAAGCCGGGATCGTTGATCTTGTGCTTCAGCTCCTTATGCCTAACGGCGAACCGGATCAGCCGCGCCAGATCCTCGTCCGATGCGCCTTCGCGCAACGGGGTCTTCAGGTCCCACTCGCGCCGCGAGAAGAGGCACGTCCGAAGCTGGCCGTCCGCGGTCAGCCGGATCCGGTCGCAGCTCGAGCAGAACGGCTCGGAGACGGGGCTGACGAACCCGATCTCGCCGGCGCCGTCGGCGAACCGGAAACGGCGCGCGGTCGAGGACGCCTTCGCCGGGATCTCGATGAGCGGCCGGCGCTCCTCGATCAGCGCCCGGATCTCCGCTCCGGTGAGGACGTCGTCACCGCGCCAGGACTGGTCCGCGTCGAGCGGCATGAACTCGATGAAGCGAACCACGTAAGGCTTGCGCCGGGCCAGCTCGGCGAGGGCGGGCACCTCCTCCTCGGTGAAGCCGCGCATCGCGACACAGTTGACCTTGATCGGCCGCAGTTCCGGGTGGCGCTCCGCCTCTTCGAGCCCCGCGAGCACCCGGTCGAGCGCGTCCCGCCGTGTGATCTCCGCGAAGCGGACGTGCGAGAGGGAGTCGAGCGAGACGTTCAGGCGGCGCAGGCCCGCCTCCACCAGCGGCCCGGCGAAGCGGTCGAGCAGGACACCGTTCGTCGTCAACGAGAGATCCGTCACTCCCGGCGTGTCGGCCAGGAGCCGGACGAGCACCGGCAGGTCGCGGCGCACGAGCGGCTCGCCGCCGGTCAACCGCACCTCGTCGACGCCCATTGCCGCCAGGACGCGTACGAGCCGCGCGATCTCCTCGAAGCTGAGCAGCTCGTCGCGCTCGAGCCATTCGAGCCCTTCCGCCGGCATGCAGTAGCGGCAGCGGAAGTTGCACTTGTCCGTGACGGAGACGCGCAGCGAGCGGATCTCGCGTCCCCAGGAATCGACGAGCGGCTCCACCACCTCAGCGTACCGAGGTTTCCGTCCGCGGTCTGATCCCTCGACGGGGGGTCGAGGGCCGCCCCGGCCGAGCCGACCCTCCGGGAAAGGAGCAAGAGCATGGTCGACGACACTCGCCATGCGGCCGGGCACACGACATACGAGGTCCACGAGATCCTCGAAGGCGATCCGGCGGTCGATCTAGGCCTGCGTTTCAGCTCCGGCGACTTCTCGGATGCGATCGAGCTCGCCCTTGACTACCTCCGCCCGGAGGAGCCCTCCGGGCGGGAGATCTCCGCGCTGGAGATCGTCAAGGTCGAGGGTGACCGCCGCGACGTCGTCTGGAGCTACAGCCGCAGCGGCGCTCCGGCCTCTCACGAGGACCTGATCCGCCTCTGGGGCTGGGACCCGACGCAGTCCTGGAACGGGCCGCCGAGCCTGCGGCGCTAGGAGCACCTCCTAGAATCGCCCGCGGTGGCGCTGCTCGCGCTCATCGCGGTCACGGCGATCTGGGGCGTCACCTTCGTCCAGGTCAAGGACGCCGTCGAGCTCTACCCGCTCTACGCGTTCCTGGCGCTGCGGTTTGCGATCGCGAGCCTGACGCTGGCGCCCGCGGTCGTCGTCCGTTTCGGATCTGTGCCTTGGGCCCGGCTGAAGGGGACGGGGGTGGCCGCGTGTCTCGGGCTGCTGCTGGCCGCCGGGTACGCGCTCCAGACCGAAGGCCTCGCGCGCACAACGGTGTCCAGCACCGGCTTCATCACCGGGCTCTACGTCGTCTTCACCCCGCTGCTCGCGCTCGGGCTCTTCCGGCAGCGGATCGGGGCCGCCGCCTGGCTCGGGGTCGCGCTCTCGGTGGCCGGGCTCGCCATGCTCTCGGGGATCCAGGCAGGCTCGGCGGCGGGCGACGCGCTCGTGCTCGCGGCCTCAGGCGTCTACTCGCTCCAGATCGTGCTGCTCGAGCGCGTGGCTCGGCAGATCGACCCGGTCGCACTCACCTTCGTCGAGATGCTCGCCGCCTGCGCGGCGTTCAGCGCGATCGCGGCCGTGCGCTCGGACTTCGATGCCCCTCACGGCTGGACCGTGTGGGGCGCGCTGGTCGTGACCGGCGTCTTCGCCAGCGCGCTCGGATTCCTCGTCCAGAGCTGGGCCCAGCGGCGCACCAGCGCGACGCGCACCGCGCTTGCCTTCGCGCTGGAGCCTGTCTGGACGGCGCTCTTCGGCTTCACGCTGGCCGGCGACAGGCTCGGAGGGCTGGGGTGGGGCGGCTGCGCGGCGATCCTGGGCGGGATCGCGCTGGCGGAACCGGCTGCCGGACAGGCGTTGCGCCGCCTCCTGCCCCGGACCTGAACCTGCTACTATCCGACTGAGATTTTCTCAGCAAAGGAGATTTGAGCATGGCAAAGACCATTGGCATCGACCTCGGCACGACCAACTCCTGTGTGGCCGTGATCGAGGGCGGCGAGCCGGCCGTGATCCCCAACGCGGAGGGCGGGCGCACCACCCCGTCCGTCGTCGCGTTCACGAACGACGGCCAGCGGCTCGTCGGGGCGCCCGCAAAGCGCCAGCAGGTGACCAACCCACTGAGCACGATCTTCTCGATCAAGCGGTTCATGGGCCGCAAGTTCGAGGAGGTGTCGGAGGAGATGAAGATCGTCCCGTACGAGGTCGTCAAGGGCCCGAACGGCGACGTCCGCGTCAAGGCCGGTGGCAAGGAGTACGCGCCGCCGGAGATCAGCGCGATGATCCTCCAGAAGCTGAAGGCGGACGCCGAGGCGTACCTCGGCGAGACGATCACCGACGCGGTGATCACCGTCCCCGCCTACTTCAACAACGCCCAGCGCGAGGCGACCAAGGACGCCGGCAAGATCGCCGGCCTCAACGTCCAGCGGATCATCAACGAGCCGACCGCGGCCGCTCTCGCCTACGGCCTCGACAAGGAGGCGTCGGATCACACGATCCTCGTCTTCGATCTCGGCGGCGGCACCTTCGACGTCTCGATCCTCGAGCTCGGCGAGGGCGTCTTCGAGGTGAAGGCCACAAACGGCGACAACCACCTCGGCGGCGACAACTTCGACAAGGCCGTCGTCGACTGGATGGTGGCCGAGTTCAAGCGCGATCAGGGGATCGACCTCTCCCAGGACCGGATGGCCCTCCAGCGCCTGTACGAGGCGGCCGAGAAGGCCAAGATCGAGCTCTCCTCGACGATGACGACGCAGATCAACCTGCCGTTCGTCACCGCCACGCAGGAGGGCCCCAAGCACCTCGACCTCCAGCTCACGCGCGCGAAGCTCGAGGAGATCACCGCCGAGCTGCTCGAGCGCACGGTCGGGCCGACCAAGCAGTGCCTGGCCGACGCGGGGCTCGACCCGGCGAAGATCGACCACGTCGTCCTCGTCGGCGGCATGACCCGAATGCCGGCCGTGCAGGCGAAGGTCAAGGAGCTGATCGGCAAGGACCCGCACAAGGGCGTCAACCCGGACGAGGTCGTCGCCGTCGGCGCGGCCATCCAGGGCGGCGTGCTGAAGGGCGAGGTCAAGGACATCCTGCTTCTCGACGTCACGCCTCTGAGCCTCGGGATCGAGACCAAGGGCGGCGTCTTCACGAAGCTGATCGAGCGCAACACGACCATCCCGACGAAGAAGTCCGAGACGTTCACGACCGCGGAGGACAACCAGCCGTCGGTCGAGGTGCACGTCCTCCAGGGCGAGTCGGAGATGGCGCTCTACAACAAGACGCTCGGCAAGTTCCAGCTCGTCGGGATCCCCCCGGCGCCGCGGGGCATGCCGCAGATCGAAGTCACGTTCGACATTGACGCGAACGGGATCATCCACGTCACCGCGAAGGATCTCGGCACCGGCAACGAGCAGAACATCCGGATCGAGGGCGGCTCCGGCCTGAAGGAGGAAGAGGTCGAGCAGATGATCCGCGACGCCGAGGCGCACGCGGACGAGGCCCGGCGGCTGCACGAGGTGGCCGACGCCAAGAACCAGGCCGAGTCGCTTGCCTACGCGACCGAGCGAAGCCTGAAGGAGCACCGCGACAAGCTCGACGAGGCCGAGGCCTCGACGATCGAGGGTCGCGTGATGGAGCTCAAGCAGGCGCTCGAGACTGACGACGTCGGCGACATCAGGGCCAAGACCGAGGCGCTTCAGGAGGCCTCGCAGAAGCTGGCCGAGGCGGTCTATGCCCAGGCCTCGCAGCAGCAGGCCCAGGCCGCGTCCGGCAACGGTGAGGCGGCCGACTCCGACGACGAGGTGATCGAGGACGCCGAGGTCGTTGACGAGGAGGCCAAGACCTCGTAGTGCACCCGGCTGACGCCCCCAAGCACACGATCGAGGAGCAGCTGGCCGCTCTGGAGGCCGAGCGGGACGAGTACCTGAATGACCTCAAGCGCGTCGCGGCCGACTTCGAGAACTACCGCAAGCGGGCTGCGCGCGAACAGGCGAGCCTGGTCGCGCGCGCCCACGAGCGGCTGGTGAAGGAGCTCCTGCCCGTGCTCGACGGACTGGAACGCGCCTTGGAGGCTGCGTCACGTGATTCTGGGAGCGATAGCTTCAAGCTCGAGGAGGGCGTCCGCCTCGTGCACCAGGAGTTGAAGGCCGCCCTCGACCGCGAGGGGCTGGCCGAGATCGAGACGAACGGGCGCTTCGACCCCCACGTCCACGAGGCGCTGCTCACGCAGCCCTCCGAGGCGGAGGAAGGCTCCATTCTCGAGGTGATCCAGAGGGGCTACAGGCTCGGCGACCGGGTGCTCCGGCCGGCCCGCGTCGTGGTCGCGGCGGCGCCGCAGGAGGACAATGGCGACCGTTAAGGATCTGTACGAGACGCTGGGCGTCGCGAAGGGCGCGAGCCAGGAAGAGATCAAGAAGGCGTACCGCAAGCTCGCGCGCCAGTACCACCCGGACAACAACCCGGGCGACGAGGCCGCCGAGGAGCGTTTCAAGGAGGTTCAGACCGCCTACGACGTCCTCTCCGACGCGGAGAAGCGCAAGCAGTACGACGCCTTCGGGAACGGGCGGCCAGGGGCCGGCCCGGGCGGATTCACCTTTACGACCGAGGGCTTCGACTTCGGCGACCTCGGCGATCTCGGCGACATCTTCGGCGGGCTCTTCGGCGGCCGCGGCCGGGCGCAGCAGCAGCGGCAGCAGCGCGGCCAGCGAGGTCGCGACCTCGAGGTCGAGGTCAACCTCTCGTTCGAGGACTCGCTGCGCGGGGTCGAGACGAAGATCCCGGTCGAGCTCGAGACCGCCTGCCGCGAGTGCGGCGGATCGGGCGCGAAGCCGGGGACGGCGCCGAAGCTCTGCCCGGTGTGCAACGGCCGCGGCGTCACGTCCGAGAGCCAGGGGCTCTTCGCGCTGTCGCAGCCGTGCCCGCGCTGCCGCGGCAACGGCACCGTGATCGAGGACCCCTGCCCGCGGTGCCGCGGCACCGGCCGCGAGCGGCGGACGAAGCGCTACACGGTCAAAATCCCGGCCGGGGTCAAGGACGGCTCCCGGATCCGGCTGCGCGGCAAGGGCGAGGCCGGCTGGGGCGGCGCCGAGGCGGGCGACCTGTTCGTCGTCACTCGCGTCGCGCCGTCGAAGCTGTACACGCGCCGCGGAGACGACCTCGTCGTCGAGGTTCCCGTGACTTATCCGGAGGCGGCTCTCGGGACGACGGTCGAGGTGCCGACTCCGGACGGCCCGGTCTCCGTGAAGGTGAAGCCGGGCACGCAGGACGGGACGATGCTGCGCGTCAAGGGCAAGGGCGCCCCGAAGCTGAAGGGTTCCGGCCGCGGCGACCTTCTCGCGCGCGTGAAGCTGACCGTGCCGAAGAAGCTGACCAAGAAGGAGCGCGAGGCGATCGAGGCCCTCCAGCAGGCCTCGCGTGAGAACCCGCGCGAAGGGCTGGTGACGTAGTGGACGATCGCCCGCGCTACATGATCTCCATCGCCGCCGAGCTCGTCGGGATGCACCCGCAGACGCTGCGGATGTACGAGCAGAAGGGGCTCGTCCGGCCCAAGCGCACCGCCGGGAACACACGCCTCTACTCCGAGGCCGACCTCGCGCGGCTGCGGCTGATCCAGCGGCTGACCACCCAGCTCGGGCTCAACCTCGCAGGAGTCGAGGCCGTGCTCGACCTCGAGGAGCAGCTCCAGCGCATGCAGGCGCGGATGGAGCGGCTCGAGCGCGACATGCGCGAGGCGATCGAGCAGGTGCACAAGCAGTACCGCCGCGAGCTCGTCCTCTACGACCCGGCCCAGTCCCGCCTACCGACACCGACCCGATGGACTTCAACAAGCTCACGCTGAAATCGCAGGAGGCGGTCCCCGCCGCCCAGGAGCTCGCCCGCCGGATGCGCAACCCCGAGCTCTACCCCGAGCACCTGCTGCTCGCGCTGCTCGACCAGGAGCTGCCGCAGCAGCTCGTGCCCGATGCGCCGGCGCTGCGCGCGCAGGCCGAGGCCGCGCTGCGCACGAAGCCCTCGACCCAGGGCGCCCAGCAGCAGCCGCAGGTCTCGGCGGCGGTCTCGCGTGTGCTCGACAAGGCGTTCGACGAGGCGCGCCGGCTGGAGGACGAGTACGTCTCGACCGAGCACCTGCTGCTCGCGCTCGACGTCGTCCCGCGCGACCAGCTCGAGGCAAAGATCAAGGCGGTCCGGGGCGGCCAGCGGGTGACCTCGCAGGACCCGGAGGGCACCTACCAGGCGCTGGAGAAGTTCGGCCGCGACCTGACCGAGCTGGCCGAGCAGGGGAAGCTCGACCCGGTCATCGGCCGCGACGAGGAGATCCGCCGCGTGATCCAGGTTCTCTCGCGCCGCACCAAGAACAATCCCGTCCTGATCGGTGACCCCGGCGTCGGCAAGACGGCGATCGTCGAGGGGCTCGCACAGCGGATCGTCGCCGGCGACGTGCCCGAGGGCCTGAAGGGCAAGCGCGTCTGGGCGCTCGACATCGGCGCGATGCTCGCCGGCTCGAAGTACCGCGGCGAGTTCGAGGAGCGGCTCAAGGCCGTCCTCACCGAGGTGCGCAACGCCGAGGGCGACCTGATCCTCTTCATTGACGAGCTGCACACGATCGTCGGCGCTGGCGCGGCCGAGGGTGCGGTCGACGCGGGGAACATGATGAAGCCGATGCTGGCACGCGGCGAGCTGCGCGCGATCGGCGCGACCACGCTCGACGAGTACCGCAAGCACATCGAGAAGGACGCGGCCCTCGAGCGGCGGTTCCAGCCGATCTTCGTCGGCGAGCCGTCGGTCGCCGACACGATCGCGATCCTGCGCGGCCTGAAGGAGCGCTACGAGGCACACCATGGCGTGCGCATCCGCGACGCCGCGCTGGTCGCCGCCGCCGTCCTCTCGGATCGCTACATCTCCGACCGCTTCCTGCCAGACAAGGCGATCGACCTCGTCGACGAGGCCGCCTCGCGCCTGCGCATGGAGATCGACTCCTCGCCGCTCGAGCTCGACGAGGCCGAGCGGCGCGTCCGCCAGCTCGAGATCGAGCTCGCGGCGATGGGCAAGGAGTCGAAGGAGGTGCGCGAGCCGCTCGAGCGAGACCTCGCCGAGGCGCAGGAGCTCCGCAACGAGCTGGCCGCGCGCTGGTCGCGGGAGAAGGAGCAGCTCGAGCGGGTGAAGGAGATCACCCGGACCATCGACGAGCTCCGCGGGGAGGCCGAGCGCGCCGAGCGCAACGGTGAGCTCCAGCGCGTGGCCGAGATCCGCTACGGCGAGCTGCCCGCGCTGGAACACGAGCTGGCAGAACGCGAGCAGGAAGACGGTTTCGAGCCGATGGTGAAAGAGGAGGTCGACGAAGACGACGTCGCCGCGGTCGTCGCGCGCTGGACCGGGATTCCGGTCGACCGGCTGCTCGAGGGCGAGACCGAGAAGCTGATCCACATGGAGGAGCGCCTGCACGAGCGCGTCGTCGGCCAGGACGAGGCGGTCGAGGCGGTCGCGAACGCCCTCCGCCGAGCGCGCTCCGGGCTCCAGGACCCGAACCGGCCGATCGGCTCGTTCGTCTTCCTCGGCCCGACCGGCGTCGGCAAGACCGAGCTCGCCCGCGCGCTTGCCGAGTTCATGTTCGACGACGAGCGCGCCATGGTCCGGCTGGACATGTCCGAGTACATGGAGAAGCACACGGTCTCGCGCCTCGTCGGCGCCCCGCCCGGCTACGTCGGCTACGACGAGGGCGGTCAGCTGACCGAGGCGGTGCGGCGCCGTCCCTACTCGGTGGTGCTCCTCGACGAGATCGAGAAGGCCCACCCGGACGTCTTCAACATCCTGCTCCAGATCCTCGACGACGGGCGCCTGACCGACGGCCAGGGCCGTACGGTCGACTTCCGCAACACCGTCCTGATCATGACCTCGAACCTCCGCTCGGCGGAGGCGATGATCGAGGTCTTCCGGCCCGAGTTCCTGAACCGGATCGACGAGATCGTCGAGTTCGAGCCGCTCACGAAGGAGCAGATCGCGGAGATCGTCGAGCTCCAGCTCCGGCGCCTGCGCGAGCGCCTGGCCGAGCGCGGCCTCCGGCTCGACCTGACCGACGCCGCCAAGGAGGCCCTCGCCGAGGCCGGCTGGGACCCGACCTACGGCGCCCGTCCGCTCAAGCGCGCGATCCAGCGGATGCTCGAGAACCCGCTCGCCCTGCGCCTGCTCGAGGGCGACTTCGGCGAGGGCGATACCGTCCGCGTGGACGCGAAGGACGGCGAGCTGGTCTTCCAAAGGGCCGAGCTCGCCGAGCCTGCGGCGGCCTAGATTCCTCCGGCCATCTTGCTCAGAGGTCGGCGGCGGGTCACGATCGCAGCATGTTCCGGCGCCGTGAGTCCCCGCTGGATCTGCTCGTGCGGGAGCTCGCGCTGATGCTCATGCACATGGACGCTAAGCTGGATCGAATCCTTCGACTGCTGGGAGACGACAATGGCGAGGAGGAAAGATTCGCCTGAAGAACGCGCGGAGTGGCTGCGCGTGAAGGCGGAAGCGGCCGAGGCCAGGCGGCGGCTCGAAGCGTCACTCGACCGCTACGACGAGCAGGTTCGAGACTGGCGCGAACGCAAGGAGCGCCGCCTACGGCTCCTCCGCGCGCTCGTCCCGTTTCGCCGAGCCGGCTAGTCCGCGGGGCGACCTCTCAAGCCGTTAGCCGCTGCCGTTAGCGTTCCCGACGATGGCTCGGAAAGGGAGATCCCGCCCGCGGAAGTCGGAGCCGCTCCCGCCGCCGTTGCCGCCCGAGACGCGGACGGTCGGGCAGCTCGTCGCCGAGACGCTCAGGCTGTACGGGCGCCGCTTCTGGGCGTCGGTCGCCCTCGGCCTCGGGCCTGCCGCCACCGCTGTCGGCCTGACGTTCCTTCCCGGCTGGTGGCGCCTCGCCTTCGTCCTGACCGCTGGGTCGCTCCTGATGACCGCCGCGTACATCGGAGGGGTGGTGATCGCCTCCAAGGCGAGGCTGACGCGGCACTCGCTCGCCGTCGCCCTGCTCGCGGGCTACGTCATCTTCCTGCCGGTGCCGTTCCTGTACAGCGCGTTCATCCTCCCGGCAGTGGCGTGGCTCGGCATCGTCGGGCTGGCCGTGCCGGCCGCGATCGTCGAGCGGCGCGAGGTGCGGGATGCGATCCGGCGCGGGCTCGCGCTGGCCCGGGCCGATTACGTCCACGCGATCGGGTCGCTCGCGACGCTGGTGATCCTCTCGTTCCTGACCGCGACGATGCTGTTCCTCCTGCTCCGGGGCGGAAGCGAGATCGCGCTCTCGTCCGCCGCGTTCGCCTCGCTGCTCGTGATCTCGCCGATCCTCTTCCTCGGCGGCGGGCTCCTCTACTTCGACCAGGCGGCCCGGTTAGAGTCGGGCGGCCCGCGATCAAGGAGGAGCCGAGATGCCGACCTACATCATGCTGTCGAGCCTCACCGCCCAGGGCGTGCAGACGCTGAAGGCGAACCCCGACCGGCTGCGCGAGGTGAACCGTGACGTCGAGGAGCTCGGCGCAAAGGTCGTGCACCAGTGGGCGACGCTCGGGCCGTTCGACTTCGTCAACGTGGTCGAGGCGCCGGACGCCGCGACGATCGCGCGCGTCTCGGTCGCGCTCGGCGCGCGCGGGAGCGCCAAGCTTCAGACGCTGACGGCGCTCTCGATCGAAGACTTTCTGTCGGTCCTCCAGTAACCCGCTAACCGACCGAGGCCACGGCGACCCTGGCGGCCAGCTCCGCGTTGGCCAGCACCAGCGAGCGGTTCGCGTCGGCCGTCCGGCCGCCGCTCCGCTCGTGCACGCGCGCGAGCACGAAGGGCGTCACCGCCTGTCCCTCGATGCCCTGCTCGAGCGCCGCCGCGAGCGCTTCTTCGAAGAGGGGCTCGACGTCGTCCAGGCTCTCGTCGGGCGGCCGGGCGAGGAGAAGCCCGCGGCCGCCGAGCTCCCAGTGCCGGCGGGCGACCTGCGCCGCCTCCGCGGCGGACTCGACGCGTGCCGAAACCGGCGGGCCGCCCCGGGCCGAGTAGAAGAGCGGGAGCTCGTCCGTCCGGAACCCGAGCACCGGGACTCCGAGCGTCTCCAGCGCCTCGGCGCTGGCGGGCACGTCGAGCAGCGACTTCAGCCCGGCCGCGACCACGAGCACCTCCGTGCGGGCGAGCTCCGCGAGGTCGGCCGAGATGTCCGGGCGCTCGGCGAAGCCGCGGTGGACGCCGCCCAGGCCGCCGGTGCCCATGAAGCGAATCCCGGCTGCGCGGCAGACCGCGAGCGTGCCTCCGACCGTCGTCGCCCCGAGCACGCCCTGGACGGCGCACGCGGCGAGGTCGCGGGGGCCAGCCTTGCGCGCGTCGGGGCCCGCCTCGCCGAACCGGCGGAGCTCTTCCTCGGCGAGGCCGACGACGACGGAGCCGTCAAGGACCCCGACCGTGGCGGGCACGGCTCCTTCGGCCCGGACCCCAGCCTCCGCCGCGAGCCCCACCTCCACCCCCACCCGGGGTGGGAAACCATGTGCGATCAGCGTAGTCTCGAGCCCGACCACGGGGCCCCGGTCGTGGAGGGTTTGTTGCACTTCCGGCGCGATTCGGAGCGCGTCCATCACGGGACCGCTCCGAGTTGTCCGACGGAGCGCGCCGAGGCCTCGAGACCCAGTTGGATCCCGCGCAGGAGAAAGCCTGCCGCGAGCGCGTCCCCGGCGCCGGTGGTGTCGACCACGTCTGCCTCCAGCGGCGGGTACTGCTCGACGCCGTCCGCGGTCCGCACCTCGACCCCGCGCGAGCCGCGCTTGACGACGGCCGTCTCCGCGAGCGCGTAGGCGCCTCCGACCATCTCCCACTCGGGCTCGTTCGCGAAGACGACGTTGGGCGCGAGCTCCTCGAGCCGGGCGCGAAACCGCTCCGGCCCGTGCTCGCGGATCGTGCTCCAGGAGGAGAGGTCGACGCTGATCCGCGCGCCCTCGTCGCGCGCGAACCGCCCGCCCGCGAGCGCTGCGTCCGCGCTGGGCTCCGCGAGAAGGCTGTACCCGGAGACGTGCAGCCAGGCACAGCCCGAGAACATCTGCGTCTCGAGCTCGTCCGCCCGCAGCTCCGGGGAGACGCCGCGGTCGGTCGCCATCGAGCGGTCGCCGTCCGGGTCGACGAACGAGACGACCACTCCGGTCCGGCCCTCGACGACCGGCCCGGCGAGCTCCACGCCCCGGGCCTCGAGCAAGGACTGCGCGAGCCGTCCGGCCTCGTCGTCGGCCCGCTTGGCGACCAGGCGGGCGCTCCCACCGAGCAGCGCGACCCACGAGGCGACGTTCGCCGCCTGCCCTCCCGAGCCGAGCCGGGTCTCGACAGGCGTGTCGGCGCCGGGCGCGAGCGCGTGCGGAGCACGCACGATCACGTCAAGGAGGAGGTCGCCCAGGGTGCAGATCACGCTCAACCGCGCCTACAATCGTGGCATGGACCGAGAACCGCGGTCGGAACGGCTGCGGTCGTTCCTCCTCGGCGGCCTGGTCGGCGCGTCCGCCGTGGTCGCGGCCGCGCGCCGGAAGCGCCGCCGGGTGCGCCAGACTCCGCCCGGACTCGCCGCCTTCGAGGACGCGCCCTGCTACCGCGAGACGCTCCAGCGCGAACGCGGGTCGTAGCCACCCCCGGCGCTATCCTCAGTGAACACGTGCCCATCTACGAGTACCGTTGCCCGAACGGGCATCTGTTCGAGCTCTTCCAGCGGATCGACGAGCCGCCTCCGACGAAGTGCGAGATCTGCGGCGAGGGGCCGCTCGAGCGCGTGCTCTACCCGGTGGCGGTCCACTTCAAGGGCTCGGGGTTCTACTCGACCGACTACGGGCGCGGCTCGCGCAAGCCGTCGAAGGACGGCGACGGCGGCGACGAGGGCGGCGAGAAGAAGGACACGAAGGAGAAGAAGAAGGAAACGACCGCCGACGCGTAGCGGCGCTAGCCGCTGCCGGGCGGCCGGCTCCCGATGAAGCAGCCGGGCGGGTAGGTGTCTCCGCTCGGCGCGGGCGGCTGCACCGCCGAGCGCCCCAGGATCATCAGGATCACCTTCGCGTTGTCCTCGCTCGGCGTGATGTCGCCGCCGGTGGAGGTTCCGCCCAGTCGGCAGTGAATTGTCTTACCGGCGCGCACCTTGTTCACGCCGAGCTCGACGAACTCGTTCGCGGACAGGTCGGTCGCGAGCGGCTTCATCAGGTCGCCGCCGATCCACGGCATCCGCATGTAGGTGCCGAAGCTCGCCAGCTTGCTCATCAAGGCCTGGAGTACTTGCTGGTTGCGCTCGCCCCGCGTGATGTCGCTCTCGGCCGGGTCGAGCAGGTTCTTGCGCACCCGCGAGTAGATCAGGGCGCGGCGCCCGGTCAGGTGCACCTGCCCTTTCGGGAAGCGCCACCCCGGCCAGCGAGCGCAGCGCGTGTTCGTCGAGTAGGGACAGTCGAACTTGGACAGGATCGGGCGTGGGATGGTCACGTCGATTCCGCCGATCTTGTCGATCAGGCCGCGGAACTCGGCGAAGTTGACCACCACGAGGTGGTTGACCGGCAGGTTCGTGTACGCGTGCACGGTGCGGGCGGCGAGCCGGGGCCCGCCGATCTGGAAGGCCGTGTTGATCTTGGCCTCGCCGTACCCGGGGATGCCGACACGCAGGTCACGCGGGATCGAGAGGTAATAGAGGCGCCCGTGGTCGGGGTCGCTGCGGAGCAGCGTGATCGAGTCCGAGTGGCGGTCGCCGGCGCGCGACGCGGCGAGCGAGTGGTCGGTGCCCAGCAGCAGGATCGTGGACGGGTTCGAGAGGATCGAGCCATTGTCGGGGGCGAGCGCGCGCCGGGCGGGTTCCGGCAGCCGCTTGTTCGCATCGGAGACGCCGCTCCGGAAGGTCAGGTAGCCGATCACGGTCCAGACCACGAAGAAGAGGACGATCAGGACGATCGCGATTCCAATCTCGCGGCCCCAGCGGATCCGCCGCGGACGTCGGGCGGTCGGCTTCGGGCCCGGGCCGCGGTAGCGGCGCCGTCCGTCCCGCTCCGGGCGCTTGGCGCGCTGCGGCCTCTCGACCGTCGGGACCCGGCCCTTGACGCGGCCGCCGCGGTAGAGGCGATACGGCTTCTCTCCGCCGGGCGACGCCATCCGGCGGCTTATGGTAGCCAGCACGCGTGAAGGCACTACCGGTGATCGGCGTCGATGTCGGGGGGACGAAGATCCTCGCGGCGGTGATCGCGCCGGACGGGGCGATCGAGGCGCGCGAGGAGCGCCCGACCGTCGTTTCCTCGACCGAGGCGCTGTTCGCAGAGCTCGACGACGCCGTGGAGGCGCTGCGGGCCGGCCACGAGGTGGCGGCGCTCGGCTTCGGCATTCCCTCCCGGATCGACCAGCGGGCGGGGCGCGCGCTCGCGTCGGTGAACCTGCCCCTTCAGGACGTCGACTTTCGCGACCGGATGGCCGAGCGGCACGGACTGCCGGTTGCAATCGACAACGACGCGAACGCGGCCGCGGTGGCCGAGTGGCGCGCGGGCGCCGCCCGCGGCGCCGGGTACGTCGTCATGCTCACGCTCGGAACGGGGGTCGGCGGCGGGCTGATCCTGGACGGCAAGCCCTATCGCGGCGCGACTGGAGGAGCGGCGGAGCTCGGGCATGTGGTCGTCGAGTACGACGGGCCGCTCTGTCCGTGTGGCGGGCGAGGCCATCTGGAGTCCTTCGTGTCCGGCAAGGCGGCCGACGCCGTCGCCCGAGAGCTCTACGGGCCCGAGTCGAGCGCGCGGGAGCTCGTGCGGCGAGGCAGCGCGGGGGAGAGCGAGGCGGTCGCGGCCCTGGCCGAGATCGGAAAACGGCTCGGCGCGGGGATCGCGAGCTTCCTCAACACGTTCGAGCCGGAGCTGGTCGTCATCGGCGGCGGGTTCGGAGGGGCGCTCGAGCTCCTGCTCGCTCCGGCCCGCGAGGTGATCTCCCGTGACGCTCTCGCACCCACGCGCGACACCGTGCGGATCGTGGAAGCCGAGCTCGGCGTGGAAGCAGGCGTGATCGGCGCGGGCCTGATCGCCTACGAGGCGCTCTAGCCTCGATGCCGCTAGCGGTCTGCGCGACGCCGATCGGAAACCTGGAGGACGTCACCCTGCGGGTCCTGCGCGAGCTCGGAGAGGCGGACCTCGTGCTCTGCGAGGACACCAGGCGTACGCGCACCTTGCTCGAGCGTCACGGCGTCCACGCTCGAACCGCCTCCTACCACGAGCACAACGAGGCCCGGCGGACGGTCGAGGTGCTGCCGCGACTGCGAGCAGGCGAGCGGGTGGCGCTCGTGAGCGACGCCGGGCTTCCGGGGGTGAGCGACCCCGGCGCGCGGCTCATCTCCGCAGCCCTGGAGGCCGGGATCCCGGTCACGGTGCTGCCAGGGCCCTCGGCGGTGGAGACGGCGCTGGTGGCCAGCAGCCTCGTCGCGGAGCGATACCAGTTCGTGGGCTACCTGCCACGGGGTGAGCGGGCCCTGCTCGCCCTGGGCGAGGAGCTGTCGCGCTGGCCGCAAGCGGTCGTGGCGTTCGAGTCCCCTCAGCGGCTGCCGCGCTCACTCCAGGTTCTCGCGCGCGTGATCCCCGATCGGCCGGCCGCGGTGTGCCGGGAGCTGACGAAGCGGTTCGAGGAGGTCGCGCGCGGCTCGCTCGCCGAGCTCGCGGAGCGCTTCGCGGAGGCGCCGAAGGGCGAGGTGACGCTCGTGCTCGGCCCAGCCGAGGTGGCGGTGGGCGACGAAGGGCTCGCCGGGGAGGCCGTGGCGGAGCTGGTCGCGGCGGGCCTCTCCCGGCGAGGGGCCGCGAACCTCGTCGCGCGGCTGACGGGCATCCCTCGCAACCGGCTCTACCGCTCCTCCTTGTAGCCAGACTTGACAACGGCAAGAGACATTGCTACTTTGGCTTTCGTGTTTTCATTACTGGCAACGAAGGATGGCCTTCGGATCCGGCTGCTGGCGTGTGCGGCGCTCGCGGCCCTCGTCTCGCCGGCCTCCGGTTGGGCCTGGTGCTGGCCGGTGCGCGGGCCGGTCCTGCGGCCGTTCTCGTTCGGATCCGATCCGTACGCGGCCGGGCAGCACCGCGGGATCGACATCGGCGCGCCCGCAGGGACGCCGGTGCTCGCACCCGCCGGCGGGACGGTCTCCTTCGCAGGCACCGTCCCAACGGGTGGCAAGACAGTGACGATCCAGACGCAGAACGGCTACTCCGCCACGCTCGTGCATCTCGGCTCCTTCGCGGTCAGGCGGGGTGCGGTCGTGGCCGAGGGCGACCTCGTCGGAACCGTCGGCCCGAGCGGGGTCTCGACGCTCGCGGTGCCGTACGTGTACCTCGGCATCCGTCAGAGCGCCGACCCACAGGGCTACCTCGATCCGCTCCTGTTCCTGCCCCAGAACGAGGCGGCTCCCGTCGGCCCGCCCGCAACGAACGAGGCGCCCCCGCCGGCCGCATCGGCTCCGGCGGTTGCGCCGGGGTCGGGAGCGGGCGAGACCGGAGCCGGTCCGCCCGGGCCGGCGACGTCGCAACGCGTCGCGGCCGAGGCGGCGTCCGAGACGACCAGGCGAGCCCCTCGCGGCGCGGCGACCGATGCCGAGGGCGGAAACGCGGGCGCTGCAGTCACGCACGAGTCGGCCGCCGTAGGCACCCCCGCTGAGCACGAGGCGACGAAGGCTGCGCCGCAGGGCCGCCCCGCGGAGAGCAAAGGGCGGGCGGTCACGTCCGATCGCACCCCGAGAGGCGGCGCGTCCGATCTGCGCGCGGACGTGCGAGCCGGGGCGGTTCCCGGGTTCAGGCGCCCGCGGGTCGACGCCGGGCGTCCGCCTCTGCGTGCAGTCGACGTGGGTTTGCCGCGGACATCGGTCGCACCCGCGCGACCCGCACCGGGTGGGATGCCCCTCGGCTGGATCGGGGTGGCCGCCGTGGCGTCGGTCGCGGTCGCGCTCTGCGCGTGGCTTCGGCGCCGCCCGGCCGCCGCGGCCGGGCCGGGGACGACTCGTATCATTGCCGCCGATGCGCTTCTACCTGACGACGCCGATCTACTACGTGAACGCGACGCCCCACATCGGGCACGCGTACACGACCATTGCCGCAGACGTTCTCGTCCGGCACCACCGCCAGCGCGGGGAGGAGACGTTCTTCCTCACCGGCACCGACGAGCACGCGTCGAAGGTCTACCGGGTGGCCGAGGAGCAGGGACTCGACGCCAAGACGTACGTCGACCAGATCGCCGAGACCTGGCGCGAGCTGCCTAGGCGCGTCAATGCGGACTACGACTTCTTCATCCGCACGACCGACGAGGGCCACAAGCGCTTCGTCCAGGAGTTCCTCCAGCGGGTCTACGACAACGGCGACATCTACCAGGACGTCTACAGCGGCCTGTACTGCGTCGGCTGCGAGGAGTTCAAGAGCGAGAGCGACCTCGTCGACGGGCTCTGTCCCGAGCACGGGATCCCGCCCGAGTACATCGAGGAGAAGAACTATTTCTTCCGCCTGTCGGCTTACCAGGAGCAGCTGCTCGCGCTCTACGACGAGCGACCCGACTTCGTGCTGCCGCGGTTCCGCTACAACGAGGCGCGCAGCTTCATCAAAGGTGGGCTGTCGGACTTCAGCGTCAGCCGCGCGGGCCAGCCCTGGGGGGTGCCGATCCCGTGGGACGAGGATCAGGTCACCTATGTCTGGGTCGACGCACTCATCAACTACCTGAGCGCGCTCACCTACGCGCGGGAGGGCGAGGACCTGCGCGAGCAATTCTGGCCCCACGTTCGCCATCTGCTCGGCAAGGACATCCTCCGCTTCCACTGCGTGTACTGGCCGGCGTTGCTCCTAGCGGCGGGCTACGAGGTGCCGAGGCAGCTCTTCGTGCACGGCTGGCTGCTGCTGGACGACCGCAAGATCTCGAAGTCGTTCGGGAACGTGCTCGACCCGCTCGACCTCGCGGACGTCTACGGCGCGGACGCCGTTCGCTTCTGGGCGCTTCGCTCCGTCTCGTTCGGGCAGGACGGGAGCGCGTCGGTGGAGGGGCTCCACGAGCGCTACGAGCGGGAGCTCGGAAACGATCTCGGCAACCTCGTCTCGCGAACGACCGCGATGATCGCCCGCTATCGCGACGGCCGGATCGTGCCCGGCGGCCCGAACGAGGAGCTGCGCTCGGCACTCGACGGCCTGCGGGGAAAGCTTGTCGAGCGGTTCGACGTCTACGACCTGACCGGGGCGCTCGAGGACGTCTGGGAGGTCGTCCGCTGGCTCAACCGGCACGTCGAGGCGACCGCTCCCTGGCAGGTGGCCAAGGACGACAGGCGCTCGGAAGAGCTCGAGCGCGTCCTGTACGACCTCGCCGACGGGCTGCGGGCCGTCGCGGTCGCGCTCTCGCCGTACCTGCCGGAGACGGCGCCGCGGATTCTCGGCGCGCTTCGCCAGCCGCTCGATCTCTCGCTCGAGCAGGTCGCGTACGGCCGCACCGCCGAGACCGACGGGATCGAGGCGGCGCAGCCCCTGTTCCCGCGGGTCGACCTTCCCACCGCGGCCGCCTGAGCTCGGCGCCGTTCACCGACACGCACGCGCATCTCGACGCGTGCGCCGACCCGGCGGAGGATGTGATCGGACGCGCCCGCGCCGCGGGCGTCGAGCGGATCGTCGCGATCGGCTCCGGGCTCGAGTCGTCCCGTGCGACCCTGGCCATCGCGGCACGCGAGCACGGAGTGTTCGCCGCGCTCGGCATCCATCCACACCAGGCCGCCGAGCCGGACGCCGAGCGCCTCGACGAGCTGCGCGACCTGCTCGCTGACGAGCGAGCAGTCGCCGTCGGCGAGATCGGGCTCGACTTCTACCGCGACTACGCACCGCGCGACCGCCAGCGGCGCCTCTTCGAGCAGCAGCTCCGGCTGGCCGTCGAGCTCGAGAAGCCGGTCGCCGTACACACGCGTTCGGCTGCGGACGAGACGGCTGCCGCCCTCATGGGCTTTGGCGGTACTGTCGTGCTGCACTGCTTCTCGGAGCCCGAGCTGCTCCCGGTCGCGCTGGAGCGCGGCTACTACGTGTCCTTCGCCGGGAACGTCACCTATCCGAAGGCGGAGCCGCTTCGGGAGGCGGCGCGGCGGGTCCCGCCGGAGCGGATTCTCGTCGAGACGGACAGCCCGTACCTCGCCCCACAGCCCCGCCGCGGCCGCCCGAACGAGCCGGCGAACGTCGTCCACACCGTCGCCGCGCTCGCGAAGGCTCGAGGCGAGGACGAAGCCGAGCTCGCCGCCAGGCTGGACGCGAACGCCACGAGGGCCTTCTCGCTGCCGACTTAATGCGGGAGGCGCGCAGGCGATGCAGCGCAAGGGGCGCCCGCCTGCGGTTCCACGGCTTGACACCCGGGCGCGGGCCGCGGCCGTGCCTTCCCCGACGCGTACTGCGCGAGCCCGAGTGCGCCGGCGAGCGCGACGAGCAGCGCGAGGGCGGCATAGCCCCGGCGTCGCGCCCCGCGGAGCTCCGACTGACCGTCGTTCCAGCTCGCGGCGATCGTCTCCGCCGGACCGAGCCGTGCGACGGCCGCCGACTCCACCGTCCCGGGATCGCAGCCGGGAAGCGTCTCGGCCCTGACCGCGTCCTCCAGGTGCTGCTCGACCTCCAGCAGGAGCCTCTGCCTGGCGCGGCGAGGGCCGCGAAGGGATGAGGCCAGCTCGAAGAGAAACTGCCGCTGCGGGGTCATGCCTGCTCGACCACCGCTGAGATCCCAAGCGCGAACTGCTCCCACTCGCGCCGGCGCCCTGCGAGAGCGGTCTCCCCGCGCCTCGTGAGCTCGTAGACGCGTCGCCTCCGTCCCTCGACCTCCTTCCAGCGGCTGCGCAGGAGGCCCCCCGCTTCGAGCCGGTGGAGGGCGGGGTAGACCGTTCCTTCCGGATAGTCGAACCGGCCGCCGCTCGTCCGCCTCAGGTGCTCGATCACTCCGTATCCGTGTCGAGGTTCGGCCTGCAACGCCGCCAGCAGGAGGAGCTCGAGGTGTCCCGAGAACGACTCACGGCCCATACCTCGATATTCTATACCTAGGCAATCTATGCTCCAGCGCACCCTCGCGAGACTGCCGCGTCCCTGGCGCGTGGCCATCGACTGGATCGTGACGATCGCCGCCGCGGTCGGGCTCGTGCTCGCGGTCAAGGCCTGGGTCGTGAACCCGTACCGGATCCCCTCGTCGTCGATGGAGCCGACGCTCCACTGCGCCCGACCGGCGCCGGGCTGCCTCGCGCGCTTCTCGGACCGGGTGCTCGCGAACCGGTTCATCTACCGCCTCCGCAGTCCGCGCAGAGGCGAGATCATCGTCTTTCGCGCTCCGGCCGCGGCCGCGCGGGCCGGGTGCGCGGAGAGGGGCGACACGTTCGTAAAGCGCCTGATCGGGCTTCCGGGCGAGCGCGTCCGCGAGGACGCTCGCGGTGCGATCTGGATCGACGGCCGCAGGCTGAGGGAGCCCTATGTGGCGCAGAGCCGAGCAGGTGACGGCTACCGAGGCCGGGCCTGGCGCGTTCCGGCCCACGAGTACTTCATGGTCGGCGACAACCGCGGCGACTCCTGCGACTCCCGCGCGTGGGGGCCCGTGCCGCGCCGGAACCTGATCGGCGATGTCTTCGCGACCTACTGGCCACCCGGCCGGATCAGCACCAACCTGCTCGTCGCCGCCGGGGTGGTGGCGCTGCTCGCGCTCGTCGCTGCGTACGTGCGGCGGCGCCGTCAGCCAGACTGACCCGCGTGGCTAGAGGCTCTCCCTCGCGGCCGGCCGCGAAGAAGCGGCTCGGGCAACACTTTCTCGCCGACGAGAACCTGCTGGGCGTGATCGGACGGCTCTCCGAGCTCGGCCCGGACGACGTCGTCCTGGAGGTCGGCCCCGGGCTCGGCGTGCTGACGGACTACCTCGCCGAGCGAGCGCGACTCGTGCACGCGGTCGAGCTCGACCGGTCGCTCGAGCCGCACCTCGACGAACGCCTTGCCGGCCGCACGAACGTCCGGCTCCGCTTCGGCGACGCGCTCGCGCTCGACCTCGCTGCCTTCGAGCCGGCTCCGACGAAGCTCATCTCGAACCTGCCCTACAGCATCGCCACCCCGCTCGTGGTCGAAAGCCTCGACGGCCTTCCATCGGTGGGGCTCTGGTGCGTGATGGTGCAGCGGGAGGTCGCCGACCGCTTCTTCGCGAAACCGTCGACGAAGGCATACGGCGCGGTCTCGGTGCTCGTTCAGCTCGCGGCCGAGCGGACGGGCTTCCATTCGGTCTCCCGGACCGTCTTCCGGCCGCGGCCGAACGTCGACTCCGCCCTCGTCGCGTTCCGGCGCCGTCAGGCCGGCGACTCCTGGAACCGCCCGCGGGTGAAGCGGGTCGTCGAGGCCGCGTTCGCGCACCGGCGTAAGCGGCTCGCCAACTCGCTCGAGCTGGCGGGCGTCGCCGGGCGCGGACGCGTGGCCGCCGCCCTCGAGGAGATGGGTCGCGATCCTGGTGTGCGCGCCGAGGAGCTGGCACCGGAGGAATTCCCCGCACTCGCCCGGGCGCTCGGCGAATGAGGCGGGCGCCCGCGACGGCCAAGCTCAACCTTGCCCTGGTCGTGGGGCCTCCCGGGCCGGACGGTATGCACGAGGTGACGACCGTGCTCCAGCGGCTCGACCTCGCCGATCGGATCGCCGTCGATCCCGCACCAGGCCTCCGCGTCGAGGGCTTTCCGGGGGACACCCTCGTGCACGGCGCCCTTGAGCGGCTCGCCGCAGCCGCGGGCGTAACACCGGCCTGGGAGGCCCGGATCTGGAAGCGGATCCCCGTTGCCGCCGGCCTCGGGGGCGGGAGCTCGGATGCGGCGACGGCTCTGTGGCTCGCCGACGAGACGCTCCCGGAGCCGTTCGGGGCGGACGGGCTTGCCACGGTCGCGCGGGGCCTCGGTGCCGACGTCCCCTTCTTTCTCACCTCGGGCCCGCAACTCGGGCGGGGCACCGGCGCCGAGCTCACGCCTCTCGACCTCCCGCAGGACTACTGGGTCGTGCTCGTCCTCCCGCGCGACAGACGCAAGGAGTCGACTTCGGCGGTGTACGCGGCCTTCGACCAGCGCGGCGGCGGTCGGGGATACGAGGAGCGGCGCGAGGAGCTCGAGCAGGTCCTCGCAGGGGTCACCCGCCCGCGTGACCTCGCCGCCCTGCCCCCCAACGACCTCGCATCCTCGCCGCTCACGCGCGAGCTGCGCGACCTCGGCGCCTTCCGCGCGGACGTGGGCGGCGCTGGGCCGGTCGTGTACGGCCTCTTCCACCACCGCGAGCCCGCGGCCGCGGCGGAGCGCGAGCTGCGCAGGCGCGGCCGCACTTGGCTTACGGTGCCGACTTGGTACGGTTGACGCATGGCTTCTGACCAGTCGCTGGAGCCCCCGCGCGTCGTCGAGCACGGCACAACTAGAGCGGGCCGCTGGCTCCGCGCCCGCCGGACCCGAATCGCTCTCTGGATCGCCGTGATCGAGGGGATCATCGTCGCCTTCGCACACGACGTCTCCCGCTGGACCGTGATCGCGATCGCAATCCCCTTGCTCGCCCTGTATGTCGTCTGGGGCCGGAATGCACAATCCGACACCTTTCGCCAGCTCACCTGGATCGGCGGCGCGTCGCAGTCGCTGGCGGTCGTGGTGGTTGTCTTCTCGTTCTTCATTCCCTGGCTGGCGCTCATCATCGCGGGCGTTTTCGCCGGAATCGCGCTCCTGTTCCTGCTCGCCGACCGACGGTAAGCTCACCGCCACAGTGGGGCGTAGCCAAGTGGTAAGGCAGCGGGTTTTGGTCCCGCGATCCCAGGTTCGAATCCTGGCGCCCCAGCCATCTTCCGCCGCGTGAGCGAAGCGAGGCTCGCAGCCGTCGTGCTGGCCGCCGGGCTCGGCACCCGCATGCGCTCGGAGACGCCGAAGCACCTGCACCCGCTGCTCGGCCGGCGCCTCGTCGACTGGGTGCTCGAAGCAACGGGCGAGCTGAGTCCGGAGCAGCTCGTCGTCGTCACCTCGCCCGATTCGAAGGACGCGTTCACAGGGGTCGCGGTGGCGGTGCAGGACGAGCCACGCGGGACAGGAGACGCTGCCGCGGCCGCGCGGGGCGCACTCGGGGGCTTCGAGGGAGACGTCCTGATCGTGAGCGGCGACGCCGCGGCAATCACGAGCGAGCTCCTCGGCCGGCTGCTCGAGACGCACAGGCGTGAGGGCGCCGCCGCAACCGTTCTCTCCTTCGACCGCGCCGACCCCGGCGCTTACGGCCGCGTCGTGCGGGACGGCGCCGGCGGGTTGAGCGCGATCGTAGAGGCGACCGACGCGAGCGAGGACGAGATGGCCTTGAAGGAGGTCAACTCCTCGATCTACGTCTTCGCGGCGGACAAGCTCTGGCCGGCGCTCGAGCGCCTCCGCCCCGAGAACGCCCAGGGGGAGCTCTACCTGACCGATACCGTCCGGGACCTCGCCGGCGCCGGCGAGCGGGTCGCCGTTCACAAGGCGGAGCAGGGGGCGGAAGTCGAGGGGGTCAACACGCGCGCGGAGCTCGCCGCCGCCGCGGCTGTCCTGCGCGACCGCATCAACGAGGGACACATGCTCGCCGGCGCCACGATCGTCGATCCGGCGACCACCTGGATCGACCCCTCCGTCGTGCTCGAGCCCGATTCGACGATCCAGCCGTTCACCGTCCTCAAGGGCGAGACCCGGGTCGGCCGCGGAGCCGAGGTCGGCCCGCACGCCGTCTGCGTCGATGCGGAGGTCGGCCCGAACGTGCTCGTGGGCCCGTTCTGTTACCTTCGCCCCGGCACCGTGCTCGAGACCGGGGCCAAGGCTGGAGCATTCGTGGAGATCAAGAACTCGCGGATAGGCGCGCGGACGAAGGTGCCGCACCAGACGTACCTCGGCGACGCGGACGTCGGCGAGGACACGAACATCGCCGCCGGAAACATCACGGTCAACTTCCCGCACGAGGAGGGAAGGCCGAAGGGCCGGACGAAGATCGGCCGCAACGTCAGGACCGGCGTCCACAATGCCTTCGTTGCGCCGGTCGAGATCGGCGACGATGCGTGGATCGGGGCGGGATCGGTCATCACCGAAGATGTCCCTCCGGAAGCCCTCGCGATCGCGCGTCAGCGCCAGGTGACCAAGAAAGGCTACGTCCGAAGGAAACGGGAGGAATGAGTGAGGCCACACTTCCGGGGCTCGAGACCGTCGAGCCCGTGCTCCCGGTGACCGAGCGGGCACCCTGGATCGAGCGCGGGCCGCAGAAGCGGCTGATGCTCTTCTCCGGCGGCTCGAACCCGGAGCTCGCCGAGAAGATCGCGGACCGGCTCGGCGTCACCCTCGGCCAGGTCAAGCTGAAGACCTTCGCCAACGGCGAGACGTACGTCCGCTACGACGACTCGATCCGGGGCAGCGACGCCTTCATCATCCAGTCCGGCTCGCCGCCGGTGAACGACCATCTGGTCGAACTGCTCATCATGATCCAGGCCGCGAAGCTGGCCTCGGCGAAGCGGATCACCGCCGTCGTGCCGTGGTACCCGTACTCGCGCCAGGACAAGAAATCGCGTCCGCGCGAGCCGATCACGGCGAGGCTGGTCGCCGACTTCCTCGAGGTCGCGGGCGTCGACCGCGTCCTGACGATGGACCTGCACGCTGGCCAGATCCAGGGCTTCTTCAACGTTCCGGTCGACCACATGACGGCGCTGCCGCTGTTCGCGCAGTACTACCGCGACAAGGGGCTTCACGGCGACAAGGTGGTCGCCGTCTCGCCCGATCCGGGCCGGGCGAAGATGGCGCGCCGCTTCGGGCAGATGCTCGAGGCGGACCTGGCGATCATGAACAAGGTCCGCCCCGAGCACGACACCGCCGAGGTGACCGAGGTGATCGGGGACGTGCGGGGCAAGGTCGCGCTCCTGAGCGACGACATGATCGTCACCGGCGGCACCCTCGTCGCCGGCGCCGAGGCGCTCAAGGAGGCCGGCGCCACCGACGTCTACGCCTGCGCCACGCACGGGCTCTTCCCCGGGGACGCTTTCGAGAAGATCGAGGCGAGCGAGCTGGCCGAGGTCGCCGTCACCGACACGGTGCCGATCGACAAGCTCAAGAGGCCCGACAAGATCAGGACGCTCTCGGTCTCGAAGCTGCTCGCCGAGACGATCTACAACGTCTTCGCCGACGACTCGGTCTCGGCGATCTTCGCCGGCGAGAACCAGCTCTTCTAGCGGTTCTTCCCGGCCTAAGCTTGGCGCCGTGTCTGGGTTGTCCGTTCTGATGCCCGTCTTCAACGAGCGGGCGACGGTCGAGACTGCGCTCGAGCGGTTGCTGGCTGTGGACGTTCAGGTCGACCGGTTCGGGATCTACGAGGTGCCGATCACGTACCGCGCGCGACGCCGGGAGGAGGGCAAGAAGCTCACCGCGGTCGACGGGGTGCGGGTCCTCGCCACGCTCGCCCGCTGCCGGGTGCGCTGACCGCCTCGCGGGCGGGCGTGAGCCGGGCTCGTCGGCGTTCGGGCTACACTTCGCCGCCGTGGCCGGCGAGCGAGTAAAGCTTCAGGTGCGAGAACGCGACAGCCGCGGCTCGGCGGAGTCGCGCCGGCTGCGCAGGCAGGGGATCATTCCGGGCGTCCTCTACGGGCGGGGAAGGACCCCGCATCCGATCTCCGTCCCCGAGCGCGAGCTGCGCCGGGTGCTGACCGGCGAGGGCGGCCTGCACGCGATCCTCGACGTCGTGCTCGAAGGGCAGAAGACGACCCACCCGTCGATCCTCAAGGAGTATCAGCAGCATCCCGTGCGGGGCGGTCTCATTCACGTCGACCTCCAGGAGGTGCGCCTCGACCAGCCGATTCAGGCGCGGGTCGTGGTCGAGCTGATCGGCGAGCCGGTCGGCGTCACCGAGGGCGGCGTGCTCTCCCAGGTGAACCGCGAGGTCACCGTCGAGGCGCTGCCGATGGAGATTCCCGAGCATCTCGAGCTCGACGTGACCGGAATGGCGATCGGCGACACGCTCCGCCTTGCCGACCTGCGTGTCAGCGAAGGCGTCACCTACCTAGACGACCCCGAGGAGACGGTCCTCGCGACCGTGACGATGCCGACCCGATTCGTCGAGCCCGAGCCCGAGGAGGTCGAGGGCGAGGAGCTCGAGGAGGGCGAGCTGCCCGAGGGCGAGGTGCCGGAGGGCGAGGAGGCGCCGGAGGGCGAGCCGCGAGCCGAGGGCGAAGGCGAAACGCCCTCGGGCGAGCAAGAGACCACCGAGGGTTAGGTGCGCCTCTTCCGTCGGGGCGACGGTGCCTCGACGCTGGACCTCCTGGTCGCGGGGCTCGGCAACCCCGGCCGCGAGTACGAGCGGACGCGCCACAACGCGGGCTGGCTCGTCGTCGACGAGCTGGCGCGCCGGCACGGCGGCTCGTGGCGGTCGAAGTTCTCGGGATCGCTCGCGGAGGTTCGGCTCGGTGAGCTGCGGCTCGGGCTGCTGAAGCCGGAGACGTACATGAACGAGTCCGGGCGCTCGGTCGGGGCGGCGGCGCGGTTCTTCAAGGTCGAGCCGGAGTCGTTGCTGGTCGTCCACGACGACGTCGACCTCGAGCCGGGGCGCCTGCAGGCGCGGCGAGGAGGAGGGCTGGCTGGGCACAACGGGCTGCGCTCCCTGGCACAGCATCTCGGGACGCAGGAGTTCCTGCGGCTCCGGATCGGCGTCGGCCGGCCGGGGCGCGGCGACCGGCGGTCGGTATCGGACTGGGTGCTCTCGCCGTTCGAGCCCGACCAGGACGTCGAAGGGCTCGTCGCCCGTGCCGCCGACGCGGCGGAGGCGATCGCGGCCGAGGGCTTGGACGCCGCGCAGGCGCGCTTCAACTAGGGCCGTGGGGGCTACGATGGCCGCGCGGAACCGCCGGTTCCGTCGTTCGTCATGGACCTAGCCGAGACCACCCGACCCGTCCTCCACCCGCTCGCCGTGCAGCTGCTCGCGGAGGAGCGCCTCAGCGCCTATGCCGAGGCGCTACCGGCCCCTGCGCGGGTGTCCGAACCTGCACTGCCGCTCCTGCTCGCAGCGCTGCACGAGCACCTGGGGCGTGCGCTGGTTTGCCTGCTTCCCGAGGACGCCGATGCCCGCGACGCGGCTGAGGGGGCCCGCTGGTTCCTCGGGGAGGAGCGGGTCGCGCTCCTGCCGAGCCGCGGCGTGCACTGGGACTCCGGCCTCGAGCCGCCCCCACACCTCGTCGGCGAGCGGGCGCGGGCGCTCCACGTCCTCCGTGCGGGTGGCCTCGTCTGCGCATCGACGGCCGCGCTGGCGGAGCCGCTGCCGCCGCCAGAGGCGCGCCCCGAGCCGATCTCGCTCGCGCCTGGCGCGGCCGGCGGGCTCGACGCGCTCGCCGAGCACCTCGCGTTCGCAGGCTACGAGCGCGTCGACCGCGTGCAGGAGCGTGGTCACTTCGCGGTCCGCGGCGGCCTCGTCGACATCTTCCCGGCCACCGGCCGCGATCCGCTCAGGGTCGAGTTCTTCGGCGACGAGGTCGAGGCGATCCGCGCCTTCTCGCCGTTCACCCAGCGAGCCCTGCACGAGGTCGAGAGCGCGATCGTCTTCCCCGCCGCCGAGCGCAGGCTCGACCTGATCTCTCCGGAACAGGTCCCCGACGACCTCGCCCCGCCACTCGACCGTCCACCGGATCTCGTCTGGCAGCCGGACCAGGTGCGCGAGGTCTGGGCGGAGGAGTTCGGCGGCGAGCCGCCGCTCGCAGGCGTCGCCGAGCTCGACCCGCTGCCGCGCGGGCAGCCGTTCGCCTTCGAGGCACAGCGTCCCGCCGTCGCCGCTCGCGGCCTCGCCGAGGCGGAGGGCGAGCTCGCCTCCTTCGTGCGCGCCGGCAACCGCGTCGTCGTCGCCTTCCCGCACCGCGGCGAGGCATTGCGCACGGCGAATCTCCTCCGCCGCGTCGAGCCGCGGCTGCTCGAGCCCGGCGAGCCGCTCCCCGACGAGGCCGAGCTCCTGTTCGCCGTCTCGCCCGCCCGACGCGGCTTCGTCTGGCGCGAGCTCGGGCTCGTCCTTCTTCCGGACACGCAGGTCTTCCGCAAGCGACCGCCCCGCGCGGACGCTCGCCTCGGTCGCGCCCTCCAGTCCTTCGCCGACCTCGGCACCGGCGACTTCGTCGTCCACGAGGACCACGGCATCGGCAAGCTGCTCGGCTTCGAGACGAAGACCGTCGCCGCGGTCACCCGGGACTACCTCTTTCTCGGCTTTCGCGGCGACGACAGGCTGTACGTCCCGCACGAGCAGATCGCGAAGGTCTCCAAGTACATCGGCGCCGACGCGACCGCGCCCGCCCTCTCCAAGCTCGGCGGCAAGGCCTGGCAGAACCTCAAGAGCCGCGCCCGCACGAGCCTGCGCGAGCTCGCCGGCGAGCTGCTCGCCCTCTACGCGCGGCGCCAGCAGGCGTCGGGGCTCGCCTACGACCTCACCTCGGACTGGCTCGAGCGGCTTGAGGCCGACTTCCCCTACCGGGAGACCGAGGACCAGCGCACGGCGATCGAGGCGGTCAAGGAGGACCTCGAGGCGCCGCGGCCGATGGACCGACTGATCTGCGGCGACGTTGGCTTCGGCAAGACCGAGGTCGCCGTGCGGGCCGCCTTCGCAGCGGCTCTGAACGGAAAGCAGGCCCTGATGCTCGTCCCGACGACGGTGCTGGCCGAGCAGCACTGGAACACCTTCCGCGACCGCTACCGCGACTTCCCGGTCCGGGTCGAGATGATCTCGCGCTTCCGCAGGCCGGCCGAGCAGAAGCGGGTGCTGGCGGACTTCGAATCGGGCAAGGTGGACGTCCTGATCGGCACGCACCGCGTGCTCAGCCGGGACGTGATCCCGAGAGAGCTCGGTCTCGTCGTCGTGGACGAGGAGCAGCGTTTCGGCGTCGCGCAGAAGGAGCTGCTGCGCGCGCTGCGGCTGGAGGTCGACGTCCTCTCGCTGACGGCGACGCCCATCCCGCGGACGCTGCACATGTCCCTTTCGGGCCTGCGCGACATCTCGGTGATCGAGACGCCGCCGGAGGGCCGCCGGCCGATCCGAACCTATGTTGGCGAGCTCGACGACGACCTCGTGCGGTCCGCACTGGAGCGCGAGCATGCCCGCGGTGGCCAGTCGTTCTACCTGCACAACCGGGTCGAGTCGATCGACGACGCCGCGGAGAGGGTCCGGCAGCTCGTGCCGAGCCTGCGCGTCCTGGCAGCACACGGGCAGATGAGGGAGCGCGAGCTCGAGGAGCGGATGCACACCTTCCTCCGCGGCGACACCGACGTCCTCGTCTCGACGACGATCATCGAGTCCGGCCTCGACATCCCGCAGGCGAACACGTTGATCGTCGAGCGCGCGGACACGCTCGGCCTGGCCCAGCTCTACCAGATCCGCGGCCGGGTGGGCCGCTCGGACGTGCTCGCACACGCCTACCTCTTCTACCCGGATTCGCGGGAGCTGACGCCGGAGGCCCGCGCGCGGCTGGCGACGCTCGCCGACCACACCGAGCTCGGCGCCGGCTTCGCGATCGCGATGCGCGACCTCGAGATCCGCGGCGCCGGCGATCTGCTCGGCGCCGAGCAGTCGGGTCACGTCGCGGCGCTCGGGTTCGAGCTCTACGTCGAGTTGCTGGGGGAGGCCGTGGCAGAGCTCTCTGGCGAGCGCCGCGCGGTAGCGCGACCGGTACGGGTCGACGCGACGGTCGACGCCTACGTGCCGGCTACGTACATCGAGGCCGAGGCGCTGAAGATCGACCTGCACCGGCGGC
>DASXQY010000067.1:0-3875 GCA_036506915.1 Gaiellaceae bacterium | reverse complement strand
AGCCGCGCCTGCCAGAAGTCGGTTGCGGGGCCGGGATCGATGTCGGTCTTCGTGGTGGCGTCGATGCTGTCGAAGCGCGCGACTCCGAAGGTCGTGGTGGTAACACCAACAGGGTTCGTCGCCAGCGCGCCCGAGACATAGGCGATAGAGAGCCCTACGATCACGACGAGCGTAACGGCCGCCGCGAATCGCGAACCCCGTCTCCTGCTGCGGCCTGGGCCTGTGAGTCCTCTCATCATTCCTCCTCTTTGCGGGACGAGACTGCCTCGACGACGCGGAAGGGATCGAGCCCGGCGCGCTGCGCGGCAAGCGCAGCGTCGCGGCCCGAAGGAGCGTCGAAGACGTAGAAGCAAATCTCGTCCTCGGGAACATGGATTGACTGGTCGAAGCGGACGCGGATGCTCTCCTGCGTCAGCTCCGCCGCGGCCGAGCGCGCCCGCCTCTCGCGGACGAGGCGCTCTCCCGTCTGGGCACGAGCGAGGTATGTCTCAACGAGGTAGCTCGGCACACACTCGACGCTACGGCGCGGGTGCTGCGGTGGAAACGTCAGGACGTCTGAACTTTGATCCGCTTACGCCGGCTCGTTGGCGTGCAGTCGGCGGGCGAGCTCGGTGCGCGAACGGACGCCGAGCTTGGCGTAGATGTGAGTCAGGTGACTGGCGACCGTCCGCTCGCCGAGGAACAGCGCCGCGGCGACTTCCCGGTTCGTTCGACCCTCGGCGACCAGGGCGGCGACCCGTCGCTCGGCGGCGGTCAGTCCTTCCGCCCGCTCGCGCCCACCAACCCGGCCCAGCTCGGCGCGCCCGGTCGCCGCCCAGCCGGCGGCACCGATCGTCTCGAACGCTTCGAGAGCCGCCTCGATCGCCTCGCGGGCCGGGCGCTTCTGTCGGCGGCGACGCCTCACGACGCCGAGCGCCAGCAGTGCCCGCGCCCGGCCGAACGGGTCGCCGACTGCCTCGTGCTCTGCGACCGCGCGCGTGAGCAAGTCCAGCGCCCGCTCGACGTCGCCTCGGGCGGCGGCGGCGAGGCCGCGGCATCGCGTCACGTGCGCGAACACCCAGTCGCGGGCGACTCGTACCGCGTCCGCCTCCCAGGCATCGACCATTCGCACCGCGTCGTCGATCCGGCCGAGCTCGAGCAGGAGCTCGGCGTGGTCGGAGCTCCACCAGCGGACGCTCGGCTCGCCCCACCCGAGCGCCGCTGCCTGCCGGTCCGCCTTCTCGAGCCACACCAGGGCGGTGGACGGATCTCCGGTCCAGCGCGCGACGATCCCCAAGACCGCCATGTGCTGTGGCGGGTGGAACCCGAACTGCTCTTCCGCCAGCTCAAGGGCCCGCACCGAATGCTCGCGTGCGAGTTCGAGCTGGCCCTGATGGACGGCAATCACAGCGCTCGGAAGGTGGTCCTGCGGCACCTCGAGCCCGTATTGGATCGCGATGTCGTGCGCGCGAGCGGCATACTCGGCCGCGAGCTCCCAGCGCCCGGCCCAGAACTCGATCCAGGCAAGGCCCCAGAGCGCCCGGGCGCTCCGCGGCTCGTCCCGCTCGCACCACTCTCGGTGCTCACGCTCGAGCAAGGCGCGGGCCTCGTCCCTCTTCGAGGACGGCGCAAGCGTGTTCACGATCGCCTGCGTCGCCTCCTGCACTAGCCGATCGCCGCCGAGGGCGCTCGGGAGCTCGTGGGCGAGCGCCGGGAGATCGCACGGCGCCTCCGCCTCGCCGCGAAACCAGGCGAGGATGGCTTGCACCGCGCGGGCGTGCGCCCGGAGCACGTCGTCGTCGAGTTGCTCGGCCAGAGCAAGTGCAGCACGGGAGTGGTCGAACCCTGTCCTGAAGCGTTTCGCCCACGCGAGGCGACTGTGGATCAGCGACTGGAGCGCGGGACGTGAGGCCGCCTCGGGGAGGGCTTCCTCGAGGAAAGCGGCGGCGCGATCGACGCTTTCCAGCTCGGCAAGGAGGATGAGCGCCTCGGCCCGCCGCGAGCCGTTCTCCGTCTCGGCCAGCAGGTCGGCTGCGATCTTGCGGGCGCGCGTCCACTCCCCGGCCGCGTGGTGTGCGCGAGCTGCGGCCAGCGCCCGATGTCGGCGCTCCTCGCACGCATCCTGCGGGGTCAGCCGGATGGCGTGCTCGGCGAGCTCGGCTGCGACGGCCGACGCGCCGCGATCCACCGCGAGTCTCGCGGCCTCGTCGAGCACGGCGGCGACGTCGGTGTCCGGCGTGTCCTTCGAGAGCGCGAGGTGACGCGCGCGCAGGAGCGGGTCCTCGACAATTCGTGCGATCGCTCCGTGAACGGTTCGCCGTTCCTGGCCGAGGTCTCCGTAGAGGACCGACGACAGCAGCGGGTGCGTAAAGCGGATCGTCCCGTTCTCGCGCTCGATCACGTGCGCGGCAGTTGCCGATTCGAGCGCATCCGGCGAAACACCCGCCCGCTCCAGCAGCGACTCCGAGGTGCTGCCGAGCGCGGAGGCCAGCGCAAGCGCCTCACGGGTGGACGGTGGCAGTCCAGCGATCCTCGCGCGCAGCAGTTCTTCGAGCGTCACGGGGACCGGGAGTGGTGCGAGCGGGTCGACGTCCGTATCGAGGACACGGGCCAGCTCCAGGGCGAAGAACGGATTTCCGCCCGACCGCTCGTGGATCCGGAGCAAGGTCTGACGCGCGAAGAGACGTCCAAGCTGGTCGCGCAGAACCCGATGAAGCGCTCCGACGCTCAGAGGTCCAACCGGCAGCCGCCGGACGCGCTCCGCCGCGAGCCCCTTCTCGAGCCCAGAGGGCTGCGCCCGATCGTCGAGTCGCCGGGCGAGCAGCACGAGAACGTCGTTCGCCGCGAGCCTTCTCAGCGCAAACGCAAGCGCGCTGGACGACGACGGGTCCAGCCACTGGACGTCGTCGACGGCGATCAGAATCCGCTCGCGCTCGCTCAGAAGCTGCAGCACGTCGCGCACGGCAACGGCGAGCGCACGGTGATCCAAGGGATCACCCGACGCCTCGTCGCGCAGCATCGCGACCTCGAGCGCCCGCTGCCTCGGCGCAGTCAGCGCAGATAGGACGTCGTCCACTACGTCCTCGAACAGGTCGCCGATCCCGACGTGGGCGAGGCTGCGCTCGGCCTCAGCCGGTCGCGACGAGAGGATGCGGAGTCCCCGCGTGCGCGCATGTTCGACGCCGGCGAGCCAAAGCGTCGACTTTCCGATACCCGCTTCCCCCTCGAGCACGAGCGCAGCGGGCCCGTCCCGCGACTCGTCGACGAACGCGGCAACGGAGGCAAGCTCGTCCTCTCTGCCGATGACCTCGAACATGATCTTCCTCATAACGATCGTGACAGGGGCCGTCGGAAAGACAACCTTCACTTCGCCGACGTAGGCCGGCGGCGGGGTCTGACATGAAGTGAACGACGAGCTGCGCCAAGGACGCCGGAGTACGGGTGCAGCGCGCGGCGGCGGAGCAGCTCGTTCGAAGATCGGTTGTTCGACGAGGCGTATTCTCGACGCCTGGGTCTGTAAATCCACGGATCGACCCCTGTCGCTCCGGCTTCAGCCCATCACCGCCGCTCAAATGATCGGTGGAGCGCACCAGCCGGACCTCCACGAATGATCGCGGCGACTGGCGTGTTCCGCAGTAAGTAATCGCCTTTCTGGGCTGACCCCTGCCGCGAACGCGTAAGGTCGATTCCCGCTCAACCAAGCCGTTCCCGGCGAATACAGTTCTCCCAGACAGCACTCAGACGCGCTCGCGCGGGTGATGCACGCGTGATGCACGCTCAAATAGAAACCCCCGCATTTGCGGGGGTTTCCGTAGCAGGCCTGTAAGCCGGATTCTGTCGAGGGTGACCATCTTTCTGTGCAGCTGACCCGGCTCCTCGGCGGGCCGCCTGATCGC
>DASXQY010000066.1:0-6221 GCA_036506915.1 Gaiellaceae bacterium | reverse complement strand
TCGCGGTGGAAGAACAACAGCAGGCCCAACGCCACGAGCGTCAGCCCGCTGACGACCCGGATCGGCGTGTAGTGGTCGCGGACCCAGCGGAAGGCGGCCATCGCCTTTGCGAACGCGATTCCGATCAGCACGAACGCAACCGCGATGCCGAGCGAGTACGCGCCCAGCAGGATCGAGCCTCGCACCACCGTCCGCGAATCCGCTGCGAGGACCAGGATCGAGCCGAGGACGGCCCCGACGCAAGGCGCGGCGCAGACGGCGAAGGCGCTGCCCAAGAGCGCCCGCGAGCCGGTTGCGCGCGCCCGGCCAATCGTGGCGGGAGCGAGCATCCGCTCGGGCCACGGCAGGAGGCCCGCGAAGGCAAGTCCGAGCACGACCAGGACGAAGCCCGCGACTTCCTTCTGGCGCTGGGGATCGAGCACCCCCGCGAGCGCGGTCGTCGCGGCTCCCAGGACGACGAAGACGACCGTGAATCCGAAAGCGAACGGGATGCTCGCAAGCGCAACGCGCCTCGCCACTCCGTTCTCCCCGAGGCGCTCGACCTCCACGGCGGAGATCGCCGAGAGGTACCCCGGCACAAGCGGGAGCACGCAGGGAAAGGCGATCGAGATCAGGCCGGCGGCGAAAGCGGCGGCAATGCGCTCAGCCACGCTACGCGTCCCGGTATGACGCCGACAGGACTCCTCCCGTGGCCCGCATTGGATTCTCCGCGCTCAAGAGTCTCCTACCCATCAAACCGGGCTAGCTCCTCGTCAAGCCGGCGCTCCAGGTCCGGCTCGAGCGGGCGCCCGTTCAGCGCGTAGGGCGGGAGCGGCTCGGCCGGCTCCTCGCGCATCCGGCTCCAGCGCCAGGCGAGGACGCCGATCACGACGCCACCGCCGAGGAGGCCGACGAGCGGCAGCGCCCAGGCGAGCAAGTCGAACCCGTGCCGCGGCGGGGCCGCCAGGATCTTCGTCCCCCACTCCCTGACGAGCTCGTCCTTGATCTGGCTCCGTGTCGCGCCCTCGTCGATTCGCCGCGCGATGTACGCCTTGATCCGCTGCGCCGGAGGCGAGTCCGATTGGGCCAACGTCTCGCCCGCGCACACCGGGCACATGAGCTGGCCCTCGAGCTCGCCCTGGGTCGGATGCCGCTCGCTCGCCAACGCCGGAGCGGCGAGGGCGAGCGCGGCCAGGACGAAGACGAGAGCCTTCACGAGCGCAACGCCCCCTGGATGCCGCGACGCAGGTCCTCCGAGTTGACCTCTCCCGGCACGTGCCCGACGACGCGGCCGCGGCTGTCGACGAAGAACGTCTCCGGGAGCAGGGAGAACCCGTACTTGGGCGAGGTCACGTTGTCGTTGTCGTGCACCACCGGGTAGGTGATGCCGTGCTTCCGCATGAAGGCTCGAGCGTCGCCCTTGAAGTCGTTCACGTCCACCCCGACTACGACGACGCGCTTCCCCCACCGCGTCGACGCCGCCTGGAGCGCACCCGCTTCCTTCTTGCACGGGTAGCACCACGAGGCCCAGAAGTTGAGCACCACGACCTTCCCGCGCAAAGAGGAGAGCGTGAGCTTCCCCTGCCGGTCGAGGCGGGCGAGGGTGAAGTCGGGCGCGGGCTTCTTCTTCCCGGCCGCGACCGCCGCAGCCGCGCCGCCGCCGTTCTGGTGCGTCACCTTCCAGAGCAGCAGCGCGAGCAGCCCCAGCACCAGCGCGACCGCGAGAGCCTGCGCGCCGAGCTTGAGCCGCGAAGTCATCTCAGGCCGAGACGATGAAGACCGTCGTCCCGATGTTCACGTGGTTGAAGAGCCACTCGGCGTCCGAGATGTGCATCCGAATGCATCCGTGCGAGGCCGAGTAGCCGATCGACGAGTCGTCCGGGGTGCCGTGGATGCCGACGCCCGAGGCGGAGAGCCCCATCCAGCGCGTGCCGAGCGGGTTGCCCGGGCCGGGCGGGATCGGCTTCTGCCCTCGCGCCCACGTCGAGTTCGGTGGGTACCACCATGGGTTCCGCCACTTGACCACGATCGACCAGCGGCCGAGCGGCGTCGGGTAGATCGACTGGCCTGTCGCGACACCGAAGACGCGCCAGGGACGCATCCCGTCGTACAGGTAGAGCCGGTTCGAGCCGCGGCGGATCACGATCACCGGCCCGATCGAGCGTCGCGTCACCTGCGGCCTCAGCTCGCGGAAGCGGATTCGCACCGGCGCGCGGGAGTTGGCTGTGAGCACGGCAAAGATCCCTGCCATGCTGCGCTCGCGGCGGAGCGCGCGCCCCGGCCGCTGTCTCGTCACGAACGGCTGAAGCCGGCGCAGGAGCAGCTGCGCGTCGACCGGCTTGCGGTCGAACTGTCGCGCGAGGTAGGCGAGGTACCTGCCGGTGGCGGGGCGGCTCAGCTTCACGCGCAGCTTGAGTGCCGTCTCCGGCGCGGCGACCAGGGCGCGTGCGACCGCGTCCCGCACGGCCGCCGTCGCCCCGAGCCGCGCGGGCTTGACCGCCAGCCGGTGCCGGAGGACGAGCAGCAGCAGCGGGCGCTCGAACGAGCTCGTGACCGCGGCGCGGGCCTCGTCGGCGGTCAGGTCGCCGACGTCGACGCCGCCGATCGTCACGCCCGGCGCAATCGTCTCCGGCGCCGTGGTCGTGACCGTAGTCGTCGTGCCGGTCGTGCCGGTCGTCGTCGACGCGACGACGCCGGCCGAGACTCCGCCGGCGACCCCGAATCCGAGCACGAACAGCAGCGCGAGAAGGACCTTTCTCACGGCCGCCAGTGTAGTCCGGAGACATTGAACACTGTCTAAGAACGACGTTTGAGGACGACGATCGCGCAGTCGTCGGCGAGCTCGCCCGCGAAGGCGTGGCAGTCCGCGAGCAGAGCGTCCGCGAGCTCTTGCGCGGGCAGGTGCGCGTTCGCCGCGAGCGCCTCGCTCAGGCGCTTCTCGCCGTAGAGCTCCGCTTCGCGGCGCGCCTCGAGCAGGCCGTCGGTGTAGAGCACCACGGCGGCCCCGGGCTCGAGCCGTACGCGCGCCTCGTCGTAGCGTTGCTCCGCCTCGATCCCCAGCGCGAGCCCGCGGGCCGCGACCGGCTCCGGCGGGCGGCCCGGTCGGACGATCAGGGGCGGCGGGTGCCCGGCCGAGGCGCAGGAGAGCTGTCCGTCCCGCGGGTCGATGAGCAGGTAGAGCAGCGTGATGAACTTCCCGGGCTCGATCTCCCCCAGCACGATCTCGTTCGCCGAGGCAAGGAAGTCCCCCGGCTGCGGATGCTCGCGCGCAAGCGAGCGGAAGACGAACTTCGCCATCGCCATGTCGGCCGCGGCATCGATCCCGTGGCCGGTCACGTCGCCCAGCACGACCGCAAGGCAGCCGTCAGTCAGCTCGACGAAGTCGTACACGTCGCCGCCGACGTCCATCCGCGCGGAAGAGTCGTAGATCGCGCCGATCTCCAGCCCCTCGATCTGCGGGCGCGTGCGCGGCAGCAGTGACTGCTGCATCGAGTCCGCGAAGTCCTTCTGCTGCTGGTAGAGGCGCGCGTTGTCGAGAGCGAGTGCGGCCTGGCCCGCGATCGACGTCGCGGCCTCGATCGTCCCTGCCGCGATCGGCCGGTCGGGGTCGAGCGAGAGCAGCGTCAACGTCCCGAGCATCTCGGCCTGCGTCGCCAGCGGGATCACCGCCGCCGTGGAGCCCTTCTCCAGGAACGGGATCAGGGGCTCGTGCGCGGGGCCGAGCGCAACGGCCGCTTCCGGGTCGAGCAGGAGCGGCTCGCCGCTGCGGAAGACGCTCGGCCGGACCGGCGACATCGACTGCGGCAGCGAGAGGATTCTCCGGATCGGCTCGGCGAGCCGTTCCTGACGCACGTGCACCGCGACGGGGATCAGCTCGTCTCGGCGGGGGTCCGGCATCCGGAGGGCGGCCGCGTCGACGCCGAGCGACTCGACGATCGTCCGGGCGACGGCTTCGAGGGTCTTCTCCAGCGAGAGACTCTCGGTGAAGGACCGGGAGATCTCGTAGAGGGCGCGCAGCCGATGGGAGGCGGCGAGCTCGGCCTCGAGCGCGCGGCTGCGCTCGCCCCAGAGACGCTTCGTCTGCTCGTGTAAGCGCGCGTTCTGGACCGCGACGGCCAGCTGCGCCGCGAGCGCAAGCAGGAGCGACTCCTCGTTCTCCGTCAGCGGCCGGCCGCGGTCGTGGTAGACGACAAGGAGGCCGATGAGCTCTTCGCGAACCCGCAGCGGTACTGCAAGGGCCGCCTCGATGCCGACCTCCTCGAGGGCGTCATGAACGCCTGTGAGCCGGGGGTCCGACGAGGCGTCGGGGATGAGCAGCAGCCCGCGGCCGCGCGAAGGCCCAAGTGCCAGTTCGAGCAGACGCTCGCCGACCCGCACATGGGGCCCGGCGAGGCCGCGGGCAGCGGCGGGCTCGAGCCGCTCGCCGTCCTCCTCGACGAGGTAGACGGCCAGACGATCGGTGCCGAGGAGCTCGCAAACCCGTTCGACGGCGGTCTCGAGCGTGTGCGCGAGCGAGAGCTCGGCGATCGCCTGGCCCACGATCGTGAGTAGTGCACGGGTTCGCTCGAGCTCGACAGCGAGGGTCTGCCTGCGCTCGCTCGCCCGAAGCGCGTGGGCCGCTCGAACGGCGAAGGTGCCGAGCCGTGCCAGCAGCTCATCGCCGGGATCGTCGTCTCCGAAGACGAGCTGGAGTGCACCGAGCGGCGGTTGCCCGAGCTGGAGCGTCGCGAGCGCCGCGCCGCCGCCGGGGAGCTCCTCGACGAGCCGTTCGAGGGTCACCGGCGAGCCCGTGGCCTGCGCCTGCCGCACCGCGTCGAGCGCGGCCGGCGGCGCGGCGGAGGCGCCCGGTCCCGAGATGGCCGCGAGCACCGGCTCGTCCACCGCATACCGCCAGACGAGGCAGACGACTGCGCCGGTCGCCTCGGCCGCGAGCGCCGCCACCTGGTCGGCCGCCCGGGCCTCGTCAGACCCCGCTGCGAGGGCGTCTCCCACCAGTGCAAGCAGGTCCGGTGCGGAGACCTGCGTCCCGTCGCCGTCGCCGTACGCGCGCCGCGCGAGCGCCACCTCGGCCGCCGCCGAGCGCGCAAGCAGCCGTCGTCGCTCGTCGAAGGCTCCGCGGCGGCGCATCAGCTCGAGCGAGCCGACGACCGTGCTTCCGTCGCGCACGGGCAGCTGAAGAACGGCCGTCGGCGCCAGCTGCTCGGCGGCCAGCAGGAGCGACCTCGGCAGCTCGGTCGGCTCGTCGCGCTCCTCGATGGGGATCGCGTCGGGGCCGAGCCTCGATCCCTCCAGCTCGGCGCGGAGGGAGGCGGACGCGGCGTGCACCGCTCGTGCCGTCAGGCCGGTTCCCTGCTCGTCCGCGAGCCGGGCCACGACGAGATCTGCATCCACCAGCTCGGCGAGGCGCTCGACGATCTCCGCGAGCGCCCGGTCGAGCGCGGCGGTTCCGCTCGATTCCCTGACCACAGCCATGCTGCCCCCTTCGTTGCAAGTATGGCGGTAGGTTCGACGTCCGGGGGCCTTAGACTCCCGGGCATGGGCCTGCCCGAGCGGAAGCCGGTCGAGGAGGAACTGCTCGACCCGACCGCAATCCCGCGGCGGTATCGGCGTCAGCGGATCCGGCGCCGGGCGCTCGAGGATCGCGCCCGCGAGCGGCAGCTCGCTCGTCTTCGCTTCTGGCTCGCCCTGACGATCGTGATCGGAACGAGCATCGGCCTGAGCATCGTCATCTGGAACCAGATCCAGCGCCTCTTCGGTCTGTAAGCGCGATACTGCGCCAGTGGAGACGCCGGAGTCGTTCCCGCCGCCCGAGACCGAGGAGCCCTATTTCGAGCCGGAGGAGGACGCGTTCGTCCGCCCGGCCGCCGGCGGCTTCTGGGCCCTAGGCGGGCGCCTGACCTGGGTGGCGGGCCTTGTGCTCGCGGTCTCCTCGTTCACCGACTGGTACGCGGCGTCGGCCACGGTGGGCCCTACGTATGGAGTGATCGGCTGGCACACCGGCGCCCTCGGGAAGCTCGTCTTCTTCATCGGCCTGGCGCTGCTCGCGCTGGTCGCCCTGCGCGAGGCCGGCTTCGAGCTTCCTCCGGCGGTGCCCGAAAGCTTGGTCGTGATCGCGCTCGGCTCGCTGGCGACGATCTTCGTCCTGATCCGCCTGATCTCGATCCCGGACTCGCTCCAGCCGACCGCCGGACGCGGGATCGGCATCTGGATCAGCCTGCTCGCCGCGCTTGCAGTGATCGTCG
>DASXQY010000065.1:0-3431 GCA_036506915.1 Gaiellaceae bacterium | reverse complement strand
GGCGCTCGGCCTCGGTCAGGGCGGAGTGGAGCAGGGCGACCGAGTCGCCGAAGCGCGCCCGGAACCGCCCGAGCGTCTGCGGTGCCAGCGCGATCTCGGGCACGAGCACGATCGTTCCGAGCCCGCGCTCGAGCGCCGCCGTCGCGGCCCGCAGGTAGACCTCGGTCTTCCCGCTCCCGGTCGCGCCGTAGAGGAGGAAGTGGCCGCCGCCCGCCGCGAACGCCTCCTCGACCCGTCCCAGCGCCGCCTCCTGCGCCGGGCTCAGCCGGGTCGGCGCCGCCTCGCCGTCGAGTGAATGCCGCTCCCCCGGAGGCGCCTGCTCCTTCCGCCTCCGCCGCCTCAGCGGCGCGACGAGCTCCAGCGCCCGCGCGGGTGTGGAGCCGTAGTACTCCGCCACCCAGAGGGCGAGGTCGACCAGCGCCGGCGGCAGCTCGTCGACGACCTTGTCGACCGGCACCGCGCGGACGCCGGCGGGAGCCGAGTCGACCACCTCGACCACGACTCCGCGCCGGCGCGAGCGGCCGAAGGGAACCGACACGACGGCGCCCTTCTCCACGCCCTGAGGTAGCTCGTACGTGAACTCGCGAGCGCTCAGCGCCCGCGCGCTGACGAGCGGAACGACGGTCCCGAAGCGTTGCACCAAGTTGAAACTAGACGCCGGCGGCGACGAGCACGAAGTCGGTCGCGAACCCGAGGGTCAGACCGAGCAGGATTCCCCAGGCGGTAACCGTCTTCGAGGCGAAGAGCCGGCACACGTTCAGGAGCTCCATCACGACGTAGAGGATCGAGCCCGCAGCGAGGGCCAGGAACAGGACCGACACCGCCGTCGAGGTCCAGGACTGCCCGACGACCGTGCCGAAGAACGTGGGCGCGCCCCCGATCAACCCCATCGCCCCGAGGAAGCGCCAGCTCGGGGGCTCGGCGTCGCCTGCAAGCGGGGCGACGATCCCGAAGCCCTCGGTCGCGTTGTGCAGCCCGAAGCCGATGACGAGCACGTAGGCGAGGCTGAGCTTGTCGAGGGCGGCCGCCTGCCCGATCGCGAGGCCCTCGGAGAAGTTGTGCAGGCCGATCCCGGTCGCGATGAAGAGCGCCAGCCAGCGGGCCGGCGTCAGCCCCGTGAAGTGCGAGCGCTCGAGCTCCGTCGCCGATGCCGCACCCGGCCCCAGGAAGCTCTTCCGCCGCCGCGCCTTCATCCACGAGTCGTAGTAGGCGAGGCTGAGAAGGCCGAGCGCGAAGCCGCCGAACGCGAGTGCCGCGAGCCACGAGAAGCGCCCCCACTCGGACGCGTTGAGCGCCTCCTCGACGGGCTCGATCGCCTCGACCAGCACGTCCCAGAGAAGGAACAGGAGGATGCCCGTGGCGGTCGCGCTGAGGAAGGCCTTGAAGGTCTGGCCGACGTCGTGGAGCCGGCCCATCGGCAGGCCGATGAAGATCGTCAGGCCGGCGAGGGCGCCGAGCAGGAGAATCTGGGCGGTGGACACGTTGTAAGGCTCACCTTACAAGAAGGCGCGACTAGAGTTGCGGACGTGGCGCAGGGTCATTCCGTCGACGAGTACCTGGAGACGATCTACTTCCTCGCCTTCCCGATCGGCGAGTACCGGCCGCAGGCGTCGGGCTCCCCAACCCTGGCTTCGCGGGTCGCGGAGATGCTCGGCGTCTCGCGCGCCTCGGCCGGAGAGATGCTGAAGCGGCTCGAGCGCGAGGGGCTCGTCGAGCGGGGCGAACACAAGGAGGCGATCCTGACGGAGCCCGGACGGAAGCGGGCCGAGCAGGTCGTACGCCGCCACCGGATCGTCGAGCGGCTCCTGACCGACTTCATGGGCTACACGGCGGCCGAGGCGCACGTGCACGCGGACGAGATCGGCGAGGGGTTCAGCGACGACATGATCGAGCGGATCGACGAGCGGCTCGGCCATCCCCAGCGCTGCCCGCACGGGTGGCCGGTCGACACCGAGTTCGAGCAGGCCGAGAACCGCGACCTCGCCGCCCTCTCCGAGCTCGGTCCCGGCTCGCGGGCGACGATCGTCCGCCTGGCCGAGCACGACGGCGAGCTCCTCCACTGGTTCTACGACCAGGGCTTCGTCCCGGGCACCGAGGTCGAGGTGCGCGAGGCCCAGCCCGCCGCGGAGCAGCTCACCGTCCGCCTCGACGACGGCGAGCGAACGATCGCCGAGAAGGCCGCCGCCGGTCTGTTCGTGCGGCCTGCATAGAATCCCGCGGAAATGACCGCCGAACAGGACATAGCGACGGTCGCCGGCCAGCTCGCGGACCTCACTCGGACGATGGCGGAGATGCAGAACCAGCTCGAGCTGCTTCGTGAGCGCGCCGACAGCCAGCACGACCGGGCGCAGGCTCAGCAAGAGCGTTCCGAGACCCAGCAAGAGCGCATCGACCTCGCTGCGCGGGAACTGGCGGACGTCAGTGACCGGCTGCAAGCCGCGGCGAACGCGCTCCGCGAATCGATCTAGTAGTTACGCGCGGGCTTTGTCGGAGATTCCGGCGGCCTCCCGGAGCAGGTCGGCCTTGTCCGTGCGCTCCCACGTGAAGTCGTGGTCGTCGCGTCCGAAGTGCCCGTACGCCGCCGTCTTCGCGTAGATCGGCCGGCGCAGGTCGAGGTCGCGCAGGATCGCTCCCGGCCGGAGGTCGAAGTGCTCCCCGATCAGCTCCTCGATCCTCGGCACCGGGATGCGCTCCGAGCCGAACGTGCGGACTGCGATCGAGACCGGCCGCGCCACGCCGATCGCGTAGGCGACGTTCACCTCGCAGCGGTCGGCCAGGTCCGCGGCGACCACGTTCTTCGCCACGTAGCGCGCCGCGTAGGCGGCCGAGCGGTCGACCTTGGTCGGGTCCTTGCCCGAGAAGGCGCCCCCGCCGTGCCGGGCCGCGCCGCCGTAGGTGTCGACGATGATCTTGCGCCCGGTGAGACCCGTGTCACCCATCGGCCCGCCGATGACGAACTTGCCGGTCGGGTTGACGTAGACGAAGTCACGCTCGGAGAAGCGCTTCTCGTCGTAGAGATCGTGGGGCAGGATCGGATGGAGGACGCGCTCGATCAGGTCGGGCTTGATCAGCGTCTCGGCGTCGCAGCCGTCCGCGTGCTGGGTCGAGACCAGGATCCGCTCGATCTCGACCGGGGTCTGGTGCCCGCCGTCGTCCACCTCGTAGCGCACGGTCACCTGCGCCTTGCCGTCCGGCCGCAGGTAGGGCAGCTCGCCGACCTTGCGCACCTCCGCGAGCCGCTTGCAGATCTTGTGCGCGAGCATGATTGGGAGCGGCATCAGCTCGGGCGTCTCCCGGGTCGCGTACCCGAACATCATTCCCTGGTCGCCGGCGCCGATCTTGTCGAGCGGGTCGTCGTCGGCCGGGTCGTGCTGGACCTCGTACGAGGAGTCCACGCCCTGCGCGATGTCGGGCGACTGCTCGTCGATCGC
>DASXQY010000064.1:0-3522 GCA_036506915.1 Gaiellaceae bacterium | reverse complement strand
TGAAATCTCCTCGGGCGGCAGGTACGCCGGCGAGCCGCTGACGAGGCGCCGCGGGTCGTCCGGGTCGCTCAGCCGGGCGGCGATGCCGAAGTCCGACAGGTAGGCGTGTCCCTCCTCGTCGAGGAGCACGTTGGCGGGCTTCAGGTCGCGGTGCACAACGCCCTGCCGGTGCGCGTAGGCCAGCGCGCTGCCGACCTGGGCGAGCACACGCGAAGCGGCCTCGACCTTCCAAGGCCCGCGCTCCAGCGCCTGCCGCAGCGAACCGCCACGCAGCCAGCGCATCACCAGGTAGGCGCCCTCCGGGTCGCGCCAGTAGTCGTAGAGCGAGACGACGTGTGGGTGCTCGAGTTGGGCGACGAGCTGCGCCTCGGCCTCGAAGCGGCGGATGAAGGCGGCTTGGTTGACCAGCTCCGGACGGATGACCTTGATCGCCACCTCGCGGCCCACCGACGGCTGATAGGCGCGGTAGACGACGCCGAAGTCGCCGGCGCCCACCTGCTCGCGCAGCTCGTAGCCGCGGACGGAGCGCGCGAAGCCGGTGCGCGCCGCCGACGTCGACGGCCGGTCGATTCGAAGCGGCGGGAAGTCGGCCGGCAGCCCCTCGACGACCAGCTGGAACACAGCGACAGGCGCGCCGATCCCCTTGAAGCGGTGCTCGCCCAATGCCTTCGCCTGCCAGCCGGAACGGGTCGACGAGAGGCCGTGCGCGTCCCCGGAGAGCAGCACCTGGCCGCCGTGTGCCGCGGCGAGCAGGCGGCCCGCTCGGTTGAGCACGGGGCCAAAGTAGTCCCCGCCCCGCCACTCCACCTCGCCCGCGTCGATCGCCATCCGCACGCGGAGCTGGCCGGTCTCGCGCCAGTCGACCTTCGAGAGCGCGATCTGGATCGCCTGCGCGGCGGCGATGGCGGCGCTGGGGTCGGCGAAAGCGATGTCGACGCCGTCGCCGACCCGCTTGACGACCTCCCCGGCGGCCGCCTTCACAGCACCTAGCACGATCCGGTCGTGCTCGACCATCGCTGCCCGCATCGCGTCCGTGTGCAGCTCCCAGAGCACGGTCGAGTCCTCGACGTCCGTCAGCAGGAAGGCCCGCGTCTGGACCTGCGGCTCTGTGTCGGGCAGCAGCGAGCGGTCCTGGTTCAGGATCAGGCGCTCCAGCTCTTGGAGCTCCCGGCCCGGCTCGAGGCCGAGCTCGTCGGCCAGGTAGGCGCGCGTCTTCCGGTAGGCCCGCAAAGCCTCGGCCTGCCGGCCGGAGCGGTAGAGCGCGAGCATGTGCTGCGCGCGGAAGCGCTCGCGCACAGGGTTCTCCTCGCACAGCACTTCCAGTTCGGGGATGAGCTCCGCGTGGCGGCCGAGCCTTAGCTCAGCCTCGATGAGGGTTTCGACGCCACGCAAGCGCAACTCCTCGAGGCGCCTGGCCTCGAGCTCGAGAGCGAACGATCCCGGCAGATCCGCGTAGGCGTGGCCGCGCCAAAGCGCGAGCGCAGCGCGCAACCGCTGCGACGCCTCGGCCGGGTCTGTCTCCACGAGCTCAGCCACGCGGGCGACCGTCTGCTCGAATTCGACCGCGTCAACCTGCGCCGGATCTGCAGCTAAGCGGTAGCCGCCGTCGTCGCGGACGATGACGTCACCGATTGCAGCGCGGAGGTTGGAGACGTACGTCTGCAGCGTCGAGCGCGCCGCGGCCGTCGGTTCGTCTCCCCAGACGCCGTCGATGAGCGCTTCGACGGAGACTCGTTTCCCCACCTCGGTCGCGAGCAGCGCAAGCACCGTCCGCTGCTTCCGTCCGCCCAGGCGGACCTCGACGCCGTTGCTCCGGACCTCAAGCGGCCCCAGGACGTGAATCTCCACGTCTGCATCAACATACGCCCGCTCGACGCGCGTGCCTAGGGCGTTCGCCTCTCCAAGCCGGGTCTCCGTCATTGGCGTGACTTTACGACTCGCACCTCCAGAACCGCTCCAAAGCTGACGTGCGGCCCGGTCTGGATCAGTCGAGGCGCGGTGCTAGCGGCGTGCGTCGCAGCGATCTTCATCTAGGCAGGAACGGCCACGGCCGCGCCTTCGGTGCCGCCGGGCGGCGACGCTCTGTACCAGGTCGAGATCTCCGGCAACGTTCCAGGCCCGCAGGGCGGCGGGAGCTGGTGTTGCTCGAGCTCGACAGAGACGGCGGCGGTATCTATGCAGGGTCCGACTACGCGCACGGCGGTGGCGGCGGCGCGTCAGCCGATCGAGGTGCGCTCACGTGGGAACAGCAGGGCAGTCAACTCGTGATCCACAGTGTCGTATCCGCTGGACTACCGCCGTTCGCATACGAGCCGATTCTCGTTCCGGCGACCTACGGCCACTACGTCGAGACGTTCGCGCAGGTCTTGCCGACACTCACCGCGTTCCTCACGTCGATGGGGGCGGACGTCAGCAACGGCTCGGTACAGGTGCAGGTTGCACCTTGAGCGGTCGAGCTGCGAAAGGAAGTGAGAAGTAAATGTTCAAGATCAAGCATCCGCTCGCGACCCTGGTGGTCGTTGCGGCGGCGCTGGCGGTTGCTACGTCCGCTCTCGGGTGGCAGGGGCCGCCCGTCGTGAACGAGCAGTTCCGCCCTCCGCCCGAAGTTCATCCCATGACGTGGTGCGGCGAGGTCGAGGGGACCGCGGTTGACACGATCGTCGAGCACTACATGCAGGACGCGAGCGGAAACATCATCGACAACGTCCACTTCACTCGGGTCTTCACAGCACCGCCACTGGTAAGTCGATTATCTCGTCGGCGTCCACTACAGAGAAGTCGCAGGGCCCGATCGACAACGGCGACGGGACGATCAGCTTCGTGACGGCCATCAACGGCTTGGCGCTGAAGTTCCAGATCCCGAACGGTCCCGTGCTGAAGACGGCGGACGGGCAGCCGCGCCGGAGCGCGGGTGTCCTGACCTTTCAGGACATCTTCGACGCGGCAACGGGCGACTACATCACGACGAACGTCTCGTTCAAAGGCCCGCACCTGGGCGCCGAAGGCGTCGACATCTGCGGGCCATCGGTTGCGTACCTGCTCGATCCGTAGACCCGCGCGGGCGCAACCTGCGGAGAGGGCGGGGACAGCGACCCTCTCCGATTCATCCGGCGCTGCTCGCACTGGGGCGGTCTAAAGGTCTTGCAGTCAGCGCGAGCTGCGCGAGCGTGGTACGCGGGACATGTGCAATTTCCGCGGGATTGCATTGGCCTTCTAATCCTGAAGGCTCCATAAAGGGCTCCATGCCCACCGCACATTCGACGACGAGCAAGTCGATCTGAACGAGAAATGCCGGTTAGCGGCACTTTTGCAGAGCCCTCTGACGGACTCGAACCGTCGACCCCCTCCTTACCATGCGATCCAAACGGCAACCGGTGGCAGCCCGTGGCAAGCGTTCGGCGCTGGGGCAAGCCATTTTCCGGCGTTCTGCGACCGAACGTTTGCCACTGGTTGCGCCCCCTCTGTTCCATCACTGTTCCATCCCAATAGGCCCAAACGGGCCTTTTATCGCCCACTAGGCTC
>DASXQY010000063.1:0-24629 GCA_036506915.1 Gaiellaceae bacterium | reverse complement strand
TCTACGCACTCGTCCAGGCGAAGCAGTCGTCCTACCTGCCGGTGGCGGTCGAGGCGTGAAGGTCTGCATCGTCGGCTGCGGGGCGGTCGGGTCGCTGTTCGCGGCGCACCTGGCCCAGCTCGACGACGTCGAGGTCTGGGCTTACGACCTCGACCGCGAGCACGTCGAGGCGATCAACGAGCGCGGGCTGCGGCTCTCGGGCGCGGGCGAGCTCGTCGGCCGGCTACGGGCGACGAGCGATCCGAGCGAACTTCCGGCCTTCGACTTCGGCATCGTCGCGACGAAGAGCCTGCACACCGGCCCGGCGATCGCCGCGACGGCGCGGTCATTCGCCGACGGTGCCGTCTGCTCGGTCCAGAACGGCCTCGGGAACGAGGAGGCGGTCGCCGAGCACGTGCGTGAGGTGATCCGCGGCACGACCTTCCCGGCCGGACACGTTCTCGAGCCCGGGCACGTCTCGTGGGACACGAACGGCGACACCTGGATCGGGCCGTTCGAGCCCTCCCCGGCGCCGGCTGCGAAGGTCGAGCTCCTCGCGGAGACGCTCACGCGCGCGGGGATGAACACGGTCGCCCTCGCGGACGCACGCGGCGCCCAGTGGACGAAGGTGATCTTCAACGCGGCCACGAACCCGATCGGCGCCCTCACCGGCCTCACGCACGGGCAGGTCTGCGAGCACGACCCCTCGCGCCGGCTCGTGAGCGGCCTCGTCGCCGAGGCGCTGGCGGTCGCCGAGGCGGAGGGAATCCGGCTCGACTCCGACCCCGAGGAGATGATCGACCACGCCGCACGGGTCGCCTACGACCACAAGGCGAGCATGCTCCAGGACGTGGAGGCGCGGCGGCGGACGGAGGTCGACTCGCTGAACGGCGCGATCGTCGAGCTGGGCGAAAGCAACGGGATCCCGACGCCGCTCAACCAGGCGATCTGGGCGCTCCTGCGGGCGCTCGAAGACTCGTGGGAGAGGAAGGCCGCTTGAGCGAAGAGGTCGAGCGGCGTTACCGCAACGTCCGCGCGGCGCTCGCCGACGCGGGCCTCGACGCCTGCCTCGCCTGCGGCAGCGAGTACACGGGCTTCGACGGCGCCGTCCTCTACCTGTCCGGCTTCCAGATCGTCCACCGCTACGCCTACGTCCTCCTGCCGCTCGACGGCGAGCCGACGCTCGTCTGCCCGAGCGAGGCCCGGTACGTGGGCGAGCACGGCGCGAGCTGGGTCGAGGACCAGGTCTTCGCAGACACACCCGGCGAGTGGCTGCGCGAGCGCTTCGGTGAGCGAGGCTGGCGGCGCGTCGGCGTGCACGGGCTCGACTACGTGCTCCCGGTCCGCGACTTCCGCGCCCTCACCGGCGGGGACATGGAGCTCGTCGCGTTCGACGAGCAGTTCGACCTCGCGCGCGCGGTCAAGAGCGACGAGGAGATGCGCTCGGTGCGCGAGAGCATGAGCATCAACGAGGAGGGGTTCTGGCAGGTGCTGGAGGCGTACGGGCCCGGCCGCACGGAGGCCGAGATCATGGCGCCCTCGGCCTCGTACTTCGTGGGCGCCGGTACCGGCCGGCACGCGATGAACATGGTCCTCTCGGGCGAGCGCGGCCGCTCGCTCGCCGAGTTCAAGATCCCGAGCGAGACGCGCCGGGTCGAGGCCGACGACCTGCTGCTCTACTCACTCGAGATCGCAGGCCCCGGCGGCCACTGGGTCGAGTTCTCGCGCGCGCTGATCGCAGGGGAGCCGTCACCGACCACCCAGGCAATGGCCGAGGCCTACGCCGAGTACGGCGAGGCGATCGCGGGCGCGATGCGCGACGGAGCGACCGCGCACGAGGTCCACCGTGCGGCCTCGCGGCCCTTCCTCGAGCGCGGCTACCAGCTCGGCCACGTCACCGGCCACTCGATCGGGATGACGATGATCGAGCACCCGCGCATCGGCGAGGGCATCGACGTCGAGCTGAAGGAGAACATGGTCTTCTCGTGCCACCCGCACGCGATCGCCGAGGACGGCTCGACGCTCTACATGCAGGACACGTTCCGGATCGGCAAGAGCGAGGGCGAGCCGCTCTCGCGCGTGCCGCTGCGGCTGTTCAGCGGCTCCGAGACCCGCGTCTAAGGCGCTCGCTTGCGACGCCGACCAGAGAGGGCGTGCGGGCTTTGCCCGGGCGCCCGTCTGAGCCGGCGGAGCGACTCGTCGAGCTCTCTCCGGCCGACGAGGCCCTCGCGGCGGAAGAAGAGGACGGCGAGGATGAGCGCGACCAGGGCGAGGTTCGTGAGGTTCGTCAGCCGGTCGACGTGCATGACGCCGAGGTCGAGGCTCCTCGACTCGTAGGGCTTGAGCACCTCCCGCACGAACGTGACCACCGCGACCCCCGCGACGGCGCCGCTCACGGTCGTCATCCCTCCGATCACGAGCATGACGACGATCGTGAACGTCTCCTGGAGGTAGAAGGTCGACGGCGTGATCGCGCCGAGCTTGAGCGCGAAGAGCGCGCCACCTGCGCCGCTGACCATCGCGCTCAGCAGCCACGCGCGCAGCCTGGCCGCGCGGACGTGCACACCGACGGCGGCGGCCGAGAACGCGTCCTCCCGGCTCCCCTGGAGCTGGAGGCCCGTCCTCGAGTCCTTGAACACGCGCGCGACGAGGACCGCGAGGACCGCCGCCCCGAAGGCCCATCCGATCGTGGTCGACTCAGGCATCCCGTACAGGCCGCCCGCCCCGCGGGTGACGCTCGTCCAGGCGCCGAAGACGACGTTGGCGATCAGGAGGAGCGAGAGGATGGCGATCACTGCGCTCGCGCCGTCCAGCCGGAGGACGACGAGCCCGGTGGCGAGCGCGAGGACGCCGACGAGCCCGACGGCGAGCAGCGTCGCCGGCAGGAGGCCGACGCTGTGTGTCTCGAGGTAGTGCGGCAGCCCGGGCGAGACGTAGGGCTTCAGCACCGTGTCGATCGTGAGCAGGCTCGCCGCGTAGGCGGCGGTCCCGATGAACGCCGTGTGCCCGAAGGAAAGGATCCCCGAGTTGCCGGAGAAGATCTGGAGCCCGACGACGAGCACGACGTCGATGAAGAAGTAGACGATCGTGTCCTTCGAGAAGAGGACCGTGTGCCGCGTCGTTCCGCCGGCCCAGAGGACGCCGTAGAGGAAGACGAGCGCGAGGCCGCCCGCGACCAGCGCCGACCCCGCCGCCGACTCGACCGCCCAGTAGCGCCACGGTCGAATCACGTCAGGCCGACGGGCCGGCCGACGAGGCCCTGCGGGCGCAGGAGGAGGATCGCGATCACGACCAGCAGCGCGAACGCGGTCCCGAACGGCTGCGCGCCCGCCGGGAGAGCCGCGTCGAATACAACCTCGGTGATCCCGAGCGCGAAGCCGCCCACGACCGCGCCCGTGAGGCTTCCCAGGCCGCCGATCACGACCGCGATGAACGCCTTCACGACCGGCTCCGTCCCGTCGAACGGCCCGACCGAGCCGCTCTGGGTGAAGTAGAAGAGCGACGCGAGCCCCGCGAGCAGCCCCGACAGGAAGAACGCCGCGATCACGACCGCGTTCGCCCGGACGCCCATCAGGCGCGTCACCTCGAAGTCCTCCGCCGCGGCCCGCATGGCGATTCCGAGCAGCGTCCGCTTCAGGAAGAGCGTCAGCAGGAGCAGCGTCAGAAGCGTCACCCCGGTCATCACGATCTTCAGCACCGAGATCGTGTAGGGCCCGATGTCGACCACGTCGTCGACCCAGCTCGGCAGCTCGATCCCCTTGTCGGTCCCCGCGAAGATCTGGAACACGGTCTGCAGCAGGAGGCTGACCGCGAAGGACGCGATCAGGAGCGTGACGAGGCTCGCGCCGCGCAGCGGGCGGAAGGCGATGCGTTCCATAGCGATCGCCGCCAGCGCCGGCGCGAGCAGCGTGAGCGGGATCACCGCGGGCCACGGCACCCCGTGCTCGAGGAGCGCCCACATCGCGTAGCCGCCGATCACGAGCAGCTCCCCGTGGGCGAAGTTGATCAGGCCCATGATGCTGAAGAGCATCGCCAGGCCCAGCGCGAGCAGTGCGTAGGTGCTCCCGAGGCTGAGCGCGTTGATCGCCTGCTGGACGAGGTACGGGCCGGTGACGGCGATGACCGTCATCCCGCGACGATCCCCAGGTAGGCGTCCTCGATCCGGGTCGTCCGGCGCAGCTCGTCGGGCGTTCCCTCGACCTCGATCCGGCCCGTGCGTAACACGTAGGCCCGATCGCAGAGGTCGAGCGCGCGGTGGACGTTCTGCTCCACGAGCAGGACGGTCACGCCCTCCTCGGCGCGCAGCCGGCCGATCAGGTCGAAGACGAGCGCGACGAGCTTCGGCGCGAGCCCGAGGGTCGGCTCGTCGAGCAGGAGCAGGCGCGGGCGCGACATGAGCGAACGCGCGATCGCGAGCTGCTGCTGCTCGCCGCCGGAGAGCGTCCGGGCGGGCGCGTGCAGCCGCTGCGCCAGGACCGGGAAGAGCTCGAGCAGGCGCTCTCGCTGCTCGTTCGCGCGGTCCCTGCGCACCGCGGCCCCGATCGCCAGGTTCTCTGCGACCGTCAGGCCGGTGAAGACGCGGCGCCCCTCGGGCGTCAGGCTCACGCCGCGGCGGACGATCTGCTCTGGCCGGAGCTTCGAGATCTCCCGGCCGTCGAGGCGGATCTCGCCCGAGCGGGCGACGAGCCCGCTGATCGCGCCGAGCGTCGACGTCTTGCCGGCCCCGTTCGCGCCCAGCAGCGCGACGATCTCGCCCTCGTTCACGGCGAGATCCGCCTCCCGCACCGCCGTGATCGGCCCGTAGCGGGCGGTCAGGCGGTGAACTTCGAGCAGGGGCGCCACGGGAGAAGGCTCCCCGGGGCCTGGGGGCCCCGGGGAGCGGGAACGTCTACGGCGCCGGCACGTTCGTCGGGACCGACTTCAGGGCGAGCACGAAGCGCTTGCTCTTGATCCGGTCGACGACCACGAGCGTCGACGGGTTGTGTCGGCCCTTGCCCGCATATTTGATCGGGCCGAGGGCGCCGTTCACCGTCATCCCGGCCGAAAGCGCGGCCTCGATCTTGGCCGGGTCGGTCGAGTTCGCCTTCAGCATCGCCGCCTCGAGGACCTTGACCGCCTCGTAGCCGAGCGCGGCGAAGCTCCCGTCCGGCCGGGCGCCGAACCGCTTCTTGTATGCCGCGTAGAACGCCGCGGTCTTCGAGCCTGCAGACGGGTAGCCGAAGGTCGTGAAGGCCGTGCCGTTCGTGGTCGCTGCCGGGAGAGCGAGGATCGGCGCCGACTCCGCACCGTCGGTTCCGAGCACAACGGTCTTCACGCCCTGTGCGCGCAGGTTCTTGATCAGCGTGCCCAGGAACGGGTTGAAGAGCCCGGTCATGATCACGTCCGGCTTCGGCGTCGTGTTCTTGATCCGGGTCACGGCCGCGGAGTAGTCCGTCCCCGGAACATCCACCTTCGTCGAGCCGACGATCTTGATCTTCCGGCTCGGCGCGGCCTTCTTGAAGTACTTCGACATCGTCTGGACGTACAGCTGAGCCGTTGCGTCGACGATGTAGGCCCGCCGCTTGCCGAGCTTCTTCGCGTAGGTCGCGAGCTGGGCGCCCTGGGCGTTGCCGGCCATCCCGACCGGCCAGTAGACCGAGAACCGCTTCGGAAGCGTCGGGTCGGCGTTGCAGGGGGAGAGGCTGAAGACGCTCTTCCGCTGCGTGATCGCCGTCATCGCGACCTGGAAGTCGGTGTTGCAAGGGAGCATGACGACGTCGCTCTTGGCCGCGACGAGCTGGTTCGCCACCTTCACCGACTCGGCCGTGTCGCTCTTCACGTCCTTCAGGTTGAGATTGAGCCTCACTTTGCCGCCGACGCCGCCCTTGGCGTTGATCTGCTCGATCGCCAGGATCGCGCCGTTCGAGATGAGGTGATCGTGGACGGCGAGGAAGCCGCTCAGGTTGTTGCCGTAGCCGACCTTGAAGGTGCCCTTCTTGAGGCCGCTCGTGTCCGGCCCCTGCCCGACCGCGATGCCCGTCGCGACCACGAGCGCGAGCACGGCCACGCCCACCAGGACGAGCAAGGGGCGCTTGCGTCTGATCATCCCGACTCCTTTCCTCGTTCCTCCTCGTCGCCGACGTAGGCGGCGAGCACCGTGGGATCGCGCCGGACCGCGTCCGGCTCGCCCTCGCTGATCAATACGCCCTCGTTCAGCACGTAGATGTGCTCGCAGAGCCGCATGATCAGGCGGAGATCGTGGTCGACGACGAGCACGCCGCAGCCGCGCTCGCTGCGGATGCGCTCGATCGACTCCCGGAGCCCGTCCGACTCCGCTTCGTTCATCCCGGCCGCGGGCTCGTCGAGCAGCAGGAAGCGCGGCGACGCGGCCAGCGCCCGGGCGATCTCGAGCCGCCGCTGGTCGCCGTAGGAGAGCGTCCCCGCGTAGCGGTCCTCGAGCTCTCCCAGGCCGAGCCGCCCGAGCACGTCTCTTGCGTACTCGCGCGACCTGCGTCGCTTGACCTTGCCGGCCGCGACGGCGCTGACCTGGACGTTCTGGAGCGCCGTCAGCCCGTCGAACAGGCGCACGTTCTGGAACGTCCGCACCACCCCCCGCCGCGCGAGCTGGTGCGCCGGGCGCCCTGCGATCGGCTCCCCGTCCAGCGAGATCGCGCCGGATGTGGGCGGGAAGACGCCGGAGACGCAGTTCAGCAAGGTCGTCTTGCCCGAGCCGTTCGGGCCGATCAGGCCGACGACCGTGCCCTCACGGAGCTCCAGGGACACGCCCCGCAGCGCGTGGACGCCGGCGAAGTTCTTCGTCACGGCGGCCGCAGCGAGCACGAGGCGAGTCTAAAGCGGGGCTATCGAGGATGCGAGCCGGCGGAATTCCTCATCGGTGACGAGGGCGCGCTTCTCGGTTCCGAGCCGCTTCACGGCTTCGAGCAGAGCGCGCTGCCGGTCCGCGTCGAGGTCCAGGCGCAGCTCCTCGCACTTGATCCGGATCGAGTCGAGGCCGCTCTTCTTGCCGAGCACGATCTTCCGCTCGGCGCCGACGAGGCCGGCCGAGAACGGCTCGATCGAGGGCGGGTCGTGGAACTGGCTCGCGACCGCGCCGCTCTCGCGGACGAACAGGGTGTCCCCGACGACCGGCTTCCAGGGGTCGAGCTGGTAGCCGGAGAGCTCGCGGACGCGTCCCGAGACCTCGCGCAGGCGCTCGAGGCGGAGGCGCGTGGGCACGCCGTAAAGCGCGTGCAGGGCGAGCGCGACCTCGCCGAGATTCGCGTTTCCCGCGCGCTCGCCCATGCCGTTGATCGTCCCGTGAACCCAGCGAGCGCCGGTCCGCACGGCCGCGATCGCCGCCGCCGTGGCGAGGCCGAAGTCGTTGTGACCGTGAAAATGGAGCGGGACGTCCGGCCCGAGCCACTCGCGCGTCTGCCCGACCAGGAACTCGACCGCCTCCGGAGTCGCCACGCCGATCGTGTCGACGACGACCGCTTCCTTCGCCCCGGCCTCGATCGCGGTCTTGTAGACCGTCTCGAAGTAGCCGAGATCGGCGCGTGTCCCGTCGACCCCGAAGAACGCGACCGTGATCCCCTGCTTGGCCGCGTCGGAGACGGCGTAGACGATCCGCTCGAGCATCGCCTCCCGGTCGACTCCGAGCGCCTCGAGTTTGCGGTCGCTGATCGGCGACTCGATCACGCTCGCCTGGACACCGAGCTCGACGAGCGCCTCGACGTCGGCGCCGACGGCGCGCGAGAAGCCCCACACCTCCGCCTTCAGGCCCGCGTCGAGGATCAGGCGGATGGCCTGCTCGTCGTCGGGTGAGACGCGGGGGAAGCCCGCCTCGATCCGCTCGATCCCCAGCCCGTCGAGAGCACGGGCGATCTCGAGCTTCTGCTCCGGGTCGAGCACGACGCCGACGGTCTGCTCGCCGTCGCGTAGGGTCGTGTCGTAGAAGCCGACCTCAGCGTCGAACGCGGCGCGACGGTTGAGCTCGCCGGTCCAGATCTCGCCGCTCATCGGAAGTCGTCCGGAAACGACGAGAGCTTCTCCGCCCCGGCGGGGGTGACGAGGAAGTTGTCCTCGAGCCGCAGGCCCCCGCCCTCCTCCCAGTAGCAGCCGGGCTCGATCGCGAGGATCATGCCCTCCTCGATCGTGCCGTCCCCCGCTTGGTGCGCGTACGGCGGCTCGTGGGCACGCGCGCCGACACCGTGGGCGACCGGGTGCGACGGTTGGCCCGGGTAGCCGGCCTCCTCGATGCCTCTGCGGATCAGCCGGTCGAGCTCGGGCAGGCTCGCGCCGGGACGGAGGTGGTCGATCGCCGTCCCGTAGACCGCGAGGATTGCGTCGAGGAGCTCGTCGTACTGCGACGAGAGCGCGGCCGGGCAGACGTTCTTGGTGTGGTCGCACCAGTAGCCGTCCGCGCAGACCCAGATCTCGAACAGCGTCGGCTCGTGCTCCTGCACCGGCCGGTCGCCCGTTGCGGTGAAGGTGCGGATCCCGGGTCCCGACCAGACGAGCGCGAAGCCGAGCGCGAGCTCGACGTCCTCGCGGGCGGTTCCCTGCCCGTGAACATGGCCCTGCCAGAGGGCGGCGGCCTCGCTCTCGCGCATGCCTGGACGGAGGTTCGCCTTGACGTGTTCCATCGCCGCGGCGGCGATCTCGTTCGCGATCCGCATCCGCTCGATCTCCTGCTCCGTCTTCAGCGCCCGCGCCCGGGCGAGGAGCGGCGTCGCGTCGGCGATGCCGGCGCCGAACGCGTGGAAGAACTCGTGGGTGTAGGTGGTCGGCTCGCCGACCATCCGGTCTGCGGCCTGGGTGCCGAGCGTGAGCTCGAGGCCGACGCGCTCGAAGCCGCGGTCCTGGACGGCCTCGCGCGCGAGCTCGAGAGCGCGCGCCGGCGGCGGCCTGGGGTCGCGCTCGTCGTAGCCCTTGAAGAGCCGGAGGTCGTTCGTCCACGCCATGCGCGCTGCGTCGTCGGCCTGAGGCTCGAGCGCGACCAGCGTCGGCTCGCCCTCGCGCGGAAAGACGACGAGGTCGTAGCCCTTCATCGGCCAGTAGTTGGAGAGGTAGAGAACATTGTCGGGAGCCCGGACGACGAGGGCGTCGAGGTCGTGCTCGGCCATCAGCGCTCGGACGCGATCAAGCTTCGCGTCGTCCCGAGGCCAGCTCACGAAATCGTCACGCTCTCGGCACACTCCGAACGCAGACGCGTGTGAATTTCTCGGCTAGCCTGACCGCCGAGGGAGGTGGGAATGTAAGCCCCACCCTGGGTGGGGGTGTGGGCCGAAAAGGCGGTTTGGAACGGTTCGCCGCCGGCTACCACCGCACCCGCTCCGGGGGTGGCTCGCCGTGCGCTTCCTGCCAGGAGAGCACCGGGTTCCTGAGCACGCCGATTCGTTCGATCTCGGCCTCCACCATGTCGCCGGGCTTGAGGTAGAGCGACGCCGCGTCCTCGCTGAAGCCCGCCACCCCGGAGACGGTCCCGGTCGAGACGACGTCGCCGGCGCTGTACCCGAGCGGCGAGTAATGGGCGAGGATCTCCGGGATCGTCACCGACATCCGGCCCGAGTGCGAGGTCTGCCGCACCGCGCCGTTCACGCGCAGCTCCATCCCCAGGTCGTGCGGGTCGGAGATCTCGTCGGGCGTCACGATCCACGGCCCCAGCGGGCAGAAGGTATCGATCGCCTTGCAGAAGGAGAAGACGCCGGACTCCATCTCCCGCCGCTGGATGTCGCGCGCCGTGACGTCGTTGAAGATCACGTAGCCGCCGATGTACTCCGCCGCCTCGTCGGCCCCGAACCAGCGGCCCGGCTTCGAGATCACCACGGCGAGCTCGAGCTCGTAGTCGAGCTCCTCGGTCAGGTGCTCCGGGTACACGATCGGCTCATCCGGCCCGATGATCGCGTCCACGTTCTGGAAGAAGACGATCCAGGGCGCGATCCGGTGCGACCAGCCGACCCGCTTCGACTCCTCCTCGTGCTCGCGAAAGTTGCCGGCCGTGTGGAAGAACTTCTTCGGCACGATCGGGGCCCTCAGCTCCACATCCGCGAGCGGATGCTCGGCGACTGTGCCCGGAACCTCGTTCCGCTCGAAGTAGTCCCGCATCGAGGGCGTATCGAGCTCCGCCACTGTCTCGCCCTCGACGCGCCCGACCTTACCGTCGTCGAACGTGACGAGCCTCACGCCCGCGACTCCAGCCACGCGACGACCTCGGCCGCGTTCTCATCGGGCGGGAACACCGGGTAGAACACCTTCGCGATCGCGCAGCTCTCGACGACGAGCGTGACGCGCTTGTACAAAATCTGTCCGTCCGCCTCGAAGGTCGGCAGCCCCAGCGCCGCGCCCAGGCGCCGCTCCGGATCCGCGATCACCGGGTACGGGATCGCGTTCCGCTCCGCGAACTCGACCTGGTCGTCGAGCGGCTGCGCCGAGAGACCGGCGACCTGCGCGCCGAGCTCCCCTAGACGCGCGTGAGCGTCGCGGAAGCCGAGCGACTGGGGCGTGCACCCGCGCGCACCCGGAATCTCGTCCCACCCTTCCGGCAAGGGCCGCCCAGGCCGGCCCGCCTGCGGGTAGACGTAGAGCACGAGCAACTCCAGCGCCAACGCGCGCAGCGAGACCGGCCCTTGCGACGACTCGAGCGTCAGCTGCGGCAGCATCGTTCCGGGCAGGTGGTCGCAGGCGCCGTCGTCCTCGGGAACCGGCAGGTTCGGCGGCAGCGTGTAGGGGTCGCTCACTCGACTCCGCAGACCTGCGCGGCCGTCAGCGCGTACACCTTGGCGGTGTCGACCAGCCCCGTGATCGCGAGATTCTCTCCCTCCGCCCCGGGGAGAGCGCTCGATGTCCCGTAGTTGACGGTCGCGATCCCGTATCGGCTGAGCACGGACGCGTCGGAGTACCAGCGCACCACGTCGCGCTCGGGCGGAGAGCCGAACACGGTCTCGTGGCTCTCGTCGAGCGCCCGGATCAGCTCGTGGTCCTCGGCGATCTCCGCCCCCGGCGCGGTGACGTAGATCTCGGACCTGATCCCGTGGTCGGGGAAGCGCGCCCGAAGGTCGCGAACGAGCTCGCGGAGCGCCGCCGTTGCCTCCGTCATCGGCATGCTCGGCGGAACCCGGACGTCGAGGAAGAGATCGGTTCGGGCCGGCGTCCGGCTCGCACGCCACGCGAAGCCGCCGTTGACCGCGCCGACGTTGACCACGCCACGCCGGTCCCGGTAGACGGTCCGCTCCTCCCACGAGGGGATCCACTCGAGCACCGCGTCGAGCACGTCTCGCATCCGCACGATCGAGTTCTGCTCGAGCCCGCCGGTGCTGTAAGCGGTGTGGACGAAGGGGCCGCGGGTCGAGATCCGCATCCAGACCGTGCCGTAGTGGGCGAGCACGACCCGCTGCTCGGTCGGCTCCCCGAGCACGCACATGTCGGCGACGCCGCCGTGTGCGACGAGATGGCGGGTGCCGGCGGAGTAGCCGCGGTAGTCGGCGCCGCGAAACTCGCCCCACTGCGTCTTCTCGATCTCGCCGACGACGGCCGCGACCAGCAGGTCGCCTTTGAGCCGGACGCCGGCGTCCTGAAGTGCCCGCACCGCCTCGATGTAGCACGCGAGTGCGCCCTTCATGTTCGAGATGCCGAGCCCGAAGATATGGCCGTCGCGCACGTTCGCCTCCGGGCGGAACCCCTCGACGCCGCGGAGCCACGGCTCGCGACCGGAGTACGAGGTGTCGAGATGGCCATTGAACATCAGGGTTTTGCCGCCGCCGCTGCCCTCGAGGCGGGCGAGAACGTTCGGACGGCCCTCCTCGACCTCCTGCCACGAGACCTGGAGCCCCATCGCCCCGAGCGCCCGCGCGACGTACTCGGCCGCCGGCTGCTCGTGACCGGTCGGGCTGGCGATATTGACCAGGTCCGAGGCCGTCTCGACGAGGCTGTCGCGGTCGACCTTGTTGAGCAGCTGCTTCATCGGCGGAACCGGGGCAGCACCTCGCGCCCGAACAGCTCGATCTGCTCGTGGCGGCGATCTCCCCAGAGCTCGAGCATGACATGGGAACAGCCGGCGTCGCGGTACTCCTCGATTGCCTCGATGCAGTCGGCGGGCGTGCCGGCGATCGGCTTGCAGCGGTCGAGCAGGTCGTCGGACACCTGCTCCTTTGCGGCGAGCCGGCCACCGCGCTCCATCGCCTCGGCCACCGGGCGCAGCTCCTCCATCTCGATCTCGGCCAGCTCGAGCAGCGTGTCGGCCGCCCCCTTGATGTTCTGGAACTTGTTGGCGAGGTACATGCCTGCGATCTCCCGCGCGCCGTCGCGGCCCGCGTCGCGATCCTCGCCGATCGAGGCGATCACCGTGCAGCCGATGTCGATGTCCGCCTTGACGTTGCCGCACGTGTAGCCGACGAAAGCCGGCGTCGTGATCGAGGGCGTCAGGCAGCCGTCGGCGATCTCGCCCGCGAGCATCTGCATCTTCGGCGCCGTCGCCGCGATGTAGACGGGCGGCACGTCACGCGGGGTCTCGGCCTCTGCGAGGAGCGCGGGCACGGAGGCGCTGAACGTTTCCCCCTCGTACTCGAACGCGCCGCCGGCGAGGACGCCGCGCACGATCTCGACCGCCTCGCGCATCGGCCCGAGCGTCCTGCGCGAGTTCAGCCGGGCGTTGTTGAGGAAGATCTTCGAGGTCCCGAAGCCGAGCAGGAAGCGCCCCGGCCCGGCCGCCTCCTGGACGACCCGCGCGTCCATTGCAGCCTGCACCGGATGGCGCGTGAAGGGCGAGATGATCCCCCAGCCGATCGTCAGCCGCTCCGTCGCCTGCGCAATCAGCGCCGAGGTGACGGTCGACGAGCGGGCCTCCATCCCGTGCTTGCGCCACCAGGGGTAGGCCTCGGCGAGCCAGATCGTGTCCATCCCCGCCCGGTCCATCACCTTCGCCGCCTCGATCATCTCGCCGAGCGGCTCCATCGAGAGCTGCATCACGCCGATTCGGAACGGCGGCGGCATCGCTCCGATCCTATGCGGCGAGAACGCCGGCCGCTGCCCGGGACGGTTCCCTCGTTCGAGGGACAGGTGGTGCCTCCAGGAACACGATCTAGTTGCTTGTGTTGCCAGACGAGGCAGTAGGCGTCCCTGCGCTCAACGGCTCCGCTGCGGCAGACCTGCCGGAGCGGGCGCTCACGCTGCTCGAGATGCAGCGCGAGCTGCTGGCCGAGGCGACGGCCGGAGCGCGCGCATCGCGGGTGCTGGGGCTCCTGGTCGATTTCATCGAAGCCCATTCGACCGGGGCGCTGGCGTCGGTGCTGCTGCTCGACCCGCAGACCGGCAAGCTGAACACGCTGGTTGCGCCGCGCCTGCCGCGCGCCTACTCGGAGGCCGTCGACGGCCTCGTGGTCGGCCCTTCCGTAGGCTCCTGCGGGACGGCCGCGTTCCGCAACGAGCTGGTGGTCGTTGAAGACATCGCGACCGACCCGCTCTGGCAGGACTATCGCGAGCTCGCCGAGGCGCACGGGCTCCGCGCCTGCTGGTCGACGCCGATCCGGGGCGCGTCGGGCGAGGTCGTGGGCACGTTTGCGCTCTACTACCGGACGGCCCGGCACCCGTCACAACGCGAGATCGACCTGGTCGACGTCGCCGCCGGCATCGCGAGCATCGTGATCGAGCGCCAGCAGGCGGTTGATCGCGCCTCGGCGCAGGCGGCCGAGCGCGGCGAGATCGAGCGTCGCTACCGCACGCTGGTCGAGCAGCTCCCGCTCGTGATCTACGTGGACGAGCTCGACGCGGCCAGCTCGAACATCTTCACGAGCCCGCAGATCGAGCAGCTGCTGGGCTATTCCGTTCAGGAGTGGCTGAGCGACGAGATGCTGTTCGTGAAGGCCCTCCATCCGGACGATCGCGACCGCGTCCTGGCCGCGCACGGGCACACCCACCGGACGCACGAGCCGCTGAGCACGGAGTACCGGCTTCGCTCACGCGACGGCGACTACGTCTGGGTCCGGGACGAGGGCGTCGTCGTCAAGGACGAGGACGGGATGCCGCTCTACCTCCAGGGCTACCTGCTGGACATCTCGCCTGAACGTGAGGCGGAGGAGCAGCTCCGCCGCCAGGCGATGCACGACGCGCTCACGGGCCTGGCGAACCGGGCCTTCTTCAACGAGCGGCTCGCGCACGCCGTCTCGATCCGGAAGGAGGCGGACGAGCACACCGCCCTTCTCTTCATCGACCTGAACAACTTCAAGAGCCTGAACGACCGCTTCGGCCACCCCGCAGGCGACGCCATCCTGGAGACGCTCGGAGAGCGACTCCGCACGCTCATCCGGGCCGGGGACACCGCCGCCCGCCTCGGCGGGGACGAGTTCGCGCTCCTGCTCGAGGTCGTCTCCGAGCCGGCCGAGGTCGCCCGGGTCGCCGAGCGAGTGCTCGAGGCGATCGGCCGGCCGATCGAGGTCGACGGGCACCGCTTCACGCTGGAGGCGAGCATCGGGATCGCGCTGGGCGACGACGCACACGACCTGCACAAGCAGGCCGACGCCGCCATGTACCGCGCGAAGTCGCAGCTCGGTCTCGGCTACGCCTTCTTCGACCCCGAGCTCGACCACGCCGCGCTCGTTCGCTTCCGGCGCATCGCCGAGCTCGCGGAGGCGGTCGAGCGGCGCGAGTTCCGCCTCCACTACCAGCCGATCGTCGCGCTGCCCTCCGGCGAGATCTTCGGCTACGAGGCGCTCCTGCGCTGGGAGCATCCGGAGCTAGGACAGGTCCAGCCGCTCCAGTTCGTCCCGCTGGCCGAGGAATCGGGCCTGATCGTCCCGATCGGCCGCTGGGTGCTGCAGGAGGCATGCATGCACGCGGCTCGGCGCGGCGCGGCGGAGGGACGGGAGCTGGAGATGTCGGTGAACGTCTCGGCGCGCCAGCTCCAGCACCCCGACTTCGTCGATCACGTCGAGGCGGCGCTCGAGCGGGCCGGCCTGCCGGCGCGCTGCCTCGTGCTCGAGATCACTGAGAGCGTCCTGATCGAGACGGGAGACGCCGCTGAGAGGAGGCTGGCGACCCTCAAGAGCAAGGGGATCGAGATCGCGCTCGACGACTTCGGCACCGGCTACGGCTCGCTCGCCTACCTCCAGCGCCTGCCGGTCGACATCGTCAAGATCGACCGCAGCTTCACCGCCAGCGTCGACACGGACGCCGCGGGCGAGGCGCTCCTGCGGGCGATCGTCGGCCTCGGGAACGCGCTCGGAACGCGACTCGTCGCGGAGGGGATCGAGCGCCAGAGCCAGAGCCAGGTCATCCAGGACCTCGGCTGCCACAGCGCCCAGGGCTTCCATTACGGCTGCCCCGAGGCGGCCGGGGAGAGCCGGGCGGAGCAGTCAGGCCGCCCCTACCCGGCCGAGTAGGCCTCCTGAACCTGCTCGTCGAGGGCAGCCAGCACGTTCTGGACCTGCTGGTTGACGATCGGCTGGAGGACGCGCTGGCCCATGCTCCCGACCGGCCCGGCGACCTTCACCTCCGCCTCCCAGCGCATGTCCGTGCCGCCACCGTCGGCCTCGCTCAGGTGGAAGCCGGTCGCCATGCTCATGATCGCGCCGACGCCGGAGCCGTTCGCGTGCAGGCGCGCGTACTCGATCGGGCGCTCCTCTATCTTTTCGAACCCGATGCTGAGAGGCAGGACGCCGAGCCCGAGCGGGATCTTGACGTTCGCCTTCCAGTGCCGGTCGTCCTGAACGTCGAAGCTCTCGACGCCGGGCATGGTCTTCGCCATCCGCGCCGGGTCGTTCAGCACCTCCCAGACCGCCTGCCGCGGCGCCTCGAACGACCGCGTCCCTTCGAGCTTCACGCGCTCTCCACCGCCACCCCGGCCCGCGCCGCCTCCGGGTCGCGAATCAGCTCCCAGACGCGGTTGGGCGGGTTGCAGCTGTCGGTCACGATCGGCCCGCCGAGCGGCCGCAGCGCGTCCTGGATCGCCGCGCAGACGGCGTGGATGCCGGCGCCCCCGCCCTCTCCCATCCCCTTTGCCCCGTAGTTCGTGAACGGCGAGGGCGACTCGACGTAGTCCGTCTTCAGCGGCGGCATGTCCAGCGCGTGCGGGACGTGGTAGTCGTAGAAGTTGGCGGTCAGCAGCGTCCCGTCCTCGTCGTAGGGGAACTGCTCGTGCGTCGCCGCGCCGAGCCCGTGCGCCATCGCGCCGTGCACCTGCCCCTCGACGATCTGCGGGTGGATCCGGTGGCCGCAGTCGTCCACGGCCGCGTAGTCGACGATCTCGTACACGCCCGTCTCGCCGTCGATCTCGATCACGCAGGCGTGAACCTGGTTCGCGTAGGTAAGCGTGAGGTTGCCGTACTTGCGCTCGACGTCCGGCTTCTCGAACGGCGGCCGGTAGACGTAGCGGCAGTTGAGCGTGACGTCGAGGTCCTGCGGCAGCCCGGCGTTGTTCGCGTTGATGATCGCGCCCAGCGCCATAAACGGCAGCGCCGCCTCCGGGTTCTCGCGCATCCGCGCCTGGCCCTCCGCGAGCTCGATGTCGTCCGGGGCACAGCCGAGCACCGCCGCCGCGAGCTGCCTCATCTCGGTCGCCAGCCGCTCGGTCGCGCCCTTGACCGCGCCGATCCCCGTGACCGCGAACTGGCTCGCGTAGGTGCCCGAGAAGCCCGCGTGTGAGTTCCAGTACGAGTCGTGCCCCGGCCGGACGTGGACGTCGTCGGGGGTGCAGCCGAGGATGTCGGCGACCACCTGCGAGGCCGTCGTCTCGTGCCCCTGGCCCTGGGGGACGGTGCCGAGCGTGACGACGATCTCGCCGAAGAGGTCGAGCTTGACCGTCGCCACCTCGTTGTTGCCGGAGAACTGGAGCTCCGGGTTCAGGATCATCGACTGCCCGAAGTTGTTCGTCCCGGAGTCGAGGGTGGAGCCGATCCCGAGGCCGAGCAGCTTCCCGCGCGTCGCCGCCTCTTCCCGGCGCTGCTCGATCGAGCCGTAGTCGATCAGCTCGAGCGCCTTGTCGAGGCAGAGCGCGTAGTCGCCGGAGTCGTAGACGCAGCCGTTCGGCGTCTCGTAGGGCATCTCGTCGGAGCGGATGTAGTTCCGCTTGCGCACCTCGACCGGATCGAGCTCGAGCTCGTGCGCGACGATGTCGACGAGCCGCTCGGTGAACCAGAGCTGCTGCATCCGCGAGTAGCCGCGGTTAGGTGCGACCGGCGACTTGTTCGTGCAGACCTGCGTGAAGTCCACGCGAACGTGGCGCCAGCGGTAGCAGCCCGGCGTCACCTGGGCCCAGATAATGCAACCGAGCGGCTCGTAGCGCGGGAAGGCGCCGCAGTCGTCGATCGCCCGGACCTTGAAGCCCAGCATCGTCCCGTCCGAGCGCACGGGCACCTCGATGTCGAGGAACGTGCGCTCGTTCCCGTGCGTGTTCGCCATGTGCTGGTCGGTCCGCCACTCGGTCCACTGGACCGGGCGCCGGAGCTTGCGCGCGAGCAGGCAGCAGGCGACGAAGTACGGGTGGAGGGTGATCTTGTTGCCGAAGGCGCCGCCGATGTCGTGGCTGACGAAGCGGAGCTTGTCGATCCCCACGCGCAGGGCCGGCGCCATCCAGATCGCGCCCACGCCGGGCATCTGGTGGTTGCCGAAGAGCGTCCACTGGCCGGTCGCGCGCTCGTACTCGACGATGCAGCCGCTGCACTCGAGCGGGGTCGAGCTGAAACGGTGGAAATGGAGCCGGTCGATCTTGACGACGCGGTCCGCCTCCGCGAGCGCGGCGTCGAAGTCGCCCCAGTCGAACTCGCCCGACCAGACGACGTTGGAGCCCGCGTCGTCGTGGAGGATGGGCGCTTCCACGTCCTGCGCCTTCTCCGCGTCCACGAGCACGGGCAGCGGCTCGTACTCGACCTCGACCAGCTCGGCCGCGTCCCGGGCAAGCTCGCGGGTGGCGGCGACGACCGCGGCCACCGGCTCGCCCATCCAGCGCACCTTGCCGACGGCGAGCGCGTAATCCTTGATCTCCGACCCGGGTGGGGTCGAGAGCTCGAAGAAGGGGTCGGTCTGGATCGCGACCTCGTCGCCGGTCAGCGTTCCGTAGACGCCCTCCAGCTCCAGCGCCTTCGAGACGTCGATCCCGGTGATCTGCGCATGTGCGTACGGTGAGCGGACGAAGTGCACATAGCCCATCCCGTGCCGCCGCATGTCGTCGGCGAACACACCCTGGCCCTGCACGAGCCGCGCGTCCTCCTTGCGCGGGACGTTCGTGCCGACGAAGCCGGGCTTGACCTCCCGCTCCTCGACGGTGATCGGCCGCTCCGGGGTGACCGTCGTCTCGCTCATGCCTCTCCGCGCGCGACCGCCGCGATCGCCTCGACGATGTTCACGTAGCCGGTGCAGCGGCAGATGTTTCCCTGGATCGCGCGCCGGATCTCCGTCTCGGTCGGCTCGTGGTTGTTGTCGAGCAGGTGCTTCGCGCTCAGCAGCATCCCCGGCGTGCAGTAGCCGCACTGGAGGGCGTGGTGGTCGCTGAAGGCCTGCTGGAGCGGGTGGAGCTCCCCGTCCTGCGCGAGCCCCTCGACGGTCTCGATCCTCGCACCGTCGGCCTGGACGGCCAGGAGCATGCACGACTTGACCGCCTGCCCGTCGTAGAGGACGGTGCAGGCGCCGCAGTTGCCCGTGTCGCAGCCGATGTGCGTGCCGGTCAGCTCGAGGTCGTCGCGGATGAAGTGGACGAGCAGGCGGCGCGCGTCGACCTCCCGCTCGTAGAGGTCGCCGTTGACCTCGACCGCGACCGTTTTGCTCGACACGGCTTCCACGTTCAGCTCCGCCGGCGCCCGGCCGCCTGCTCGACCGCCCGCGCCGCGAGCACCTCGGCCAGGTGGCGGCGGTAGTCGGCGGAGGCGTGCACGTCGGAGGGCGGGTCGAGGCCGGCGCGGTGGACGGCCTCGCGGACCGCGTCCTCATCGGTCGAGCCCGGCCGGATGAGCACCGGCACCGCCGCGACGCAGCCGACCACGAGGCGCGAGTCGCCGTTCACCGACGCCGCCACGTTCACGATCCCGGTCCCGTCCCGCCCGATCGTGACAGAGGCGAAGGCGTCGCCGGCACCCTTGGCGGGAGGAACGGTCACGGTTGTCAGGAGCTCTCCAGGCCCGGCCGCGGTCATGTAGACGCCGAGGAAGAAGTCGTCGGCCGGGACCGTGCGCTCTCCCTCGCGCCCGACGATCGTCATGGTCGCGCCGAGCGCGACCAGCAGCGGTGGGAGGTGGTTGGTCGGATCGTTGGCGCAGATGTTGCCGCCGATCGTGCCGCGGTTCCGCACCTGGACGTCGGCGATCTGGGCCGCGACCTCGCCGAGGATCGGCCGCGCTCTGCACTCCGCCGACGACATCGCCTGCGAGTAGGTGACCATCGCCCCGAGCTCGAGCGTCCCCTCGCCGCCGAGCTCGATCCCCTTCAACTCCTCGAGGCCGTTCAGGTCGACGAGGACCTCCGGCGAGGCGACGCGCGCCTTCATCACGTTGATCAGCGTCTGCCCCCCGGCGAGCGGCCGTGCATTCGGGTTGTCGGCGAGCAACTCGACGGCCTCCGCGACCGACGACGGCCGCGCGTACTCGACCTCCCGCAGGAGCATGGCGGTCTTATAAACGACCGGCGCTCGCGACCGCAACGGAACCGGCGTCAGCGCGGTGTGGGTGCTTCCTCGGCGGCCGCGTGGATGCGGCCCTTCGTCTCCTTCAGCGGGCCGCCAGTACGGCCCGCGCGGCGAGCGAGGATCTCGGCCAGGATCGAGAGCGCCGTCTCGGCCGGGCTCTCCGCGCCGATGTCGAGGCCGCTCGGGCCGGCGATCCGGTCGATCAACTCCTCCGGCACGCCTAGCTCGAGCAGCCGCTCCCGCCGGCGCGCCTGGTTGCGCCGCGAGCCGAGCGCGCCAACGTAGAAGGCGTCGCTCTCGAGCGCGCCCGCAAGCGCGGGAATGTCGAAGCGGTCCTCGTGCGTGAGGACCACGATCGCCGTGTCGCGGTCGGGCTCGAGCCGTTCGAGGGCCTCCTCCGGCCACGCGACGAGCAGCTCGCCGGCGCTTGGCAGGCGCTCGCTCGTCGCCAGGCCCGGCCGCGCGTCGACGACGGCGGTGCGCCAGCCGATCAACCCGGCCGCACGGCAGAGGGCCTCCGCCGTGTCGACGGCCCCGAAGACCAGGAGGCGCGGCGGCGGACCGAGCACCTCGGCGAACACCGTCTCGCCGTCGAGCTCGAGCACGCGGCTCGGGCCGGGCTCGATCGCGTCCTGCTCGACCAGGCGGCGCTCGCCGGCGCGCTCGCCCTCGAGCACGGTGAGCGAGACGCCTGGCTCGTCGGGGTCGGGCAGTTCGGCCTCGAGCCGCTCGACGAAGACGTCGATCTCGCCGCCGCACGGCAGGCCGACCTCCCAGGCCTGCTCGTCGGGGATGCCGTAGCTGAGCAGCCTGGGCGTCCCGCTCGCGATCACCTCTGCCGCCTGAACGGCCACGTCGCTCTCGACGCACCCGCCCGAGACCGATCCGAAGAGCTCGCCGCGCTCCGAGATCGCGAGCTTGGAGCCCACGGGCCGGGGCGCGGAGCGCCGCGTCGCCACGACCGTCGCCAGCGCGACCCGCTCGCCGCTCCCGAGCCGGCGGCCGATCTCGGCCTGAACCTCGTTCATGCCGGTCAGACTACCCAGGCGCCGGGTGCCGCTCCTCGAGCTGCGAGCTCAGGCGCTGGTAGAAGAACCCGCCCAGCAGCAGGACCGCGCCGACCGCGAGGAACGACAGCGCCCTCGTGATCGAGCTCAGGGCGGAGAGGTCGTACAGGAAGATCTTCGCCAGGCTCACGCCGAAGATCGCGAAACCCGCGAGCCGGAGCCCGCGCGAGCTGCGCGCGAGGCCGAGATAGAGCGCGGTCAGGCCGAGCACGCCCCAGAAGGCGCTCACCGCGGTGTGGCCGTGCTGGAACTCCAGGTGGACGCTTCCCGTCCCGGCCCACTGGAAGAGCTGGAGGATGGCCAGCGAGACCGCCTCGACGGCCAGAGTGCCGGCGAGCCAGGCGACCGGACGCCTGAACCTTGTGAGGACGCCGGTCGCGAGCGCGACGGCGGCCAGCGCGGCCACGCCGTGCCCCGGGTCGGGCCCGGCGACGAAGAGGTCGCTCGGCGGCGCCTCCACCACGAGGGCCCAGGCTAGGGCCGGAAGGATCGACGCCGCGGCTCCGAGCTGCAGCCGATCCTCGCTCAGGCTGTAGCCGAGCAAGGACAGGCCGGCGCCTGTGGCAGTCCAGGCGACGACCAGCGGCGTGCCGCCCACGAGCTCCGGCCAGGCGCCGAGGACGATCGCCAGGCCCGTCGCCCACAGCAGGGTGCTCAGGTCGCGCCGGTGCCTGAAGACGGGGACCGCGAGCAGCCCGTAGCAGGCTCCGATTCCGAGCAGCGCCGCGCCCATCAGGTCGATTCCCGCGAGGCGGCCGCCGACGAGCCCGGTGACCGCGATCACCATGAGCGCCGCGCTCGCGAGCACGCACTCGACCGGAATCGCGGTCACACCGGGCTCCTCGCGCTCGCGCCCATACAGGTAACCCGCGAAGAGGACGATCGCGCCGACCGCGAGCGCGGCGTAGAGCGCGGCCGGCTCGCTCAGGAAGAAGAGGTCGAAGCCGAACGACTTCGCCAGCGTCGCGCCGAGCCAGACGGCGCCACCGGCGACGAGGTGGCCGGCGCCGCGCTGCGCTCCAAGTATGAGCAGAACCGCGGCGAGGAGCGCCCAGAGCGCGCTCACCGGGACGTGACCCCAGTCGAACCCGCCGGCGAGCTCGGCCAGCTCGAGGATCCCGAGCGAGGCGGCGTAGGTCGCCAGCAGCGCCGCGACCCAAAGGAGGGCCTCGCGGAGCTCCGGTCGGCTGCGGGCGTAGAAGGCGGCGGTCGCCGCGGCGAGCGCGGCCGCGACCACGCTCACCGCCCCGGCGGCCGGGTGGGCGCGAGCGACGAAGAGGTGCGTGAGCGGCGCATCGACTGCGAACGCATGGCCGATTGCGAGGGCCAGGTAGGCGATCGCACCGACTTGGAAGCGCGGCTCCTGCGTCCGGACCGCAAGCCAGGCGAGGACCGAGGCCTCGGCCGCCCACGCGATCGCGAGCACGTCGCCGGAGGCGAGGTCCGCGAGCCCGACGGCAACGGCAGCAAGGCCTATCGCCCAGAGCAGGCTGCTCAGGTCACGCTGGCTGCGGCGCACGAGGAAGGCGCTCGCGGCCGCGCCGTAGGCGCCGCCGATCGCCAGCAGCGCAAGGCCCTCACCCGTGGTTCCGAAAAGATGCACAGCCGACCCGCCCGCGAGCGCAGCCGCTAGCACCGCAAGGCTCGCCGGCATGGGTTGGAGGCCCGCCGGACCCCGAAGCTGCTCGACGATCGCGAGCGCGAGGTACAGCAGCCAGAAGACCGCGGCGAGCACTGCGACCCTCGCCGAGCCGGGATCGGACATCGCGACCAGGACCGCAACCTGCGGCAGGCTCGCCGCTACGGCCGCCGAGAGCAGCCCGCGCCAGCGCCGCCAGACGGCGACGACTCCAGCCGCCGCGAGGACGACGGCGACGAAGCTCGTCCCGAGCACGGTCAGGCCGCCGTCGAACACGACCGCGATCGGCACGAGCATCGCCCCGATCAGGCCGAGGCCGGCGACGATCTCGGCCGACCAGGCGATCGAGGTGACGACGCCAACGGACGCGATCGCGCCCGCGACGACGAGCGCCGCCGGGGCCGGGAGGAGCTCGTACAGCGCGGCCGCGGCGAGCAGGCTCGCGTAGGCGCCGCCGATCCCGGCCCCGACCGCCGCGAGCACCGAGTAGGTCGTGCCGTAGCGCCGCCGGAGCCAGAGGCCGCCGAGGAACACCGTGCCGGACGCCGCGAAGCCGATCCCGCAGCGCTCCCACGGGCCGATCCAGCCGCGGTTGACCGCAAGCCCGAACAGCAGCACGACGCCGAGCAGCGTCACGGCCCCGCCCGTCACCGCGAGGGCGCGCGCGCCCAGCTCCTTCCCGATGCGCTCCGACAACGACGGACCGGTAGGAGCAAAGCGCTTCGGTTCGGGAGGCTGCCGCCGAGGCGAGACAGGCGGCGGCAGAACGGGCCTCGCCGCAGGCACCTTCGCGGTTAGCCGGCGGAGATCCGTCAACTCGTCCTGGAGCTCCCAGAGCGTGCGCTCGACTCGATCGAGCCGTTCCTCCAGCTGCTCGCTCATCGCCTTCCTCCTCAGCCGGTCGGATTCCGAGTATCCGCATCCGATGTAAGGCCACCGGGAGCACGCCGTAAATTGCTTCGGCGGTCCCGGTCGGCAAGCGGCCGGTCTCCGCCGGTTAGCGGCTAACTGCCGCCGTGATGGCGCAGCGGCCGAGCGCGAGCAGGACGACGAGCTCGGCGGCGGCGAGCGCCGCGGTTCCTGCCCAGACGAGCGGCACGGAGCGAAGCGCGCGCCGGACGGTGAGGCCCACGACCGCCGCGGCCGAGACCAGATAGAGGGCGAGCGCCCACGGGGTCGTCGAGTCGGTCCCGGCGGCGAGCCCGTGGCCGAGCGCCAGCGCCCAGACCGCGAAGTTGAGGTAGTGCGTCCGCCGCCAGAAGCGGTGCGAGAGCTGCCGCCGGTAGTGGTTCGCGATCGCCAGCGCCGCGAGCAGCTCGGCCGCCACGACCCCGAGCGCGACCGCGAGCGGCCGGTACGGCGCCGTGCCGGGCACGAGCAGGCTCGTGAGCGAGAACGGGAGGTAGCCGTCGACCAGCAGGGCAGCCCCGTGCAGCAGGACGAACGCGCCGGCCAGGAGCCCGAGGAAGCGATGCACGTCCTCGAGCGCGAACCGCGGCCATCCCACGAGCTTCGCCCGGCCGGACAGGAGCAGCCCGGCGACGACCGACGCCGTCAGCAAGGCGAACGCGAGCATCCCGCCGGCACGGGCGGCATACCAGGTGTAGTTCGCAGCGGTGAGGGTCACGCCGCTGCCGGCAGGCTCTCGACCAGGAGCTCTCGCCAGGTGCGGTTCACGACCGCCCCGCCGTCACCGACGAACCGTCCCGGCAGGCCGCGCTCGTCGAGCCAGTCCGGGCCGTCGTCGGAGAGGAGGAACGCCGCCTTCGCGGCCGTGTCCGCGGCGAGGCAGGACCCCGCCGCGACGCTCACCTCCGCCCAGCGGGAAACCGCAGGCCGTCCCGTGCGTGGATCGATCAGGTGGTGTTGAGCCTCGCCGCCGCGCCGCCAGCGCCGCCGGCTCGTGCCGCTGGTCGCAAGGCCGCCGGCCGCAAGCCGCACGGATCCTCCGCGCGGCAGCCCGACCACGACTCCGCCCCGGGTGGCCACGTCCCCGCCCGCGGCGACGAAGCCGTCTCCGCGAAGGAGCGCCACCGACGCATCCACCGCGAGCCCCTTCACGACGCCGTTCAGATCGAGCAGCGTCCCCGGCGGGCGCGAGAGCAGCCGCCCGGAGAGGCGAAGCGTCCGCCGGCGCCCGGGCGCGGTCGGACCGAGCGGCCGCTCGTCGTCGTCCCTGAGGAGGGAGAAATCCGTGTCGTAGCCAGCGGCCTCGAGCGCCCGCCCCAGGGTCGGGTCGACGAGCCCGTCGGTCGCGGCGGCCGCTCCCAGCGCAGCGCGAACTGCCCGCGCGAAGAGCTCCGAGACGACGAGCACGGGCGACGGGCTCCGGTTGACTGAGTTGAGCTCGCTGTCCGGC
>DASXQY010000062.1:0-2433 GCA_036506915.1 Gaiellaceae bacterium | reverse complement strand
GCTGCTGCACGTGATGGGCACGCTCGAGCGCCCCAGCTCGGGACGGGTGGCCGTCACCGGGCTCGACGTCGCCGAGATGAGCGACCGCGAGCTGGCGGCCGTCCGCGCGACCAGGATCGGCTTCGTCTTCCAGCTGTTCTTCCTGGCCGAGCACTCGACCCTGCTCGAGAACGTCGCCGACGGGCTGCTCTACGCCGGCGTTCCGGCCCGCGAGCGGCTCGAGCGGGCGGCGGAGACGCTCGGCCGCGTCGGGCTCGGTGATCGGCTCGCCGCACGGCCGACCCAGCTCTCGGGCGGCGAGCAGCAACGCGTGGCGATCGCGCGTGCACTCGTCGGTCGGCCCGCGATTGTGCTGGCCGACGAGCCGACCGGCAACCTCGACAGCGCGACCGGGCAGGCGATCATGGCGCTGATCGACGAGCTCCACGCCCAGGGCGCAACGATCGTCGTGATCACCCACGAGCAGGGGATCGCCGCCCGCTTCCCCCGACAGATCGTGCTGCTCGACGGGCGGATCGTCTCCGACGACGGCAAGCAACGGGGGAGCCGATGACCGGCCGCACCCACCTCGAGTCGCCCAGGCTGCCGCCGTCCGATCTCGCCCGAGTCGCCAGCGTCGGCCTGCGCACGCGGCCGATGCGGGCCGCGCTGTCGGCGCTCGGGATCGCGATCGGCGTGGCGGCGATCGTCGCGGTGCTCGGCCTCTCCTCCTCCTCACAGGCGGGGCTCCTGGCCGAGATCGACCGGCTCGGCACGAACCTCCTGACGGTTACCAATGGGCAGACGCTGCTCGGCGCGCAGGCCACGCTGCCGCTCGCCGCGCCGGGGATGATCGCCCGCATCGGACCGGTCAGCGAGGTGGAGGCAACCGGGTCGACCGACGCGAACGTCTACCGCAGCCCGTTGATCCCCGCGATCAACACGAACGGGCTCAGCGTGCAGGCCGCGAGTCTCGGCCTCCCCGACACCGTCGGCACCGCCATTGCGCACGGCCGCTACCTGAACGCGGCAACCGCCCGTCTACCCGTGGCGGTGCTGGGGTCGGCGGCAGCTCAACGGCTCGGGATCGACCGCCTCTACCGCGGCGAGCGGATCTGGCTCGGCGGCCGGTGGTTCTACGTCGCCGGCATCCTTTCGCCGGCGCCGCTCGCGCCCGAGATCGACAACTCGGTCCTGGTCGGCTTCGCCGCAGCCAAGCGCTACCTCGGCTTCGACGGTCATCCGACCACGATCTACGTCCGTTCGCAGACCAGCCAGGTCACCGCCGTCCAGTCCGTGCTGGCCGCGACGGCCAACCCCGAGGCGCCAAACGAGGTCGAGGTCAGCCAACCGTCCGACGCGCTCACCGCCCGCGCCAAAGCACAGAGCGCACTCAACAGCCTCTTCCTCGGCCTCGGCGCGATCTCGCTACTCGTCGGGGCGGTCGGGGTCGGCAACATCATGCTGATCGGCGTGCTCGAGCGCCGCTCCGAGATCGGCCTGCGCCGCGCGCTCGGCGCGACCAAGGCCAACATCCGCCTCCAGTTCCTGGCCGAGGCGATCCTGCTCGCTCTGCTCGGCGGCGCCGTCGGCGTCGTCGCCGGCGCGTTCGCGACCGCGATCTACGCCTCCACCAAGCAGTGGACGATCGTCATCCCTGCGCTTGCCTGGGCGGGCGGCCTCGGCGCCGCCCTTTTGATCGGCGCCCTCGCCGGCCTTCTCCCCGCCGTGCGCGCCGCCCGCCTCTCCCCAACCGAAGCGCTCAGGACGGTATGAGTTCCAGGCCGGACATGGGCTCTGCCACCCCGAGGAGCGCGCAAGCGCAACCGCCCTCGCCCGGCGGGCGAACGTCGGCGCCGGCGTTCCACGTTTCTCGACCGTACGCCCCCGGCGTGGCTCGGGGGCGAAGCAGGGGTTGGATCGGGTGACCGGGCGGGCAGCGTCGGCGGCGCGGCCCGGTCCACGGGGGCGGATCGAGGCGCGCGCGACTTCAGCTCCCTCACGACACGCCGGCCGTTCGCCGCGCGCGCGCGAGATCGAGCAGACGCTCCTCCAGATCAAAGGGCTCGTGTTCGCGCGTGCAATCCTCGAAGACCGAGGTGCGAGCGCGCTCGAGCTCTCCGAGCATACGGCGGCAATCGAGCGACAACGACGTCACCTGGCCGAGCTCGTCCGAGATTTCAGGCCTTTCTTAGCGCGCTCTCAGGCTGGCCTTAACCGCGGCTGCTGAACTCGCGTGATGACGATCTCAGACGTCGAGCTCACGAGCGAAGGGCACGAGAGCGTCGCGGCGCGATCGCTGCGACCCGCTGAGCGATCGCTGCGACCCGCTGAGCGGTACCGCTCGGTCGTCCTCCTCGGCGAGCCGACGGAGACGAATTGCGCCCTGGCGGCGGCCTTCGCCGAGCACGGGCAGCGCGTGTGGCTCGCGCGGGCCGCCACGCCGCCGCGCCT
>DASXQY010000061.1:0-2184 GCA_036506915.1 Gaiellaceae bacterium | reverse complement strand
GCTGCTGCACGTGATGGGCACGCTCGAGCGCCCCAGCTCGGGACGGGTGGCCGTCACCGGGCTCGACGTCGCCGAGATGAGCGACCGCGAGCTGGCGGCCGTCCGCGCGACCAGGATCGGCTTCGTCTTCCAGCTGTTCTTTCTGGCCGAGCACTCGAGCCTGCTCGAGAACGTCGCCGACGGGCTGCTCTACGCCGGCGTTCCGGCCCGCGAGCGGCTCGAGCGGGCGGCGGAGGCGCTCGGCCGCGTCGGGCTCGGCGATCGGCTCGCCGCACGGCCGACCCAGCTCTCGGGCGGCGAGCAGCAGCGGGTGGCGATCGCCCGCGCGCTCGTCGGTCGGCCCGCGATCGTGCTCGCCGACGAGCCGACCGGCAACCTCGACAGCGCGACCGGGCAGGCGATCATGGGGCTGATCGACGAGCTCCATGCCCAGGGCGCGACCATCGCCGTGATCACCCACGAGCACGGGATCGCCGCTCGCTTCCCCCGCCGGATCGCGCTGCTCGACGGGCGGATCGTCTCCGACGACGGCAAGCAACGGGGGAGCCGATGACCGGCCGCACCCACCTCGAGTCGCCCAGGCTGCCGGCGTCCGACCTCGCCCGGGTCGCCAGCGTCGGCCTGCGCACACGGCCGATGCGGGCCGCGCTCTCGGCGCTCGGGATCGCGATCGGCGTGGCCGCGATCGTCGCGGTGCTCGGCCTCTCCTCCTCCTCGCAAGCGGGGCTCCTGGCCGAGATCGACCGGCTCGGCACCAACCTCCTGACGGTCACCAACGGGCAGACGCTTCTCGGGGAACAGGCCACGCTGCCGCTCGCCGCGCCGGGGATGATCGCCCGCATCGGCCCGGTCACCCAAGTGGAGGCAACCGGGTCGACCGACGCGAACGTCTACCGCAGCCCGCTGATCCCCGCGATCAACACGAACGGGCTCAGCGTGCAGGCCGCGAGTCTCGGCCTCCCCGGCACCGTCGGCACGAGCGTCGCGCAGGGCCGCTACCTGAACGCCGCAACCGCCCGCCTACCCGTGGCGGTGCTCGGGTCGGCGGCGGCGCGGCGGCTCGGGATCGACCGGCTCTACCGCGGCGAGCGGATATGGCTCGGCGGCCGGTGGTTCTACGTCGTGGGCGTCCTGTCGCCGGCGCCGCTCGCGCCCGAGATCGACAACTCGGTCCTCGTCGGCTTCCCCGCCGCCAGGCACTACCTCGGCTTCGACGGCCATCCGACCACGATCTACGTCCGCTCGCAGACCAGCCAGGTCGCCGCCGTCCAGTCCGTGCTGGCCGCGACCGCCAACCCCGAGGCGCCGAACGAGGTCGAGGTCAGCCAACCCTCCGCCGCGCTCACCGCCCGCGCCAGAGCACAGAGCGCGCTCAACAGCCTCTTCCTCGGCCTCGGCGCGATCTCGCTGCTCGTCGGCGCGGTCGGGGTCGGCAACATCATGCTGATCGGGGTGCTCGAGCGCCGCTCCGAGATCGGTCTGCGCCGCGCGCTCGGCGCGACCAAGGCCAACATCCGCCTCCAGTTCCTGGCCGAGGCGATCCTGCTCTCCCTGCTCGGCGGCGCCGTCGGCGTCGTCGCCGGCGCGCTCGCAACCGCGATCTACGCCTCAACCAAGCAGTGGACGATCGTCATCCCCACACTCGCCTGGGCGGGCGGCCTCGGCGCCGCCCTCACGATCGGCGCCCTCGCCGGCCTCCTCCCCGCCGTGCGCGCCGCCCGCCTCTCTCCAACCGAAGCGCTCAGGACCGTATGAGTTCCAGGCCGGACATGGGCTCTGCCACCGAGATCGAGCAGACGCTTCTCCACCTCAAAGGGCTCGTGTTCGCGCGTGCAATCCTCGAAGGCCGAGGTGCCAGCGCGCTCGAGCTCTCCGAGCATACGGCGGAAATCGAGCACCAACGACGTCACCTGGCCGAACTCGTCCGAGATTTCAGGCGTTTCTTAGCAAACGCTCACGCCGACCTTAACCGCGGCTGCTAACTCGCGTGATGACGATCGCAGACGTCGAGCTCACGAGCGAACGGCACGAGAGCGTCGCGGCGCGATCGCTGCGACCCGCTGAGCGGTACCGCTCGGTCGTCCTCCTCGGCGAGCCGACGGAGACGAATTGCGCCCTGGCGGCGGCCTTCGCCGAGCACGGGCAGCGCGTGTGGCTCGCGCGGGCCGCCACGCCGCCGCGCCT
>DASXQY010000060.1:0-3505 GCA_036506915.1 Gaiellaceae bacterium | reverse complement strand
CGCGCCCGCGCCGAGTCCGCGCGTCGACTCCGTGCCGATCTGGAGCTTCACGTCGGCGTCCGTCATCAGGAGCGCCTGGGCGTCGGTGTTCACTGCGATGAACTCGCAGCCGGTGAGACCGGCGTCGACCATGCGGTTGACAGCGTTCGAGCCGCCGCCGCCGACGCCGACGACCTTCAGCACTGCGAGGAATTTCTGGGACGGATCGCGCATGCTCATGATCTGTTGAACCTCAACCTGTAGTGGAGCGTACGGCTAGTGCCGGACGAAAGCCGCCCCAGAGTACGCCCGCGGATCCCGCATGTCAACGGCGAAGCGCGGCTCGAACTCTAACTCTAAACTGGAGACTTGAGAGTCTCAGCGGACGACGGCTCGCTCGGGCACACTCACGTCCACGTACTGCGCACCGGGTCCGACCGTCTCCAGCACGTGGGTGGCTACGGCGAGCTGGAGCGGCAGGTCGTCCGCCGCGCCGAGGCGGACCTCGGTGCCTGTTCCGAGCACGAGCACGAGGTCTCCGTCGAGGTCGCGTGCTTCGCGCACGCGCGCGAAGAAGGAACGGTCGGCTGCCAGCACGCCGCCGAGGAGGATGGCCGGCAGGAGCGCTTCGTCCGTGGTCAGCAACTCGCCGGCACCCGGCACGGGCGTATCGGCCGTCCAGATGCGCGGGAGCCCGGATGAGCGGGGATCGCCGAGCTGCTCGAGCACCCGCCCCCGCTCGGTCACGATCCATGCTTGGGTGCTCCGGCGAAGGACCGCGACGGGCCGCTCCGCCGAGACGACGATCCGCACGGTGTGCGGAAACGCGCGGTCGTAGGCAACGAGCTTCACGTCGCGGAGGCCCGAGAGACGCTCGTCGATCGCGGCCGCGTCGAGGGTGAGCAGGCTCGTGCCGTCGAGGGGCGAGAGGGCGGCATCTACGCGCCGGACGACCGATGGCCGCCCGCCGGTGACCTCGATCTGCTGGACCGCGAACATCGAGGTCTCCCTCGCGGCGAAGTACCCCCCGACCACTGCCGCCACGACCGCGAAGCCGATCAGGAGCGCGCGGCCGGAAGGCAGGAGGCGCCCGAGCGGGAACGCGAACGCGGTCGGGCGAGCCGGCAGGGCGAGTACGGCGGCGCGCGAAACGGGCTTGCGGGAGGCAGGCACCCAGCCGAGTTCGGCGTGGTCGCCAGAAGCCCTACAGAGTCTGGCCGACCGGCGGCAGCTCGAGCCCACCGACGAGGCGGACCTCGTGAACGAGCTCGACTCCGAACTCCTCACGGGCCCGTCGGCGGGCCTCGGCCATCAGGGCGAGGGCGTCCGCCGCCCGCGCGTCGCCCGCGTTCTCGATGAAGTTGCCGTGGCGCGGGGAGATCTGCGCGCCGCCGATCCGGTGGCCCTTCAATCCGACGGCCTCGAGCATGCGCCCCGCGGAGAGCTCGTGCTCGGGATTCTTGAAGACGCTTCCGAAGGTGCGCTTGTTCGTCGGCTGCGCCGCCTTGCGTCTCGCCTGGAGGTCGGCGACCGTGGCCTTGATCTCGTCGAGCGGTTTCGGCGTGAGCCGGAACTCCGCGCGGGCTACGACCTCTCCCGGTTGCAGCGCGGACAGCCGGTATTCGAGGCCCAGCTCCTCGGGAGTCCGCCAGCCGGATCCCTTGGCCGAGACGACGAGCGCCCGCTCGAGGATTCCGCGCCAGTCGCCGCCGTACGCTCCCGCGTTCATCCGCACGCCGCCGCCGACGGTGCCGGGAATCGCGCATGCAAACTCGAAGCCGCCGAGGCCGGCCGCGCGCGTTCGGTGCAGGCAGACGGCGTTCGGCGCCCCTCCGCCCGCGACGAGCAGCCCCTCCATCGCCTCGGCGGCGGCGAGCTGGCCCTCGAGCCGAAGCACGAGGCCGTCGACTCCCTCGTCTGCGACGAGGACGTTCGAGCCGAGGCCGATCGTGAACACGTCAAGCCCCTCGGCCGCGGCCCAGCTCAACGCCTTCTCGAGCTCGGCCGGGCTCTGCGGCCGCGCGAAATGACGCGCCGGACCGCCGATCCCGACCGTCGTCAGCCGCCCGAGCGGAACGTTCTGCTCGATCAGCTCCATGCCTCGCGGACCGCGCCTGCCGCGCCGGCCGCCTCCTCGTCGCTGCAGCCCCACTTACTCGCGCCCGACCACATCTCGCCAAGGAGCTCCCAGCTCATCGGTTCCATCCCGGGATAGCGCGGAACGACATGGACGTGCACATGACGCCACTCCTCTCCAAAAGAGCAGACGTAGACGCGCTCAGCGCCGAGCCCCTTCTGCACAGCAGCGGCGGCCGAGCGCGAGATCGGCCCGAACCGGACGGCCTCTTCGTCCGTCAGCTCGCCGAAGTTCTCCACATGCCGTCGCGGCTTGACGATCAGCCAGCCCCTGAGTGCGACGGGGCTGATCGAGTGGTCGACCACCCAGCCTTCGTCTTCGTAGATCGTCCCTCCGGGCGGCTCGATGCGGCCGGCGAGCACGTCGCAGGCAAGGCAGCTCACTCGAGCTCCTCTAGCAGGAGCGGCACCGCCTGATCGACGTCGCCGGCGCCCATCGTGAGCGCGACGTCACCGGGCCGCGCACGACGTGCGAGGAAGCGCGCCCCTTCCTCCACGGTCGGAGTCCAGCCGACGGTCATGCCCGGACGCACCTCGGTCAGCGAGTCGACGACGAGCTTTCCGCTCACGCCTTCGACCGGCTCCTCGCGTGCGCGATAGATCTCGGTCACCGCGGCGACGTCGGCCGAGGCGAGCGCGGCGCCGAGCTCACGGGCGAGGTGGCGCGTGCGCGAGTAGAGGTGCGGCTGGAAGAGCACGAGCACGCGGCGCCCGTCTCGCACGGCTTCGATGGTCGCTCGGATCTCTGCCGGATGGTGAGCGTAGTCGTCGAGCACGCGGACCCCGCCGGCCTCGCCGCGCAGCTCCAGGCGCCGACCCGCACCCATGAACTCGGCGAGGCGCGGACGGGCTTCGTCCGCGGGCACGCCGACCAGCTCGAGCGCGGCGAGCGCGGCCGCCGCGTTGCGGCGGTTGTGCTCTCCTGGAAGGGCCAGCTCGAAGTCGACGGGCTGAAGCTCGTCCGCCTGCACGATGTGTGGCACCTCGGCCAGCCAGCGCTCGAAGAGCTCCTCCACCTCGGCGCGCGACGCGAACTCGGAGTGATGGTCGAGATCGACGTTCGTCACGACCGCGATCTGCGGGCGAAGCAGCTCGATCGTCCGGTCGGACTCGTCACCCTCGACGACGAGCCAGCCCGATCCCGCGCGGGCGTTGCCGCCGAGCTGCGGGATTTCGCCGCCGATGAGGAACGAGGGGTCCCGACCGACCCGGTCGAGCACGAAGGCGATCATCCCGGCGGTCGTGGTCTTGCCGTGCGCCCCGGCGACGACGATCGCGTCCTGAAGCGAGACGAGCTCCGCCAGAAACTCGGCGCGGCTCTTCAGACCATGCCCCGGCGTCCGACACCGGGACATGTACGCGGTGGACACGACGCTTTCCCACTCCTCTG
>DASXQY010000059.1:0-19295 GCA_036506915.1 Gaiellaceae bacterium | reverse complement strand
GCCGCCTGATCAGGCGGTTACGTTCGAGCAGCGCGTCGAGGTCCTCCCGGATCGTCTCCGCCCGCGGAAGCGTGAAGACGGCCTGGAGGTTGTGGAGGGCGTCGGGCGGATCCCTGGAGACGTACTCGGCCTCGGGATGGCCGGGATCCGGCTCGATGTAGATCAGCTTCCGGTCGACCGGGACGTCTGCCCGCCGCCGCAGAAGCGCCCGGGTTGCATAGGTGAACGGCTTGTTGTCGAGGTAGCCCCCGTCCGCGAAGGCCCTCTCCTTGTAGAACGCGTCCATCTGAACGTAGTCGTCGAAGAACGCGCGCCAGGCCGGCGAGTCCGAGTCCGAGCTCTCGCGGGGGTACTCCTGCGGAAATGTAGCGACGACGTCGTCGATGTCGCTCAGCGTCATCGGCTGGAAGGCGACGGGAAAGCTCGACGTGCAGCGCGCCGCAAACGCCATGAACGGGTCGTTGGCGCGGACGAAGTCGTTGCGGCCTCCACCCGTCGCGTAGGCGTTCCAGTAGGCGAAGTGGAAGACGTTGCGGTGGCGAGATTCCCAGACGACCCTGTCGAAGAGCTTGATCGGCTCCGCGAGGCCGGGCAGATCGGTGGCAGTGATCCAGAGGTCGAGCTCGTCGACGTACGACGAGTCGCGTTGGAGGTCGTCGCCCATTTGTGAGAGCGCCTCCAGCGCCTTCGTGTAGAACCGCTCGCTGTTGAGCACCGAGCGGGGCGGCTTTCGGAGCGGCAGCTTGCGGAGGTCGACGATCGACGTCCGGTCGTTGATCAGGCGCAGGATGTCGCCCTCCTCGACCCAGAGCCGCTTCAGGCCGTCGACGGCCTGCTCGTTCGCGAGCGCCTTGCCGAGGAAGACGCCGTTGATGCCCCCCGCCGACGTGCCCGAGATGATGTCGACCAGGAACCGGGTGCGGATGACCGGGTCGGCCTTGTCGTCGAAGTCGTTCGGCGCCGGGTCGCCCCAGCGGAGCAGTCGGCCGAGCTCGCGGTAGACGCCGGGCGTCCCGTTCAGCTCGGCTTCGCTCAGCTCCGCCACCCGCTCGGGCTCAGGGTCAGAGCCGATTGCCCGCTCCGGCGCGGTCGCACGGACGAGGTTGAAGAGCTCCTGGACGACCCCGTTGATGTAGATCGCCAGCGAGACGCCGCCGTAGAGCACGAGCGCGAGTCGCAGCTCCTGCGCCGGCTCGAACTTCGGCGGCTGCGAGGCGGCCTGGTTGCCTGCGGACAAACTCATCCAGAGCTAAGCACAGCCGGCGGCAGAGTCCAAGCTCGGGAGGCGGCCTTGTCACCGGTCGAGGATGGTCGTACGCTCACCGTGCGGCCCAGCCTCGGAAGAGGAGGGGACGAACGGCCATCCTCACGAAGAACCTGGCCAGCGAGTACGGCCTCCTGTACGAGTCGTGCCTGATCCGGCCGAGCCGGAAGGCGGAGGTCGACCGGATCGTCCGGCGGCTGACGGCCAACCGCCGGCGCTACGAGAAGGTCGCGAAGGCCTTGAAGATGCCGTGGTACGTCGTCGGGGTGATCCACAACCTGGAGGCCGGGATGGACTTCTCGCGGCACCTCCACAACGGCGATCCGCTCATTGCGCGAACGACTCACGTTCCCGCAGGCCGTCCGAAAACCGGCAGGCCGCCCTTCACCTGGGAGCAGAGCGCGATCGACGCGCTCGCCGGCCAGGGCTTCGGAAGGTGGAAGGACTGGACCATCGCCGGGATCCTCTACAAGCTCGAGGGCTACAACGGGTGGGGCTACCGGGACCATCACCCGCAGGTTCGCTCGCCCTACCTCTGGAGCTTCTCGAACCACTACACGCGCGGAAAGTACGTCGCCGACGGGAGGTTCTCGCCGACGGCGGTCTCCGCCCAGTGCGGGGCGGCGGTGCTGCTGAAGCGGCTCCAGGAGGGCGGAAAGGCCGCGGTCGACGTCGGGCCGCGTGCGCTCCAGCTCACCAACCCGCTCATGACCGGGCCCGATGTGAAGGAGGCGCAGCGCCTGCTGGCGAAGAGCAAGTTCGGCTCGTTCGACCCCGGCGCCGTCGACGGCGAGTACGGCGAGATCAGCGCCGGCGCGACCCGGTGCGCCAAATGGAGGCTCGGCTATCCGGACGGCTCGGTCAACGGCAGCTTCGGCCCGCAGCTGAAGGCGTTTCTCGCCGGAACCAAGCCGTTGCCGCGGCCCTTCCAGCAGCGGCGGACGAAACGGCTGGCGCACTCACGGTCCGAGGAGGGAATCCGCAAGCGGATCGTCGACTGGGCGCTCTGGGGCTGCAAGAACGGCGATCAGATCGGCTACAGCCAGAACGGCTCGGTCCGGCTGAGCGCCCTCGGGAGCCGCGGCCGGCTGCCGCTCGCGACCGACTGCTCCGCGTTCGCGACGCTCTGCTACTGCTGGTCCGGCGCGCCGAACCCGAACGCGAGCGGCGCCTACGACGCGCGCCAGCCGGCGTACACCGGCTCGATGTTGCGCCACCTCCGGCAGATCCCGCGCAGCGCCGTCAAGCCCGGCGACCTCGTCATCTGGTCGCCTCCGAGCACCGGCCAGCACGTCTGCATTTTGGTATCGGGCGGGCCGGACCCGATGCTCGTCTCCCACGGCGACTCGTCAGGCCCGAAGCGCCTCCGCTTCTCGGCCGAGGATTCCTACCAGCGCCGCCACGGGCACGGCCGCACGACCTGGCTGTCCGCGTTCTAGGGCTCGCCTAGCAGCCGGGGCCGGTGTGGCTGTCGACCTCGTCGTACCAGCGGCCGGAAAGGCGGACGTACACATCCGGGCGGGTCGGCGTCGCCCTGTCGACGACGACGCCGCGCGCCAGGAGCTCGTACGTGACCGCGGCGCGGGCTCTCGTCACCCGGACCGTGATCTTGCGCACGGAGAACCGACCGAGAGCCGAGCGGGCCCTCGTCTCGACCGCGAGGAAGTTTCGATACGGGCACCTTGACCGGAACCGCGGCGTGTAGGTGAGCCAGAGCGGCCTCCACCTCGAGTGGTTGAACAGGTCGACCTGATGGAGGAGCAGCCCGCGCACCTTCGCCTTGGGGCCGGTGGCGGCACCGGCCGCGAGAGCCGCCGCCGCCGCGCTCGACACGACGAGCAGTGCGGTCAGGGCGACCTGAACGATCAGCCTGCGCAGGGACGATGGCCTCATGAGCACGGGGTGACGAGGCCAGCATAGGGATCAATCCGGAGGAAGGTCGTGAACGACCTCGCCCTACGCGGGGGTCGTCCAACTAGATGGGAGGAGTAAGCTCCGGCAACGACGCGGCTGGACGAAGAGAAGCTCGAGACTCTGCGGACCTGGGGGGACGGTCTGTTGAACGACGGCCGGGACGAGGTCCGGGCCGCGGGCAGGGCCATCCTGCTTTTGATCGAGGAGATCGAGCTGCTCAACGTCGACCTCTGGCACGCCGGCCGGCTCGGCTCGACGAACGCCGCAGAAGCAGGCGAGGCCGCGCCCGAAAAGCCTCCCGACGAGCTCGGCTCGACGCTCCGGCGCCGGCTCGGTGCGTTCAGGTACCACACGCCGAGCCCCCCGGCCGACGAACGCTAGCGGCCGCCGCTCATACACTTCAGACGTGAGACCCACGCTCGTCGTCGTCCGCCTGGCAAAGCGAGGAGGACACCGGGCGAAACGACTCGGCCGCCTTGCGAAGGGAGCCGCGCGCGCCCTGACGGGGTCCCGCTGATGGGCCCGCCTGGATTCGAACCAGGGACCAACGGATTATGAGTCCGCTGCTCTGACCAGCTGAGCTACGGGCCCGCCGGAGCAAGCGTAGCGCCGTCCGGGGTGGGTTCACATCGAAACACGGCCGGAGCCGGGCTTCGCCCGGCGGGAGGCTCACTGCGACCAGACCGCCGGCGTCAGAGGTCCATTCGCCGGCTCCTGAAACGCTCGATCCTCCCTACCGCCGGCGACGAGGAGGGGGCTCGCGGGGGAACCAGGGGTTCCCCCGCGTTCAGAGGCGGATTCTCGATCCGTTTGGACGTGGATGTCGTATGCTCTCCGGCCATGCGGAAGCTGATGCTTCTCATTCCAGCCGCCGTCCTGCTCGCGGGGTGCGGAGGCGGAGGAGGGGGCGCCGGCCAAGGGCAGCTCGGCGAGAACCCGGGGGTCAAGGGGACAATCGTGACGGTCATCGAGAAGGACTTCACCCTCACCCCCGACGCGATCAAGCTCCCGAAGCCCGGCACCTACACCTTCAAGGCCGTCAACGAGGGGGCGCAGACCCACAACCTCGAGGTCGAGGGCAAGGGCGTCGAGGAGAAGGGCACCAACATCGGGTTCGGGGAGAAGATGAGCTTCAAGGTCACGTTCAAGAAGGCCGGCGACTACGAGATTTACTGCCCCCTGGACGATCACCGGACCTTCGGGATGGAAGGGACCATCACCGTCGGCTGAAGCTCGGAACGCTTGCGCTGGACTACTGCCCCCTGAAACCCTCACAATAGGCGCGCCCGCACTCCGCGGCCGTCCACAACGAGGAGGGTGAGCGAAGGTGAAGGTCTTCCAGCACGAGCGCCAACTGCGAACCACCGGCGGCCTCGCCGTCCGCGACATCACCGAGGAGGTGAGCGAGGCGGTCCGGGAGAGCGGAGTCGTCGACGGCATCGCCTGCGTCTACTCCCCGCACACCACGTGCTGCGTGCGCGTGAACGAGTTCGAGAGCGGCTTCTTGGACGACTTCGCCAACCTGCTCAAGCGGCTCGTCCCGAGCGAGACCTACTACGCGCACGACGACTGGGACCGCCGCACCGAGAACATCTGCGAGGAGGACATGGACTTCGGGAACGGCCACTCGCACTGCATGGCGATGCTGCTCGGCACCGCCGGCGAGTCGATCCCGGTGCGCGAGGGCGAGCTCTGCCTCGGCACCTGGCAGCGCGTCCTCTTCCTCGAGCTCGACCGAGAGCGCGACCGCCGCTGGATCGTCCAGGTCGTCGGGACCTGAGTCTCAGGCGGCGGCCTTGACCGTCGCGCCGTCGAGCTCGAACACGAAGAAGTCGCTGTCGAGGACGGGCAGCGCGACGTTGAAGACCGGCACGTCGCCCACGAACCCCTCGAAGGCGCCGGCATGCGTGTGGCCGTGCAGGACGACGTCCGGGTGGTGCTCCGCGATCGGGGGCGCCAGGCGGTCGGTGCCGAGGAACGGCCAGATCCCACGCGGCTCACCCTCGAGGGTCGTCATCGTCGGCGAGTAGTGGAGCAGCGCGATGCGGTAGTCGCAGCCGGCGATCCCCGCCAGGCCGGCGGCGAGCGCCTCGACCTCGGCGGTCGTCTCCGCGTAGACCTGCCGAAGCACGGGCTCGCCGAAATCCGGGAGCTGCGAGTCCGGGAAGCCGCCGACGAAGCCCTTGGTGCCGGCGATCCCGACCGTGGCCCCCTCGACCTCCTCGACCGCCCAGCTTCGCTCGAGCACGCGGACGCCCGCGCCCTCCAGCGCCGCCACGATCTCCTCCACCTGGTTGCAGTGCCAGTCGTGGTTGCCGAGGACGGCGTAGACCGGCACGCTCAGGGGGCGGCAGATCTCGCCCAGCAGCTCTGCCTGCTCGAGCTCGCCGTAGGCGGTCAGATCGCCCGCGAGCAGGACGAGATCGACCCGGCCGTCCACGGCCCGGAACGCGCGCTCCAGCTCGTCCCGACTCTCCTCTTCGCAGTGGATGTCGCCCGCCGCTGCGACGCGAATCGGCCTGGCCATGCCGGCATTCAAGCCGATTGACACGCGAGCCTGCCGGGTACCCGGCAGGGGGTGGCCGAGACGGAGACCCAGTTCGAGCAGCTGCTCGAGACCCTGAAGCAGGCCGCGGCGGCCCTGCGCGAGGCCGGGGTGCCGTTCGCGCTCGGCGGCGGGATCGCGATCTGGGCGCGCGGCGGTCCGGAGACCGAGCACGACCTCGACTTCTTCCTCAAGCCGGAGGACGCCGAGCGCGCGCTCGAGGCTCTGGTGCGGGCGGGCTTCCGTTCGGAGAAGCCGCCGGAGGGCTGGCTCTACAAGGCCTGGGACGGCAACGTGCTGGTCGACCTGATCTTCGAGCCGACGGGCGTCACCGTCGACGACGAGTTCCTCGCGCGCGCGTCCGAGATCGAGGTGCACGCCGTGCGCATGCCGGTGATGGAGCCCCACGACGTGCTCGCGACAAAGCTCCTCGCGATGCGAGAGCACCAGGTGGACTACGACAGCGCGCTCGAGGTGGCGCGGACGGTGCGCGAGCAGATCGACTGGGACGAGCTGCGCCGGTTGACGAAGGGCTCGCCCTACGCCAAGGCCTTCTTCACCCTGGTGGACGAGCTGAACGTCAGTGCGTGAAACGGAACCTGGAGCCTTCGACAGGGGTAGTAGCCGCAGTTGACCAGGCTCCGTCCACGCAGTGCCGTTGGGCTCGTCGCTCTGGGAGCGTTTCTCTCGACGCCCCAGGCCTCGGCGAAGGACTTTGGCCCCGGTGATCTGCGGGTCTGCGGGAAGGCACGCTGCGTCGCGATCACGAACAAGGAGATCCTGCCGGTCTTCAGCTCCTTCTACTGGGGCCCGAGCCGGCTCGTGCGCGCGCAGAAGGTGCCGGTCGGCGCGCCCGCGTTCGAGCTCAGGTTCCGCAACGGCTACGTCTCCGGGACAGTCGCGTCGGCAAGACTCGACCGCTTCCGGGCCTACGGCTTCAACTGCAGCCGCTTCCAACGGGGGAAGTGGTACCGGGTTCCCGCACGCGCGGTTCGAGAATTGAGGAGGCTGACCGCGTCTCTCCAGCCCCGCCGGGTGACGCGCACCGTACCGCCCTCCTGCTAGGCGGGAGCGAGCGGCTTCCTGTGCAGGGCCGAGGGACCAGATCCGGTTGACTCGTCGTAACAGGAACATGGCGAGACTCCTGGCTACTGTCCTCGTACTCCCGCTTCTGTCGGGCAGCGCTGCCGCGCAGGAGCGGAGTGGTGGGTCGATTCGGGCGTTTGTCGTGGTCGCCAAAGGGACCCGGCTCGCTATCGTCGATGCGGACTCGCGCGCGGTGATCTCAGGAGTCACGTTGCATCAAGGCGCAACGCGCGTCGCCGCGACGGCCGATGGGCACCGCGTCCTGGTGGTCAATCCGACCGGGCGGTCCGTGACTCAGATCGATGGGGTATCTGCCACCGTCACCCGTGTCTTCCGCGGTTTCTCTCGACCTGAGGGTCTCGCACTGGCGCCGAATGGAAGCAGCGGCTTCGTCGGCTCGCGGTATGCCTTCGTGACCGACGAGGAGCGCGGACTGCTAGACGTGCTCGACCTTGGCCGCGGTCGCGTTGTGTCACGAATCAGGGTCGGGGCGCGTCCGACCCAGCCGGTGCTTCTCGGCGCCCAGCTCTGGGTTGCACACCGGTCGAGTCGCATGCTGGCAGTCGTCGATGTGAGTGACCCAGCGAGGCCGTCTCTCAGCGCGTGGGTGAACGCGCACGGCATCGTTTCTGACCTCGCCGCCGGGAACGAGCTCGCCGTCTACGTCGCCTACGCTCGATCGGGACAGATCGGCAAGATCGAGGCTCCGATTTCCGGCCGGCTCCTCTTCCGTCGGCGAGTTGGCCGGCACATCGGGCACATCGCCGTCGATGCTGTCGGGCGAATCTGGACTACCGAGGTTGATCGTGGTCGAGCCACGATCACCTCTCCCTCAGGACGCGTACTGCGCAGGATCACGGTGCCGAGTGGGCCAAGCGCACTTGTGCCCGTGTTCGGCTGGATGGCCGTTGCCGGTCACGGGGTGCTGACGCTGATCGCCGTCCCATCCGAGTCTCTACGAGAGACCGTCCCTGTCGGGTCGGGCACCCGGGGAGTCGCCTTCTCAGCAGTCGCCTAGTCAGCTGAGCCGGCGTCGGAATCGCCGAGGCGCGAGCGTTGTCCGACACCGATTTTGGTCAGTTGGCTTTTGTGTCAAGCGTGCGACATCTTCTCCACAGCTCTCTCGTCGCAGGGGGCCTTAACTCGGCGGCATGCCTCGCCCGTCATGCGCCTTCCTCGAGGGATCTAGCGGCTCGGCTCGAGCCTCCGATCGCCTGAGTGCGATCTAGGCGACGTCCTTGAGCGCTTCGATCTCGCGGTTGACCGCCAGCTGCTCGAGGGCCCGCGCCTCGATCTGGCGCACCCGCTCGCGGGTCAGGCCGAGCTCCCGCCCGATCGCCTCCAGCGAGGCGGGGTCACGGTCTCCGTTCAGCCCGTAGCGGAGCTTGACCACCTCGCGCTCGCGGTCCGGTAGCTGCGCGATCGCCCGGTGGAGGACCTCCTCCTCGAGGCTGACCGCCACATCCTCCTCCGGCGGCGCCTGCTCGCCCGCGATCAGGTCGCCCAGCGCGCTGTCACCCTCCTCGCCGAGCGGCCGGTCGAGGCTCGTGATCGCCCGCGCCGCCTCCCGCACCTCGTGCACCTGCTTCAGCGGCAGCTTCGCCTGCTCTGCGATCTCCTCCTCGGTCGGCTGGCGGCCGAGCTTCGGCGCCAGGTCCCGCTCCGCCCGCGCCATACGCTGCTCTCGCTCGGCGATGTGGACCGGAATCCGGATCGTGCGCGACTTGTTGGCCACCCCCCGCTGCACGGCCTGGCGGATCCACCAGGTCGCGTAGGTCGAGAACTTGAACCCCCGCCGCCAGTCGAACTTCTCGGTTGCGCGGATCAGGCCGATGATCCCCTCCTGGATCAGGTCGAGCAGCGAGAGCCCGTGCCCCTGGTAGCGCTTGGCGATCGAGACGACCAGCCGGAGGTTCGAGTTGATCATCCGCTCCTTCGCCTCCGGATCGCCTCGCTCGATCCGCTTGGCGAGCTCGACCTCCTCCTCGGCGGTCAGAAGAGGCCAGCGCCCCGCCTCGTTCAGGAACAGCTGGAGGGCATCCGTGGTCGCGACGGCGAGGTCGCCGTTCACATACGTGCTCCCCTTGCCCTCACGGCCGCAGTCGTCGCTCAGCTCGATCCCGCGCACCTCGGCCTCGTCGTAGAGCGCCCGCACCTGATCCTCGTCCAGCTCGTGCTCGGCCACGAACTCATTCACGCGTGAGAGCTCGAGGCAGCCCTCGTCCTCCCCTTCCGAGAGCAGGGCGACGATCAGCTCGTGGACGTGCTCGGCCATCTCGTTCCTTCGTATCCCTGATTATCGTCTTCTAACTCCCGCTCCAGCAGGGAGAAGATCACGCAGTCGCGCCGGCCGCCACGGATCTCGAAGTAGCTGCGCAAGAGACCTTCCCGCGTGAACCCGGCGCGCTCGGCGACCTTCTGGGAAGGAACGTTTGCGGGGTCGGTGATGAGCTGCACGCGTGGCAGCCGTAGGTCGACGAGCGCCCAGCGCGACACGAGCTTCAACGCCCCCGTCGCGGCTCCGCGACCGCGGGCCTCCTTCGCCACCCAGTAGCCGATCGAGCCCTGGAGCGCGTAGTCCTCGTGGAAGCGCAGGCCGATCGCACCGATCACGTCGCCGGTGCCCGCGTCCGTGACGGCGAAGGCGGCGTGCCGGCGATCGTCCCACTCCCGGATCGTCTGCTCGATCCACGTGCGTGCATGCTCCTCCTTGTAGGGAGAAGGGACACTCGTCCACCGCGAGATCTCCGGGTCCTGGCAGATCTCGGTCACCCGCGGCACGTCCTCGAGCCGCCACGGCCGGAGGACGAGCACGCCGTCGCTCAGCTCGGTCCTCGCCGGGCCTTCCATTGACGTACTAAATCAGGCCGCAGGCTCGAGCCGTGTTGGGCCACGGCCAGTAACCCCGGCCGCTGCGGTGCGCACGCTCGGCGACCCACATCTGCTCGAGAGCCGTCCACCGGTTGGCGAGCCCGCGACGCAGGAGCAGCCTCGGCGCGTACGCGCGCATGAAGCCGCGGTCCATCTGGAGCCCGCCCCAGTACGGATCGCCCGAGTCGGCCCAGCTCCCCTCGAAGCGGTGGATGCAGATCCAGCCGTTCCTGTGCGGCGGGTGCGCCGCGAGCCGGAGCACACGCCGGGCATGAAGGCGCCAGAAGCGGAGCGCGCGCCTCGTGTTCAGCGGTGCGCGGGAGCGGGCGTGCGGCCTGCCCATCACGATCTCCCAGTGGCGAGCGGTCCTGCGCAGGCGCTTGGTCACCGCCGGGTTCACCTGTAGCGCCGCGCCCCGAATCGGCGGCTTCCTCGGGACCGCCTCCCGCTTCGGCGTCGCCGTGGCCGCCGCGAGCGCCGAGGCCGTTCCGCCCACCGCCAGGACGACGGCGAGCACGCATATGAGCAAACGCTGGTTGTCCACCGCAGAGACCCCCTCCTCGGAACGTCCGATTTGGATCGGCTCGAACGGAGAGCGCGTCCGCGGGCGGCGCGGGACCCGTGCTTCCGTGGCCTGGTCGTTTCGACCTTTTCCGAAGGGTGTTAGACGTCAAACCTGTCGCCGAGTTAGACAACCTCGTGCTCTTGAGCACGAACGGTGCGTCAAAGCCGCTTGGTAGCGTCGAAAAATGCGCCGGCTCGTCCTGCTCCTGAGCTCGATCGTCGCGGTCGACATCATGTTCTTCACGGCGCTCGCGCCGCTCCTACCGCACTTCGTGAGCCGGTACGACCTCTCGAAGGGAGAGGCGGGAGTGCTCTCCGCGACGTACGCGGCGGGGGTGCTCGCAGCGTCGCTTCCGGGCGGGATAGCGGCCTCACGGCTTGGCCCCCGCCAGGCTGCGCTCGGCGGGGTCGGGCTGACCGCGCTCGCCAGCCTCGGCTTCGCGCTCGCCGACAACGTCTGGACGCTCGGCGCGGCCCGCCTGCTCCAGGGAATCGGGAGCGCGTTCTCCTGGGCCGGAGCGCTGGCCTGGCTCGTCGCGGCGGCGCCGCGCGAGCGCCGCGGCGAGCTGATCGGGACGACGATGGGCGCCGCCGTCTTCGGGGCGCTGCTCGGGCCGGTGCTCGGCGCGGTGGCAAGCGCGGCCGGCGTGCGCGCGACCTTTCTCGGCGTGAGCGTGACCGGGGTCGCGCTCTGCGCCTGGGTGCTCGCGACGCCGGGCGCCGAGCCGCAGCCGCAGCCGCTCTCCACCCTCCGCCGCGCCGACCGGCGGCTGGTCGGCGGGCTGTGGCTCCTCGTCCTGCCCGCGCTTCTGTTCGGCGTCCTGGTTGTGCTCGTCCCACTCAAGCTGCACGCCCGTGGCTGGGGCGGCGTCGCGATCGGCGCCGTCTTCCTAGTCACGGCCGCGGTGGAGGTGGTGCTGAACCCGCTGCTCGGACGGCTCACCGACCGGCGCGGCCGCCTGGTTCCGGTGCAGCTCGCCCTGTTGGGCTCGGTCGCCGTCTCGCTCGCGCTCGCGTGGGCGGACGCGGCGGTGCTCGTCGCCGCGCTCACACTCGCCGCGGGCGTCGCGTACGGCGCCTTCTACACCCCCGGGATGGCGGTGATCTCCGACGGGGCGGAGCGGAGGGGGATCGCTCCGGGGCTGGCCTTCGGTGTCATGAACGGCGCGTGGGCGGCGGGGAACGTCATCGGCCCCGCTCTCGGCGGCGGTCTCGCCGAGGCCGCCGGCGATGGGCTGCCGTACGTGCTCCTTGCCGGCGTCTGCCTGCTGACGCTGCTCGCGACGCTCCCGGCCGCACCGGCCTACCTCCAGCCGAGGTCGCGGCCGAGAAGCCCGTAGAGGCGCCGGTTCGGCCCGGCGAACTCGGCGGCCAGCGCGGCGCGCGTCTCGGGCCGCATCGCCTCGTACTCGCGCTCGAAGACGCGCGGATAGGAATCCAGTCGGTGCGGCTCCGCGCCGAGGAACGCGAGCACGCGCGTATGGGTTCGCTCGGGCTCACCGAGCAGCTCTTCGCTCGGGAGGACCAGCAGCCGATCGCGCGGGAAGACGTCGAGCCAGCGCTCCAGCTGCTCCGCGTACCGGCCGCGCGCCTTGTAGGTGTGGTTCCACCAGGCGTGGCTGAAGTAGCCGGGCTCGGCGGCCAGGCGCGCCTCCTCGCCTTCCGTGCGCTCGTCCTCTGCGACGAGGGCGTCCTCGAACGAAAGCGGCTCGCGGCCCAGCGCGACCTCGTGGTGGTAATGCGAGTACGCCCGGTCGACCGGGTTGCGAACGAGCGCGATCAGCTTCGCGTCGGGCACGAGCGCGGCGACCCGTTGCGGCGCGAGCGGGTGGAAGAGGTAGCTCGGGCTCGCCTCGCCGACGAGATCCCCCCGCGCCCGGAGGACGTTCGGGAAGTTGCCGCGGTACCACGCCTCGCCGCGGCTCCAGTGGCGGTCGAAGAAGCTGACCTCCTTCCACGATGGGCCCGTGACGTGCGGGTGGCGGCGCAGGTAGGCGTAGAGCGCCGTCGTGCCCGCCTTCTGCGCGCCGAGGATGAGGAAGTCCGGGAGCGGCCGGATTGCCGAGGTCGCCTTGCCGTACGTCCAGACCGCGTTGCGCAGCACGGCCCGGGCGGGCTCGGGGATGGTCGGGATCAGCTCTGCCGGGGTCCGCTTCACGAGTAGCCGAGCTCGCGCAGGAGCCTGCCGGCCTCGGCCTCGACATCGGCGACCTGCTCCTCGCTCAGGTTGCGCCGCCAGCGGCCCACGGACTCGGCGTGCATGTCGCCGAGCGCGTCCGCCAGCAGCTCGCGGTCGGCGCCGAGATGCTCAGCGAGCGGACCGGCGGCCGCACGGGGATCGGCGGCGAGCTCCTCGTAGCGGACCTCGAGCGTGCTCGCAGGCCCGCCGGCCCGCGCGGCGGTCAGGTAGCGGCGCCAGGCCCATGCGGCCCGGCGGGCGTCGCTTGCGGCGTCGAACTCTGCGGCGCGATCCGGCTCGACCCAGAAGCGCGCGTAGCCGCCGTACGCGGCGCCGACGTCGTCCGCCCCGCCCCGGCCGGCGCTGAGCCAGCCCTTCTCGAGCAGGGAGCAGACGACGTCGCGGCCGTCGCGGACCATGTGCACGACCCGAGCCTGCGGGTACGCGTGTAGGGCGGCGGCGAGGACGAAGCTCGTCTCCGGCGTCTGCTCGATCGCCCGCAGCCGCTTCGCGAGCCCGAGCGCGCGCACGCGCTCGATGGTCTGGCGCAGGCGGGTCGCCGCCTCCTCCTCGGGGAGCGCCGTCAGCTCGTGGATCGAGACCTTCAGCGGCCCGACCTCACCGAGGTCGACGAACCCTGGCAGCCTGCCGAGCGACCCCGCCATGAAGGTCGTACCCGAGCGGGGCGCGCCGACCACGAACACCGGCCACTCGGTCGCGTCGCGGCTCCCGCGAGCCGCTTTCCCGCGACCTCTCCGGGCCACGCGAACGACGGCGCCGCCGTAGAGGCGCAGGAACTGTGCGGCTTCGGAAGCCAAGGGCGCCGAAGCCTATACGTCCCAGGATGTGTCCCCGGATGTCTTCGAGACAGCGGCCCGATACGAGCGAGCCTCCTCGACGAGCGCCTCGAAGAGCCGCTGGTCCTCTCCGGCTTCCGGGTGCCACAGGACGCCGAGCGCGAACCGCTTCGTGGGATCCTCGATCGCCTCGAGCGTGCCATCCTCCGCCCGGGCCGCTCCGCGCAGCCCGGTCCCGAGCCGGTCGAAGCCCTGGTGGTGGTGCGACTTCACAGGCCCGTGTTCTCCGAGGAGCTCCGCGAGCCTGGTCCCGGGCTCGAGCGAGACGTCGTGGTCGGCGAACGCCCCGGGTGTGTGCTTGTGCTTCTCGTCGCCGACGACCTCCGGAAGATGCTGGACGAGGTCGCCGCCGAGGGCGACGTTGAGCACCTGGCTGCCGCGGCAGACGGCGAGCACCGGGACGTCGCGCGCCAGCGCGGCCTCGAGGAGCGCGAGCTCGGCGCGGTCGCGTTCCGGCACGATCCCCTTCGTCTCCGGGTGCGGGTCCTGACCGTAGGTCTCCGGATCGAGGTCGGACCCGCCCGAGAAGACGAGGCCGTCGAGCGCGTCCAGGGTCTCGTCCACCGCGTCCTCGCTGGGCGGCACGAGCACCGGTCGGGCTCCCGCCCGCGCGATCGCCTTCACGTAGGACGCCGGGACGAGCGCGGTCTCCAGCTCCCAGGCCCCGAACCGCGCCTCGGTCAGGTACGTCGTGATCCCGATCACCGGTTTCATCGCCTCTAGTAAACCGCCGATCGCACGGTTACGGTCAGTCGAAGGCTCAGTGAGATTCTCCCAGCCAGGCAGAGCTGCGGTGTTCGTTGCGGTCGTCGCGCTGTACGTCGGCGCAGCGAAGCTCGGGATCGAGCTCTCCGTTGCGCACGGCGTGATCACGCCGGTCTGGGCGCCGACCGGGATCGCGCTCGCGGCACTCCTCCTCTTCGGCCCGCGTTTCGCCGTCGCGGTGGCGATCGGCGCGCTGATCGCAAACGCGACGAGCGGGGCGACGCTGCCGGAGGCGGTCGTGATCTCCGTCGGGAACACCCTCGAGGCGCTCCTCGGCCGCGAGCTTCTCGTCCGGGCCGACTTCCGCCCGTCGCTCGGCCGGGTGCGGGACGTGCTCGCGCTGGTCTTCCTCGCCGCCTGTATCAGCCCGGTCGTCGCCGCCACTAACGGCGTGACCACGCTCTGGGTCGGCGGTGATCTGTCCGGCTCCTCCTACGGCTCGGAATGGGCCCTCTGGTGGGCCGGGGACGCCATGGGCGACCTGATCGTCGCGCCGCTGATCCTCGTCTGGGCGACGATGCCGCGGCGGCGGCCGGCCCGCGCGGAGGCCGTCGAGGCGCTCGTTCTGCTCGCCCTCCTGGCTGGGGTGAGCTCGTTCGTCTTCCTCGCCGGCTACTGGCGCTACCCGCACCTGCTCTTCCCGATCCTCGTCTGGGCCGTCCTGCGTTTCCGGCAGCGCGGCGCAGTGACGGCGAGCTTCGTCGTCTCTGCGATCGCAGTGTCGGGGGCTGTTGCCGGTCAGACCCCGCTCGGCAGCGGCAGCGCGACCGAGGTCGTGCAGATCCTCGAGGGCCTACTCGCGGGGATCGCGGTCGCGGTGCTCCTCCTCGGCGCCGTGCTCGTCGAGCGCGACTCGGCCGCGGCCCTCCTCGCCGAGGCGCAGGAGCTCGCGCACATCGGCAGCTGGGAGTGGGACATAGCCGCCGACAGCGTCACCTGGTCGGACGAGCTGTACCGGATCTACGGCTTCGAGCCGCAGTCGATCGGCATCACCTACGAGCGGTACCTCGAACGCATCCACCCGGACGACCGGGAGGCCGTGCAAGAGGCGGTCGAGCGCGCGGCGGCCGAGGGCACCTCGTTCGTCTTCGAGCACCGCACCGTCCTCGGCGACGGCCGCGTCCGCTGGCTCCAGGGCCGCGGGCGGGTGCTGCTGAACGATGCCGGCAAGCCGGTGCGGATGGTCGGAACCTCGCAGGACGTGACCGAGCGGCGACAGCTCGACGAGCTCCGCGACACGATCCTCTCGACCGTCTCTCACGAGCTGCGCACGCCGCTGACCTCGATCGTCGGCTTCGCCATCACCCTTCGGGAGCGTGGGCGCACGCTCGACCCGGCCACTTACGCCGAGATCGTCGGCCATCTCGCGGAGCAGTCGCAGCGGCTCCAGGGCCTCCTCGCCGACCTGCTCGACCTCGACCGCCTCCGGCTCGGCCTCGTTCAGCCGACCTTCCGCCCGACGAACCTCGGCGAGCTGGTCGAGAGGGTGGTCGCCGGACAGCAACTGGGCTCCACGAGGGTCGAACTCGACGCCGAGCCGGCCATCGCCGAGGTGGACGGGCCGAAGGTCGAGCGGATCGTCGAGAACCTGATCGTGAACGCTGTCAAGCACACCCCCGCCGAGACGACGATCTCGGTGCGCGTCGAGAGCCGGGACGGAGGCGTGCTGATCGCAGTCGACGACCGCGGGCCGGGCGTGGCCGAGAGCGAGCGCGATGCGATCTTCCAGCTCTTCACCCGCGGAGACGAGGTCGCGGGCGTCCCGGGCGCCGGCGTCGGGCTCTCGCTGGTCTCACAGTTCGCCGCCCTCCACGGTGGCCGCGCCTGGGTCGAGGAGAACCCCGGCGGCGGTGCCTCCTTCCGAGTGCTGCTGCCTGCGAGCCGCTAGCGGTCAGGCGAGCGGTGCCGGCTGCCCGAGAGACCGACCGATCTACCTGAGCCCAGGAACCGGCGGCGGAGCGGGCACGGTGACGGTTCCGGCGACGGTTCCCACCGTCTCGACGACCGCCGGGACGGCGGAGGTCACCTGCTCAACAACCGGCTCGACCACGGGCTGAACCGCGGGCGGCACCGTCCCAGGCGGGGGCGCCGGGGCCGCCGGCGCGGTGACCGGGGCCGTAGCTTCGGGCGTCCCGCCCGACGGCGGCGGCGACGCTTCGGCAGCGCCCGGGGCTCCCGTCGGGGTGACCGCCCGCATGGCGGCCTCGCGGACCGTCCGGCTCGTCTCCGCGGCCCGCGTGGAACGCGGCTTCGCTCGGCCTCGGCCTCGGGCGATGCTTGCCGGTCGCGCCGAGTGCGACGGATGAGCGGCCGAGACGAGGGTCGGACGCGCCGGGGTTTTTCCGTCCCTGCCGGCGGCGTCCCGGTGCTCGTCCACGATCGCCGGCGCGGCTGCGACCCCTACGACTGCCGTCGCAACGGCCATCTTGGCGGGACCGCCATGAACAAGCGAACGCAGGGCGGCGAGGCTCGAGCCGAGGTTGAGCAGCCGCGAGCGCGTGCGCTCGAGGTGGGCGGCGAGCGCCCTCCGCGCCCGGAACAGAAGCGCCTCTACTGCCGGGACGGAAAGGTGGAGCTCGTCTGCGATCTCCGCGTAGCTGAGCCCCTGCCATTCGCGGAGCAGCACGGCTCGCCGCTGGTTCTCCGGCAGGAGTTCGAGCGCAGCCCGCAAATCGCGAACCTGTTCGCTGCTCTCCGGACTGAACGAGTCGGCCGCCGCTTCGAGCTCCGTCACGTCAGCCGAGCTCGTGACCGCCATCCGCCGGCCGAGCGAGCGGCGGGACGAGTGGCACACGTTTTCGGCGATCTTCAGCAGCCAGGCGAGCTCGTGCCGCGGCACGACGCCCCGCTCGAGCGCCCTGAGCACGTAGACGAAGGTCGTCTGCGCTGCATCCTGGGCTTCCTCGCGGTCGCGAAGCCGGCTGAGACAGAAGGTGAGCACCCGCTGGCCGTGGGTCTCGTAGAGGCGACGTGTCGTCGCCGAGGCGGACTCGGTTACGGCTTCCCGGGGCAGGCCCAAGGTCGCGCTCACGGCAGCTTCGGAAGGTCGGGGAGCGGCGGTGGAGGCGGGGGCGTGACCGGGAGGTCGGGGAGGTCGGGCAACTCGGGGAGGCCCGACACCACCGGAGGCGGAGGCGGCGGTGGCGGCGGCGGTGGCGGGGGCGGCCGAGGTGGCGGGGGCGGCGGTGGCGGCGGAGCCGTAGCACCCTCCGGCGCCGGGACGGTCGTCTTCGGCAAAGTCCGAGAGGGGCCCGGCCGGCCGGTGCGGCCGTGCCTGCCGGCGAGACGGGAGGAGCCCTTCGGTCCCGAGCCGGCCCGCCCTGAGGCTTTTCGGCTCCCGGGGCGGCCCGCCTTCACGTCGGCTTTGGAGGCCGTCGCGAGCCTTGCTCGATCGAGGATCCCTTCGGTCTCCACCGCAACCGAGCCGCCGCCCGAGCCGACGGTTTCCGCCGGCGTGCCGGAGAAGTGGACCTCGCGCCACGTGAAGTCGGCGAGAGCGACCGCCGCGGAGACGGCTCCCGCGACGGCGAGCCCTGTCCCTACGTGAGCAAGGCTCGGACGCCGGTCACGAACGGCTGCCGCGAGCTTCCGGAGTCGAGGATCTAGGCGTGAGGACCGCGCCACGCTTCAAACGGAAGGTCTTCCTCCGCACTTCTGCAAGCTCCATTCGAGGGATCTGCTGACATTAGAAGACAGCGCTTTAGACCGGCAATTCTTTGTAGTTTCTACCGAAAGCTGCTGCTCGAGCCCGCCGAAGCCCGCGCAAGCTTTTTCACCCGCCGGCACCTACGTCGGCAACAAAAGGAGCGGGTCGGCGTCTCCCCAACTCTCCCTCCCGTCCTCACCCCAGAGGACCCCGCGCCGGCCCGCTCCCCGACTCTTGATGAGACCTAGCGCGGGGCCGGAAAGCTCACGACGAGCCTGAACCGAACGGGCCCGGCGCCCGTGGAGCGAACCAGGACGCGGTAGCTCCCGCGCTTGACGTACGCCCGCAACGCCGCAGAGCCGCCGCCGGACGCGGCGGCAATCTTGCCCGCGGGCCCGAGCAGGCGAAGCTTCACTCCGCGCCCGGTCCTCGGCGAGATCCTGACGGCAGCGCGCAGCACCCCTGCTCCCGTCGCGATGACGAAGCTGCGAACCGTCTTCGAGCCGCCGAGACGGCCGGTGAATACCCGGGTGCGGCGTGCCTGTCCCGAGCCGGATGCGGGCGACCCACCGGGCGGAGCCGTCTGCGCAGGCGGGGCGACGGTGCCGACCGCGCCCAGGGCGTCCACACGCCCGTAGGTCACGCCCGGCAGCGGTGAGGCGCTCGTCTCGAGGGCCCGCTCGACCTCCGCCACGTCCGCGCCCGGGGCGGCCGAGAGCACGAGGCCGGCGATCCCGCTCACCACCGGCGCCGCAGACGACGTGCCGAGAAAGCGCTCGTAGCCGCCGCCAGCCGCCGTCGTCGAGTTCTCGCCCGGCGCCGCGAGCGATGCGCCGGAGTTGGAGAAGCCGTAGAGGCGATCGTCCGGGTCCGAGGCGCTCACGCTGACCACCCCGGGCAGCGCGGCCGGGTACTCGAGGAGCGAGGCGCTGTCGTTCCCGGCGGCCGCCACGACGAGCGCGCCGTGCAGGCGCGCGTACCTGACGGCCGCCGCAACGGTGAGGTCCTCGACAGGGCCGCCGAGGCTGACGTTGATCACGCGGGCGCCGTGGTCGGCGGCCCAGACCAGTCCCTGCGCAAGCGTCGGCGTCGTCCCGGTTCCGTCCGCTCCCAGCACCTTCACGGGCATCACCAGGCATCCCCAGCAATACCCGGCGACGCCGATGCCGTTGTTCGAGCTCGCGGCGACGATCCCGGCCACGTCGGTTCCGTGCCCGTTGTCGTCGCGGGCGTCCGCGTCGTTCGAGACGAAGTCGAACCCCGGCCCGAGCTTGCCGCTCAGGTCCGGCTGCGCGGGGTCGACCGACCCGGCCAAAACTTGCACAAGTTTTCGGGCCTCCCGGCCCCTTACCCCAGCGAACCGCATCAGACAAGGAGGCCGGGTGAACTCGACAGCCCGCCGCAGGATCGACTCACCCCGAGAGCTCTTCACTCTCTTCGCGATCGCCCTCGCGCTCGTGCTCGTGCCGCGAGCCACACCGGCCTCCACGCCGCTCCTCGCGCTCGGCCCGATCACGGTGGCGAACGGAACCGCCGTCCTCGCCGGCACGGTCGGCTCGCAGGCGGCGGGCGACACGCTGACGGTCAACGGCCAGCCGCTGGGC